>NZ_JBHSFK010000054.1:0-78182 GCF_042653945.1 Streptomyces vulcanius | reverse complement strand
CGCGCCGAGGAACACACCCACCTCGGGGCGGGCCAGCAGGCGCAGCGCCGGCGGGCGTTGCGCGGTCCGGCCGTCGGTCTTCCGCGGGCCGGGGGCCGGCGGTGTGGTCACCGCCGGCTCGGCGTGCTGGGTCATACGGATCACCGAGTGCCCTTCGCGGCGAACGCGGCCACCGCGTCGACGTTGGACTTGTCGACGAACGCGGGACCGGTCAGCACCGGCTGCTCCCCGCCGCCCATGTAGTTGCCGTTGTTCTTGTAGAGCCACAGCGAGTCGATCGCCAGGTAGCCCTGCAGGTACGGCTGCTGGTCGACCGCGAACTCGACGGTGCCCTTGCTGATGGCGCTGGTCAGGCTCTTGTTGAGGTCGAAGGTCGCGACCTTGGCCTTGCTGCCGGACTCGGACACCGACTGCGTGGCGGTCAGCGCGAAGGGAGCGCCGAGGGTGACGACGTAGTCGATGGCCTTGTCCTGGTTGAGCTTGGCGGTGATCGTCGACTTCACCGACGGCATGTCGGTGCCGTTGACGTAGAGGACCTCGGTCGATCCCGTGAACGTCTTCTTCACACCGTCACAGCGCTGGGTGAGGCCGATGTTGCCCTGCTCCTGGATGACACAGACGGCCTTCTTGGCACCGGCCTCGTTCAGCCGCTTGCCGAGGGCCTCGCCCGCGACGGTCTCGTCCTGGCCGAAGAACTCCATCAGGCCGAGCTTCTGCCAGTCGCTCACACCGGAGTTGAGGCCGACCACGGGTATCTTCGCGGCCTTCGCCTTGGACACCACGTCCTTGAGGGCGTCCGGCTTGGCGAGGGTGATCGCGATGCCGTCGACCTTCTGGTCGATCGCGTTCTGCACCAGGTTGGCCTGACCGCCCGCGCTCGGGTCGGCCGAGTAGACGAGCTTGACGTTGTCCTTGGCGGCGGCGGCCTCGGCACCCTTGCGGACGATGTCCCAGAAGGTGTCGCCGGGCGACTGGTGGGTCACCAGGGCCACGGTCATCTGAGGGGTGCTCGCCTTGCCCGCGGACGCGCCGTCCGCGCTTTCCTCGGACTTCTTGCCGCCCGAGCTGCTGGAGCAGCCCGCGAGGGTCAGGGCCACCGCCGCGGCCATGGCCACGACCGGGGCGATTCTGCGGGAACGGGGCGAAGAGCTGTCCATCTTTCCTGCACCTCACTGTGCGACGGGAAATCTACCGGGAAAGGAATAGAAGACGATCTCGAGGGATCCTAGGCCCGTTACTGCTCAGGGTGGGGCCGGGGGGCCGGGTCCGCGAGAGTTCGGGAATCGCGGGCCGGCTGAAGCGCTGTTGGGACGGGATCCAATCCCTTGCCACGCCCGCTGTCAATACTTTGTTAAGACATCATTTCACGAGCAGGTCCGAATGTAAGAACAAACGATTGACAGGAGAGGCTGCGGCACCTACATCTTGGATACACCAGGCCCCGACCACCGAGCGGAGCGTCGCCCATGGACCCGATCACCACCGGCAGCGGGACGTGTCCCCGATGACACCTCCGACGGCGAGGAACGGCGACCGGACCCGTACCGTGGCAGCTTCGGCGCTGGACGCGCTGCACTTCGCGCTCGACCGCTCCAGCCCGGTGCCGCTCTACTACCAGCTCGCCCAGCAGCTGGAGTCGGCGATCGAGCACGGGGCGCTCGCCCCGGGCAACCTCCTGGGCAACGAGATCGACCTCTCGACCCGGCTGGGCCTGTCCCGCCCCACGGTCCGCCAGGCCATCCAGTCCCTGGTCGACAAGGGCCTCCTGGTGCGCCGTCGCGGAGTGGGCACGCAGGTGGTGCACAGCCAGGTGAGACGGCCGCTGGAGCTCAGCAGCCTCTACGACGACCTGGAGGCCGCCGGACAGGGCCCCACGACGCAGGTCGTGCGCAACGAACGCGTCCCCGCGGCGGCGGACGTGGCAGCCGGCCTGGGGATCGCGGAGGGCGCCGAGGTCACGCTCCTGGAGCGGCTGCGCTCGGCACACGGCCAGCCGGTGGCGTTCCTGTGCAACTACCTGCCCCCGGCCCTGCTGGACCTCGACACCGACCGCCTCGAGTCGACCGGCCTCTACCACCTGATGCGCTCGGCCGGCATCACCCTGCACAGCGCCCGCCAGACCATCGGCGCCCGCGCGGCCACCCCGGAGGAGGCCGCGCTCCTCGGCGAGCAGGAGGGCGCGGCCCTCCTGACCATGCAGCGCACGGCCTACGACGACACCGGCCGAGCCGTCGAGTACGGCACCCACATCTACCGCGCGTCCCGCTACGCCTTCGACTTCCAGCTGCTGGTCAGGACGTAGGGGCTACTACCTGGGCGCCATCCGCAACGCCCCGTCCATACGAATGGTCTCCCCGTTGAGGTAGTCGTGGTCGACGATCGCGAGCACCAGCTTGGCGTACTCCTCCGGCCGGCCGAGCCGGCGCGGGAAGGGCACCCCGGCGGCGAGCGAGGCGCGGAACTCGTCGGACACGGTGGCGAGCATCGGCGTCTCCACGATGCCCGGGGCGATGGTGCACACCCGGATGCCGTACTGCGCCAGGTCGCGGGCGGCGGGCAGGGTCAGGCCGACGACGCCGCCCTTGGAGGACGCGTAGGCGGCCTGGCCGATCTGGCCGTCGTACGCGGCGACGGACGCGGTGTTGACGATCACGCCCCGCTGGCCGTTGTCGTCGCCCTCGGTCCCGGCGATGGCCTCCGAGGCGAGCGCGAGCACGTTGAAGGTGCCGATCAGGTTGATCTGGATCACCTTGGCGTACAGGCCGAGGTCGTGGACGCCCTTCTTGCCGAGGATCCGCGCGGACGGGCCGATCCCGGCACAGTTGACGACCGTACGCAGGGGAACGCCGGAGCCCGCCGCGGCGGCGACGGCGGCGCGGACCTGCTCGGGGTCGGTGACGTCGGCGGGGACATAGGTGACGCCGTCGACCTCGGGGGCCTTGTCGATGCCGTCCTTGAGGTCGACGGCGAAGACCTGGGCGCCGCCGGCCGCGAGGGCCTCCGCGGTGGCCGCGCCGAGGCCGGACGCACCGCCGGTGACGAGGGCGGCGGTGTGGGCGAGCTGCATCATCACTCCTTGCCGAGGACGGTGAGGACACCGCCCTCGTTCTTGTCCAGCGCACGGGAGATGATCATGCGCTGGATCTGGTTGGTTCCTTCGAAGATCTGCATGACCTTGGCCTCGCGCATGTACCGCTCGACGGGGAAGTCACGGGTGTAGCCGTACCCGCCGAGGACCTGCACGGCATCCGTTGTCACCTTCATGGCGTTGTCCGTGGCCACCAGTTTGGCGATCGACGCCTCCCGGGTGAAGGGCAGCCCCATGTCCTTCAGCCGCGCGGCGGACAGCGCGGTGGCCCGCGCCGACTCGATCGCCGCGCCCATGTCGGCCAGTACGAACGCCAGCCCCTGGTGCTCGATGATCGGCTTGCCGAAGGTCTCCCGCTCGCGCGCGTAGCGCACCGCGTGGTCGAGGGCGCCCTGGGCGAGGCCGCAGGCCACGGAGGCGATGCCGAGCCGGCCGCAGTCGAGGGAGGCGAGCGCGATCTTCAACCCCTGCCCCTCCTGCCCGATGAGCCGCTCGGCCGGCACCCGGACGTCGTCCAGCCGCATGGTGGCCGTCGCCGAGCCGGTCAGGCCCATCTTCCGCTCCGGCGGATCGGCGCTGAGCCCCGGGGTGTCCGCCGGGACCAGGAAGCACGAGATGCCGTGGGTGCGGTCGTCGGAGGTGCGCGCCATGACCGTGTAGAAGTCGGCGTAACCCCCGTGGGTGGTCCACGCCTTGGCGCCGGTCAGGACGTAGTCGTCGCCGTCGCGCACCGCGCGGGTGAGCATGGCCGCCGGGTCGGAGCCGGCGTGCGGCTCGGACAGGCAGTACGCGCCGAGCTGGTCCCCGCCGAGCAGGTCCGGCAGCCAGCGGCGCCGCTGCTCCTCCGTGCCGAACCGGGCGAGCGGGAAGCAGGACAGGGCGTGCACCGAGATACCCACGGCGACGCTCGACCAGACCGCGGCGACCTCCTCCAGCACCTGGAGATAGACCTCGTACGGCTGCCCCGCCCCTCCGTACTCCTCGGCGAACGGCAGCCCGAGCAGCCCGCTGCGGCCCAGGGTCCGGAAGACCTCGCGGGGGAACGCCCCGTCCGCCTCCGCGTCGGCCACCCGGGGTGCGAGTTCCTTGGCGGCGAGGGTGCGCGTGAGCTTGATGAGCTCGACGGCTTCCTCGGTCGGCAGAGCGCGAGTGGCAGGCATGGTGACCTCCACGATCGATACTGGAAGTGATACTGGAGTGCGTACGCACGTATCATTCACAGTACGGCACGAAGCCGCGTCGCACACCCCTTACAGGTGACGATCGATGTCAGGACGAGACGGCGTGCACGATCAGTGAGGCGAGCTGTTCATAGGCCTCCGCGTCGGTCAGCCCGGTGCGCGCCCCCAGCTCGCCCTGCTGGATCCGCCGCATGGTGGCGGCGGCGACCTCGCCGACGAACGCGGTGTGCACATCCCGGAAGGCGCCCCCGGAGACCCCTTCGGCGATCAGCTGCCGCACCCGCTCCGAGGCCATCCGGGTGTTCGCCTCGTACACCTCGCGGGCGGGCGGGAAGTCCGCGAGGTCGTCGAGGTACCGGCGCGAGAGCGGGCGCAGCTGTTCGGCCACGGCCGTCAGATACACCCGGACGCGGTCCGAGGGGTCGACGGTCTGCGCCACCCGCTTCTCGACGGCCTCGGTCGCGCCCCGGAAGTAGTGCTTGGCCGCCTCCACGACCAGCCCCTGCTTGCTGGGAGCGAGCTGGTAGAGCGTGGTCTTCGAGCAGCGCAGCCGCTCGGCGAGGTCGTCGAGCGTGAGGTCCGAGAACCCCTCCGCCGTGAACAGCGCGACGAGTCGTTCCAGCAGGTCGGCCTGTCGGACGGTACGGCGAGTAGCGGACATGATCCCAGCGTAACCGCCGCCGTTCTAGTGCACGGTGTCCAGCCGGGCCCGCTGGTCGGGGGAGAGCTCCAGGTCGACGGCGGCCAGGTTCTCCTCCAGCTGGGCCGGCGACGACGCCCCGGCGAGCGGGACGACCGGCAGGTCCCCGCCCAGCTGCCAGGCCAGGACGACCTGGTTGACGGTCGCGCCGGTCTCGCGCGCGACGTCACGCAGCACGGCCAGCCGGGCCGGGGTGCCCGGGTGGTCGTAGTCGCCGGGGAGCGGTCGCTCCTGGCGGGTGTACGCGCCCTTGAGGAGCGGCGAGTAGGCGACCAGGGTCAGGGCGGGCTCGGCCCGCAGATAGCCGAGGAGTTCGGGTCCTGCGTGCCCGAGGCTGCCGTCGGGGAAGAGGTCGTCGGGGATGTCGGTGCGGGGGCGCAGATGGCTGTGCGCGTACTGCAGCACCTCGTAGCCGGGCAGACCGGCCGCGGCGGCGAGGGCGCGGGCCCGCTCCACACGCCAGACCGCCTGGTTGCTCACCCCGAGCAGCCCGACGACGCCCTCCGCGACGAGCGCGGCGAACCCCTCGACGGTCTCCCGCTGCGGGACCGTGTGGTCGTCGATGTGGGCGTAGAGCAGGTCGAGCCGGTCCATGCCGAGCCGCTCCCGACTGCGTTCGGCCGCCTCGCGGATCACCTTGGCCGACAGGCCCTCCGGGTTGTCCGTGTAGCTGGTGCCGGGGGCCAGCGGCCGGGCGCCGACCTTGGTGGCGACGACCACCTCGTCCCCGACGCCCCGGCTGCGCCGCCACCGGCCGAGCAGTTCCTCGCTCTGGCCGCCCTGGCCGCCGTCCTCCCAGAACGCGTAGTTGTCGGACGTGTCGACGAAGTTCCCGCCCGCCTCGACATAGCGGTCGAGGATCGCGAACGACGTCTTCTCGTCGGTGCGCGACCCGAAGAGCATCGCGCCGAGCGCGAGCACGCTGACGTCGCGGCGGTGGGCGGGGTCGGTGCCTATGGTGCGGTACTTCATCCGGAGTCCTCCCGTGCGGCCGGGTCCTCCCCGGCTCGAACGGGAGTCTTCAACTTGAAGTGCGCTTCAGCGCAAGGGCACACACGAAAAGCCGCCTTCCCATGGTGAACCTTTCGTGGTGCGTCGTCAGTCCGCCCTCGCTGGATGCGTGAGGTTCGCTCCGGTCGCCGGGTCGAACACGTGAGCCTTGGCCATGTCGACCTGCAGCTCTACCGGTTCGCCCTCGCGGGCACGCGTGGCCGCGTCCAGGCGGGCCACGATCTGATGGGTGTCGGCGCCGGTGTCGCGCAGGCCCGAGTCCTTGGCGAGTTCCTCCAGTTCGGTGGTCGTCGCGGGCCCGCCCTCCGCGGTGAAGTAGACATACACATCGGAGCCCAGCGACTCCAGTACCTCCACGGTGGCGGTGAAGACCGGGCCCGTCCGGTCCCGGTCGTGTGACAGAGCGACGTCCTCGAATGCCTCCGGTCGCAGCCCGACGATGACCTCGCGGGGCGCGTTCTGCCTCTCCAGCGCCTGCCTCGTACGGTCGTCGAGAGTCAGGTCGCCCAGGGGCGAGCGCAGGGCACTGTCCTCCAGAGTGGCGTTCAGGAAGTTCATCGCCGGGGAGCCGATGAAGCCCGCGACGAAGATGTTGCGCGGCAAGTCGTACAGTTCCGCGGGTGTGCCGATCTGCTGGACCAGGCCCTGTCTCATGACCACGACGCGGTCGCCGAGCGTCATCGCCTCGGTCTGGTCGTGGGTGACGTACACGGTGGTCGTGCCGAGGCTCCGCTGCAGCCGGGAGATCTGGGTGCGCATCTGTACCCGGAGTTTGGCGTCCAGGTTGGACAGCGGCTCGTCCATCAGGAACGCCTTGGGATCACGGACGATCGCACGCCCCATGGCCACCCGCTGGCGCTGACCGCCCGAGAGATTGGCGGGCTTGCGGTCCAGGTGCTCGGTGAGATCGAGGATCCGGGCGGCCTCCGTCACCTTGGCGTCGATGGTGTCCTTGTCCACCTTGGCCAGGCGCAGTGGGAAGCCCATGTTCTCCCGGACGTTCATGTGCGGGTACAGGGCGTAGCTCTGGAACACCATGGCGACATCGCGTTCCTTGGGAGCCAGGTCGTTGACGACCCGGTCTCCGATGCGCAGGGTGCCCTCGGTGATGTCCTCAAGTCCGGCGATCATGTTCAGGGTGGTGGACTTGCCGCATCCCGACGGTCCGACCAGGATCACGAACTCGCCGTCGGCGATCTCGAGGTCCACGTCCTTCACGGCGAGGGCCCCGTCGGGAAAACGCTTGGTGACTCCCTCAAGGATGATCTCGGCCATGGATGGTGCCTCCTTGCCTTCCCCGTTCAGCCCTTGACTGCCCCGGAGGTCAGTCCGGCGACGATCCGCCGCTGGAAGAACAGGACGAATACGATGATCGGGATGGTGATGACCACAGCGGCGGCGGCGATCGACCCTGTGGGCTGCTGGAACTGGGAGCTCCCGGTGAAGAACGCGATCGCCGCGGGCACGGTGCGCGCGGACTCGGTGGAAGTCAGCGAGATCGCGAACAGGAAGTCGTTCCAGCAGAAGATGAACACCAGAATGGCGGTGGTGAACACGCCCGGCGCGGCCAGCGGCACGATGACCATCCGGAAGGCCTGCGCGGGCGTCGCCCCGTCGACCTTGGCGGCCTTCTCCAGATCCCAGGGGATCTCCCGGAAGAACGCCGACAGGGTGTAGATCGCGAGCGGCAGGGAGAAGGTCATGTACGGGATGATCAGCCCGATCCAGGTGTCGAAGATCCCGATGATCCGCTCGATGTTGAACAGTGGTGACACCAGGGAGATCGGGGGGAACATGGCGATCAGCAGTGACATGCCGATGAGCACCCGCTTGCCGGGGAAGCGCAGCCTGGCCACCGCGTAGGCGGCCATGGTGCCCAGCGCCACCGCGATCACCGTGGCGATCAGGGCGATACCGATCGAGTTGATCAGCGCCCGGGTGAACTCGGCGGTCTCGAAGATGCCCCGGTAGTTCTCCCAGGTCCAGTCCGTGGGGATGTAGTTGCCGTCCGTCAGGGTGGTGGGGTCCTTGAACGACAGCGCGGCGATCCACCACACGGGGAACAGGGCGTACAGCACCACCACCACGTTGATGACACCCCATCGGGCGGCATGCGTCTTTCCCGCCGCGGCCATCAGCGACCCACCTCCGCGCCGGGTGCGGCGGTGCCGAACATCTTGACGAAGGCGAAGGCGATGATCCCGACGCAGATGAAGATCAGGACCGAGATCGCCGACCCGATGCCCAGGTTCAGCGCGGTGAACAGGTTGTCGTACCCGAGGATCGACAGGGAACCGGTCCCATGGGCGCCCGCGGTCAGGACGTAGATGTTGTCGAAGATCCGGAACGCGTCCAGGGTGCGGAAGAGCAGTGCCACCAGGATGGCCGGTTTCATCAGCGGCAGCATGACCTTGGTGAACCGCTGCCAGGGGGTGGCACCGTCCACCATGGCCGCCTTCAAGGTCTCCTCGGGGACCAGGGCGAGACCCGCGAGCAGCAGCAGGGCCATGAACGGCGTCGTCTTCCACACCTCGGCGAGGATGATCAGCCACAGGGCCGGCCACTGCTCGGTCAGCGGGGCCTCTCCGCTGGGCAGCAGCCCGGCGAGGTACCCGAGCTCCGGGGTCCAGGCGTACTGCCAGGAGAAGGCGGCGACGACGGTGACGATCCCGTACGGGATGAGGACCGAGGTGCGTACGGTGCCGCGCCAGAAGATCGTCCGGTGCATCACCAGGGCGAGCCCCATCCCTAGGACCAGTTCGATGGCCACGGACACGCCGGTGACGAACACCGTGACCCAGAAGGCGTCCCACCAGAACGGGGAGGACAGCACCGATCCGTAGTTGCTCAGGCCCACGAACTCCGCCCGTCCGGGAAACCGCAGGTCGTACCGCTGGAGGGACAGATAGACGGCGTACCCGATGGGGTAGGCGGTCACGGCGATCATGACGACGACCGCGGGTGCGCAGAGCAGCCAGCCGAGCCGCCGTTCCTGCCTGGCGCCCGCCGAGAGTGCCGCCCGGTCCGGCACCGCCTGCTCCGTCTCCGCTTCGGGGGGCGGCGGAGTTCCGGCCGGTTGCGCCCGCGTGCTCATCTCGGGCCGTCCGTGGGCGAGGTCCGTGCGCTGCGGCGCCGGCTGACTGAGTGGTGCGGAAGGAGGTGGTTCACGGGATCACACCCTCGGATCGCAGGGCATCGTCGATCTGCTCCCTGATGGTGTCGACGGAGCTCTCCGGTTTGATCCCGGCCGGCGGCGACAGCGTGTGGGAGACCGCGATCGACACGTTCTGGTAGGCCGGAGTGAGCGGGCGCACGCTCGCCGTCTGCAGGGCGGCCAGCACCTCTGCGGAGAAGGGGTACTCCTTCATGAACGCGGGCTCGTCGTACAGGGCGCGCAGGGTGGGCGGCAGACCGCCCTCGAGCGCGGCGGTGAGCTGGTTCTCCCGGTTGCGCAGGCACAGCGCCGCCTCGAAGGCCAGGTCGGGGTGGCGCGAGTAGGCGCTCACCGCCAGATCGATGCCGCCGATGGTGGGCCGTGCCGGACGGTTCGCGTCGACCCGAGGGTACGGCGCCCAGCGGAAGTTCTTGAACAGCTCGGCGTTGTTCGCCTTCATCGACGGATAGACGAACGGGTAGTTGAGCTCGAACGCCGCCACCCCCGACTCCATGGCGAGACGGTTCTGGTCCTCCATCTGGTTGGACAGGGAGGGGTCCGCGGCCGGGGACTTCGCCAGATCACGCATGATCCCCGCGGCCCGCACGGCAGGAGGACCGAGGGAAGGCTCGGTCGCGCTCGCGTTGAGGATGGAGCCGCCCGCACTGTTGATCAGCGTGTTGAACCAGACGGTCAGGCCCTCGTACTGGGCGCCCTGGATCTCCACGAAGTGCGGTTTGCCCTGCCTGGCGAGGGCGCCGGCCATGTCCAGCATCTCGGCCCAGGTCCTGGGTGGGGTGGGCACCAGGTCCTTGCGGTACCACAGGAGCTGGGTGTTGGTGTTGTACGGGACGGCGTACAGCTTGCCTTTCCAGGTCGAGGTCTGCAGCGGTACGCGCAGGGTGCCCGCCACGGCCTGCCGCCTCGCCGTCCCCGTCCATTCCCGGATCCAGCCCGCCTCGGCGAACTCCGCCGCCCAGGTGACGTCCAGACCCAGGATGTCGAGCGAGTCGTCCTCAGCCGCAAGTCTGCGGACAAGCTGCTGGCGCTGGCCGTCCGCGGCACGCGGGAGCTTGTTGTAGCTGATCCTGTAGCGGCCGCCCGACGCCTGGCTGCACCGGTCGGCCGCCTTCTGGAGCGCACCCGAGTCGTCGGGGAAGTTGTACCAGTTGAGGGTGGGCCTACCGGAGCCCTCGTCACTGCCACAAGCGGCGAGCACCGACGCCAGCAACGGCAGTACGGCGAACGCCCGCAGCCATCGCGTCCCTCCGGGACGTTTCTTCCGACCCGAAACAGGCCGGCAGCCGCACCTCGCGTGCACGCTCCACACCTCGCTTCCGGACGGTGGCGCGGGACTCGGACCTCGCAGCGCTTCCCTCCCGGCGAACACTAAAGACCACATAAGGCAAGATCAAGCACATATCGCACCTAATCGCCCAGCGCTCGGTCCCCATCCGGTCCCCGGGAACGACGAAGAGGCCACTTCCGATGAACGGAAATGACCTCCGACCTGCTACTTCGCAAGTCGGGACGACAGGATTTGAACCTGCGACCCCTTGACCCCCAGTCAAGTGCGCTACCAAGCTGCGCCACGTCCCGGTGCGTGCCTCGCGGAGTTCCGCGTGATCGCGCCAAGAGCACTTTACCCCACGCGGGGCACTGCCCCGTAAGGGACCTCGACGCGGGACAATCGCCGTATGGACAGTTCGGGCAGCACAACGGGCACGGAGCGGTCCGCCCGGGACCGGGACCCGGAGGGGCGGGCCCGCAGCTCGCGGCCGCGGGACGGGCTGGGGCGGCCCCTGCCGTACGGGGCGGCCGGGGTGGAGCGGCAGCCGGAGGGGGTCGTACGGACCCCGCGGGACACCGTCGTCGAGGCGCAGGCCCTGCTGGACGCGGGGAAGCCGTTCCACGCGCACGAGGTCTTCGAGGACGCGTGGAAGTCCGGCCCCGAGGCGGAGCGGGCGCTGTGGCGGGGGCTGGCGCAGCTCGCGGTGGGCCTCACCCACGCGGCCCGGGGCAACCTCACGGGCGGCCCACGGCTGCTGCGGCGCGGCGCCGGGGCGATGGAGGAGTGGGCGGCGGGCTCCGGGGACGGGCGTCCGTACGGGCTCGATCTCGCCGGGCTGGCCGGCTGGGCCCGGGAGCTGGCGGCGGCCGTGGAGCGGACGGGCGCGGCGGTGGACGCCGGGGGGAGCGCGCCCCGGCTGCGCTGACCCGCGCCGGTCACTGTCAGTGGCGTACGGCAGACTCGGAGGCGTGCGAAAGATTCATGTCATCGGTATCGGCGCGGGCGACCCCGACCAGCTCACCCTGCAGGCGGTCAGGGCGCTGCGGAGTACGGACGTGTTCTTCGTCCTGGAGAAGGGCGAGGTGAAGGGCGACCTGACGCGGCTGCGCCGGGACATGCTGGCCACGCACATACCGGAGGGCACCTACCGGGTGGTCGAGGCCAGGGATCCGGAGCGGGACCGTACGGCCGGCGGCGCGGCCTACTCCCCCGCCGTCGGCGACTGGCGCGCCGCCCGCGCGGACATCTACGAGCGGCTGATCACCGAGGAGCTGGGCGAGGGGGAGAGCGGCGCGTTCCTGGTGTGGGGCGACCCCGCGCTGTACGACAGCACGCTGGGGATCCTGGAGGAGGTGCTGGAGCGGGGAGCGGTCGCCTTCGAGTACGACGTCGTGCCGGGGATCAGCAGCGTCTCCGCGCTCGTCGCCCGGCACCGCACGGGCCTGAACCGGGTCGGGCGCCCGGTGCAGATCACCACCGGGCGGCGGCTCGCCGAGGGCTTCCCCGAGGGGGTGGACGACGTGGTGGTGATGCTGGACGCCCACCGGACGTTCCGGCAGTACGCCGGTGAGGACATCGACATCTACTGGGGGGCCTACATAGGCACCCCGGACGAGATCCTGGTCTCCGGTCCGCTCGCCGAGGCCGGCCCCCGCATCGAGCGGCTGCGGGCCGAGGCGCGGGAGCGCAAGGGCTGGATCATGGACACGTACCTGCTGCGCCGCAACCCGGGAAGCGGTGAGCGGTAGCCCGGACGGCTCGCCCGGCATGCCCGCCCGGGCGGCCGGTGTGATCGTGACGTCGTGACAGCCACCGAGGAGTACGCGGGCTCCGCGCCGCCCGCCGCGCAGCCGCCCGTGCTGGACTCGCGCCGCCGCAACATCGTCTTCGTGACGATCGTGCTGGGCATGCTCCTCGCGGCCCTGGACCAGACGATCGTGGGCACCGCGCTGCCGACGATCGTGTCGGACCTCGGCGGCGCCGAGCACATGTCCTGGGTGGTGACGGCGTACCTGCTCGCGGAGACCGTCGCGACCGTGCTGGTAGGCAAGTTCGGCGACCTGTTCGGCCGCAAGGTGGTCTTCCAGGTGTCGACGGTCGTGTTCATCACGGGCTCGTTCCTGTGCGGGCTGGCCACCGACATGTCGCTGCTGATCGCGTGGCGGGCGATGCAGGGAGTCGGTGCGGGCGGGCTGATGGTGACGGCGATGGCGCTGATCGCCGATGTCATCCCGTTGCGCGAGCGCGGCAAGTACCAGGGCGCGATCGGGGCCGTGTTCGGTGTGGCGACGGTCGTCGGGCCGCTGCTCGGCGGGCTGTTCACCGACCATCTCACCTGGCGGTGGGCGTTCTACGTCAACGTGCCGATCGCGATCGTCGTCGTCTTCGCCGCCGCCCGCACCATCCCGGTGGTGAAGTCGGCGTCCCGGCCGGTCATCGACTACGCGGGCATCGCGCTGGTCTCGGTGGGGGCGAGCGCGCTGATCCTGGCGACCAGTTGGGGCGGCACCGAGTACGCGTGGGGCTCGGGTGTGATCATCGCGCTCTTCGTGGGCGGGGCGGTGGCGCTGGCGCTGTTCTGCCGGACCGAGACGCGGGCGCGGGAGCCCATGCTGCCGATGCGGCTGTTCCGCAATCCCGTCTTCACGGTCTGCTCGGTCCTCAGCTTCGTCGTCGGCTTCGCGATGCTCGGCGCGCTGACGTATCTGCCGACCTATCTGCAGTACGTCGACGGCGACTCGGCCACGGTCTCCGGGGTGCGGATGCTGCCGATGGTGATCGGCCTGCTCATCGCGTCCGTCTTCAGCGGCACCGTGGTCAGCCGGACCGGCGGCTACCGGGTCTTCCCGATCGTCGGCTCGCTGGTGATGGGCGTCGGCCTGTTCCTGATGTCCCGCATGGGCCCGGACTCCGGCGTGTGGCTGGAGTCGCTGTACATGTTCGTGCTCGGCACCGGCATCGGCCTGTGCATGCAGGTCCTGACGATCGCCGTGCAGAACACCGTGGACTACGCCGACCTCGGCACCGCGACCTCCGGCGTGACCTTCTTCCGCACGCTGGGCAGTTCGTTCGGCACGGCCGTCTTCGGCACGATCTACACCAACGCGCTCACGACCGACCTCAGGGACGGGATCGCCGCCGCGGCCGCCACGGCGGGCGGCGCCGTCGACACGGCGACGATCACCGCGGCCGCCACCAGTCCGGAGGGCCTGCACTCCCTCCCCGCCCCGGTCGCCGCCCCGATCATCGAGGCGTACGCGGACACCCTCCGGACGGTGTTCCTGTGGACCGTGCCGGTGGCGGCGGTGGGGTTCGTCGTCGCCCTGTTCCTCAAACAGGTGCCGCTGCGCGACAGCGCGCGGCTGGGCTCCACCGACATGGGCGAGGGCTTCGCCTCCCCGCACGGCGCCGACTCCCGACGTCTCCTCGAGGCGTCCGTCGCGAAGATCATCGGCGGTTCGGACCTGGACACCGCGCGGCGGATCATCGAGGGCTGCGACACCCGCCTCGACATCGCGGGCGCCTGGGCGGTGATGCAGGTGGAGCTCTTCACCCGCATGGTCGGCCACGCCGGCCTGGGCCTGATCGCCTCCCGCCGGCACCTCCCGCCGGAGGTGCTGCTGCCGGTCTTCGACCGCATGGTCGACGACGGCTACCTGACCCGCACCGGCTCGCTCCTCACCCACACGCCGGCGGGCGCCCGCGAGGCCGGTGTCATCACCCAGGCATGGGGGCACTGGCTGGCGGACCGGGTCGCCCAGGACATCGGCCGCCCGGCCGGCGCCGACCTCCGCGCCGCGGTGGACGCCATCGCCAAACGCCTGCTGGTCGAGGACCTCAACTCGGGCCTCCCCGGACGCCCGGCGGAGCCGGAACCGGCCGCCGTGGCATCCTGAGCAACCCGGATCCGGCGGTCCCAGGCGCGATGGATCCGCACGGAGGCCCGCTCGCGAAGGTCCGCGGCGACCTGAGCACCCGACGACCTGAGCACCCGACGACCTGGACACCCCGTGCGACCGACCGCGTGCGGGCCGCCGTCACCACCCGCTGAGCACGTCCAGCACGTCCAGCACCCCCGCCACATCCGGCACCGCCCGCACGCCCTCCGGCAGCGGCGGCCGGCGTACGACGACCACGGGCAGCCCCAGTTCCCGGGCGGCCGTCAGCTTCGCGGCGGTGGCCGCTCCCCCGCTGTCCTTCGTGACCAGCACATCGACGCGGTGCGCACGCAGCAGCGTCAGCTCGTCGGCGACGGTGAACGGGCCACGGGCGAGGACCACTTCGGCGTCCGGTGGCAGCGGCGGCGCGGGCGGCTCCACGGACCGTACGACGAAGTGCACGCCCTCGACCTGGGCGAAGGCGGCGAGGCCCAGGCGGCCGGTGGTCAGCAGGGCGCGGCGGCCGAGGCCGGGCAGCAGGCCGGCCGCCTCCGCCAGGGACCCGGCCTCCTGCCAGCGGTCCCCGGCCACCGGCCGCCAGCCCGGCCGGCGCAGCACGACCAGCGGTACGCCGGTCGCGGCGGCGGCCCGCGCCGCGTTCGCGGTGATGCCGGCGGCGAAGGGATGGGTCGCGTCGACCACGGCGGCCACCCGCCGCTCCCGCAGCCAGTCCGCGAGCCCCTCCGCCCCGCCGAACCCGCCGACGCGTACGTCCCCGTCGAGCGTCCCCGGCCGCGACACCCGCCCCGCGAGCGAGGAGGTCACCCGTACCCCGGGCTGTGCCGACAGCGCGGCGGCCAGTTCGCGTGCCTCCGTGGTGCCGCCGAGCAC
Organism: Streptomyces vulcanius; assembly: GCF_042653945.1. Lineage (NCBI taxonomy): Bacteria > Bacillati > Actinomycetota > Actinomycetes > Kitasatosporales > Streptomycetaceae > Streptomyces > Streptomyces vulcanius. The sequence goes on along the minus strand of NZ_JBHSFK010000054.1, from coordinate 62,988 downwards.
CAGAACATGCCTGGACATACCGGTCACTTCAGCAGCAGCTGCAGGCCGCCGACCACGGTCGCCGCGATGACGAGCCGTTCGAACAGCCGCTGGTTGATCCGGTGCACCGCCCACTTGCCGAGCAGCGCGCCCGGCAGGACGAACGCCACCAGCGCCGCGTCGAGGAGCAGCGAGCGGCCGTCGATCAGGCCGAGACCGGCGCTGAACGGCAGCTTGGAGATGTTGACGATGAGGAAGAAGAACGCGGAGGTGCCCAGGAAGCCGAGCTTGCGGAAGCCCGCCGAGAGCAGGTACATCGACATCACCGGGCCGCCGGCGTTGGCGACCATCGTGGTGAAGCCGCCGAGGACGCCGTAGGAGCGGGCCTTGAGGCGGCCGGCCCGGGTGACCACCGCGTCGGGGTCCTCCGGTGCCTCGGCGGTGCGCCGCCGCCACACCGTGACGCCCGCCATGAACAGCAGGATCGCGCCGATCGACGTGCGGACCACGGTGTCGTCGGCCCACACCAGGAAGACCGTGCCGATCACCACTCCGGCCGCGACCGCCGGGAACAGCCGCCACAGTGTGGGCCAGTGGGCGTGGCGCCGGTAGGTCTGGACGGCCACGACGTCCGCGGCGATCAGCAGGGGCAGCAGCACCCCCGTGGAGGCCCGGGCGGGCAGTACCGCCGCGAAGATCGCGAGGCTGACCGTGTTGGCGCCGCTCACCGCGGTCTTGGAGAAGCCGACGAGCAGAGCCGCGACGGCGAGCGCCGCGAACTCCCAGCCGGATATGTGCCAGAGCGTCATCGTGTTCATGCGGAGACCGATGCTACGCACACCCAACCGACGGCTGTAAGGAGCGTCTCGTCAGATGGCCACTGAGCCCGAGTGGAGGGATCCCGGGCCCTAGGATCCGAGGCGTGGTCGAACACCTCCTCGCCGGCGCCCGGGGCGCGCTCGTCACCCACGAGTGGCCGCACCCCCGCCCCCGCTACGTCGCCCTCCTCGTGCACGGCTACGGCGAGCACGCCGGCCGGTACGCCGAACTCGCCGGCGTCCTCACCGGACACGGCGCCGCCGTCTACGCGCCCGACCACATGGGCCACGGACGCTCGGCGGGCGAGCGGGTGGTGATCGAGGACTTCGAGGACGTGGTCACGGACGTGCACACGGCGGCCGGCCTCGCCATGGACGCGCACCCCGGTCTGCCGCTGGTCGTGATGGGTCACTCGATGGGCGGTCTCGTCGCGGCCCGCTACGCCCAGCGCCACCGCGACGCGCTCGCCGCGCTCGTGCTCTCCGGGCCGGTGATCGGCGCCTGGGAGCTGCCCGGGCGGCTGCTCGCCCTGCCGGAGATCCCGGACACGCCGATCAGCCCCGGCGCGCTCTCCCGCGACCGCGCGGTGGGCGCGGCGTACGCGGCGGATCCGCTGGTCTGGCGCGGCCCGATGAAACGGCCGACGCTCGAAGCGTTCGTACGGACCCTGCGCGCCGTCGCCGAGGACGGTGACGTGGGCCCGCTGCCACTGCTGTGGCTGCACGGCGAGGACGACCGGCTGGTGCCGCTGCCCGGCAGCCGGATCGGCGTGGAGCGGCTGAGCGGCGGCGCGCTGACCGAGCGGATCCGTGCCGGGGCCCGGCACGAGGTGTTCCACGAGACGGACAGGGCGCAGGTGTTCGCCGAGCTGACCGGTTTCCTGGATGGCGTCCTGCTCAGCCGATGACCAGCCGCGTCAGCGCCGCCGACACCAGGGTCCGCACCCCCGGCATCAGCACCGACAGGTCGGGGGCGAACAGCGGGCTGTGGTTGCCGGGCACGTTCGCGAACTTCTCCCTCAGCTCCTCCCCCGGCGCCGCGTGCCACACGGCGGCCGGGGTCGAGGTCACGTACCAGTAGTCGTAGGGCACGCCCTCGGGCGCGAGCAGTGAGAAGTCCTCGCTCCCCATCGCCTGCCCGAAGTCGAACACCGTGTGCGCGCCGAGGAGTTCACGGTGCACGGCGGCGATCTCGCCGTCCAGGGCGGCGTCGTTGACCGTGCTCGGAGTGCCGGAGACGAGCGTGACCTCGGGCGGCACCGGACACCCGGCCGCCGCGCACTCCCCCTCCACCACGCGCCGGATCGCGGCGAGGACCCGCTCGCGCGCCCGGACGTCCTGGGTGCGCACGTTCAGTCCGAGCCGGGCCTCGGCGGGGATGATGTTGGACTGCATCCCGGCGTGGAACCGCCCCACCGTCAGCACCGCCGACTCGCCCGCCGCGACCTCCCGCGAGACGACGGTCTGCAGCCGGGTGACGATGTACGCGGCCGTCACCACCGGGTCGACCGTCGACTCGGGCCGTGAACCGTGCCCGCCCACGCCGTGCACGACGACGTCGATGTCGTCGGAGGCCGACAGGGTCGGGCCGGGTGTGTGCGGGTAGAACCCGGCGAGCCCGGGCGCGACATGCTGGCCGAACAGCACGTCGGGGCGGGGGAACCGCTCGTGGATCCCGTCCGCGACCATCGCCGCCGCGCCGCCCCCGTCCTCCTCGGCCGGCTGCCCGACCACCACGAGCGTGCCGGACCAGCTGTCGCGGCCCGCCGCCAGGACCTCGGCGGCGGCGGCGAGCCAGGTGATGTGCAGATCGTGCCCGCAGGCGTGCATCACCCCGGCCGCGGTGGAGGCGTACGGCAGCCCGGTCGCCTCCCGCACCGGCAGCGCGTCCATGTCGCCGCGCAGCCACACCACCGGCCCGTCCCCGTTGGCGAGCACCCCGACCACACCGGTCCGGGCGACGCCCTCGGTCACCTCGTACCCGGCGGCGCGCAGCCGTCCGGCGAGCTTCGCGGCCGTACGGCGTTCCTCGAAGGCGAGTTCGGGGTGGCGGTGCAGGTCCTCGTAGAAGTCCTGGAGGTCCCCGGTCCCGAGTCCCGAGGTGATCTCCAGGGCCAGGCGGGCGACGACGGCCGGTTCGCTCATACCGCAACGGTACGCGCGCGTACGGCCCGGTCGGCCGAACGGTCGAGGAGCCGGCCCGTGAACCCTGGCCGTTCGGCCGAGGTGGGGGCGGGCCCCGGCGGGCGAGAGTGGAGCCACTTCCAGCCCCTCCCTCCCCCAGCCTCCAGGAGTTCGCGATGCGGTCCAGCAAGTTCGTCGTCGGCGCGATCGGGGGTGCCGCGGCCGTGGTGGCCGTAGGCGGTCTCGGCACCTATCTGCTCTCCGGCACCGAGTCCACCACCGGCCTCGACGACATCAGCACGGTCGAGGTGGGCGGGCAGCGCGCCCTGGCCCCGAACATCCTCGCGGGCCGTATCGAGAGCAGGTACCACCCGCTGCCGTGGGTCGCGCGGCACGTGTCCTCGGTGACCTGCCCGAGCGGGCTGAAGGCCGTGGCCGGCGCCACCCTCACCTGCGTCGGCACGGAGAGCGGCGGCAAGAAGGTGGACATCCCGGTCAGCGTGGTGAAGGCCGACGCCGACTCGGTCACCTGGAAGTTCGAGCGATGAGCACCGTGCTGGCCGGCTACGGCCTCGTGAAGAAGTACGGCTCCACCACCGCCCTCGCCGGGGTGGACGTGGAGGTCGGCGAAGGCGACTCCCTCGCGATCATGGGCCCGTCGGGCTCGGGCAAGTCCACCCTGCTCCACATCGTCGCCGGGATCGTCCGCCCGGACGGCGGCCAGGTCCTGCTGCGGGGCGAGCGAAGCGAGATGGGGGTCCCCCCGGCCGAAGGCTGGGGGCGCATCGACAACCTGGGCGAGAACCGGCTGAGCGCGCTGCGCCGCAAGCGCTTCGGGTTCGTGTTCCAGTCCGGCCAGCTGCTGCCCGAACTGCCCGCCGAGGAGAACGTGGCCCTCCCGCTGATGCTGGAGGGCGTGCCGCGCGGCAGGGCGGTGTCCCGCGCCCGGCGCTGGTTCGCCCCGCTCGGCCTCGACGGCCTCGAACAGCGCCGTCCGGGCCAGCTGTCCGGCGGTCAGGCGCAGCGCGTGGCCATCGCCCGCGCGCTGGCCGTCGAACCGGACGTGGTCTTCGCGGACGAGCCGACCGGCGCCCTGGACCAGCGCACCAGCGACGAGGTCGTACGGCTGCTGACCTCCGTCACCCGTGACCAGGGCGCCGCGCTGGTGATGGTCACGCACGACGCCGACGTCGCCGCCCACTGCGGCCGGATCCTGCACGTCCGGGACGGCCTGATCAGCGGCCACAGCCAGTACACGGTCGCCTGACCCCGAGCCCTCCGGCGGTCCCGCGGCCCAAATCCCACCCGGCCACCACCAGACGGCCCGGCCGCCCCACCGCAGGCCCTGCCGTCCCACGTCGCCGCTTCCAGCCCGGTCGCCCGACCACAAGCCCTTCAGGAGAGCACCGCATGCGTTCCCCCGTCCTCCCCCTGACCTGGCATCTGGTCCGGTCCTCCGGCCGGCGCGGGCTGGCCGGCCGGCTGCTCGCGGCCGGTGCCGCCGCCGTCGGCACGTTCGTGATGCTGGTGATGATCGCCGCCTGCCTCGGCTCCGGCGCCCGGTCCGACCACACCGCCTGGCGCACCCCGGCCCCCGACCGGCACGGCACCGCCGTCCAGACCCTGGCCACGACGTTCGTCCGCCACGAACCCGTCACGGTCGTCTCCCTCGCCCGGCTGCCCGGCCGTGCGGGCACCCCCGCACCGCCCGGCCTGGACACCTTCCCGAAGAAGGGCGAGGTGTACGTCTCCCCCGCCCTGGCGAGGCTGATGCGCGAGCTGCCCGCGGCCCAGCTCGCCGACCGGCTCCCGAAGCCGGCGTCGTACGGCACGATCGGCCGGGCCGGTCTCGCCTCGCCCGACGAACTGGTCGCGGTGGTGGGGCGGGCGCCCACGGACCCGCAGGTCTCCACGGCGCTCACCGCCGGGGCGTCCTGGTTCGCCGACGGTCTGACCGACCGCGCCGTGATATCCGGCTTCACCGGGACGAGGGCGAGCGTGTTCACGTCCACCGACATGACGACCGCGCTGCTGGGCGTGGTCCTGCTGGCGATGCCGGTGGTGGTGCTGTCGGCCGCGGCCGGACGGCTGGGCGCGGCCCGGCGCGAGCAGCAGCTCGCCGCGCTGCGGCTGGCCGGGGCGACCCCGCGCCAGATCCTCGGGATGACCGCGGTGGAGGCGGCGGCCGTGGGCGCGGCCGGCGCGGTCACGGGCGCGCTGGCCTACGCGGCCTCGCTGCCGGCCCTGGCCGAGGTGCCGTACGGCGTCGGCTCCTGGTACGTCGGACAGCTGTGGGTCGGCCCGCTCTGGCTGGCGGGGGTCGTCGCGGCCGTCACCGCGCTGATCACCGTCAGCGCGGTGTCGATGCTGCGGCAGGTCGTGGTGTCCCCGCTGGGCGTGGCCCAGCAGGCGAACCCGCGGCGCACCCGGCTGATCCGGCTGGTGCTGTTCGTGGGGGTGCTCGGCTACATCTGGACGTCGACCGGGGGCGGCCAGCTCAAGGCCCGGCAGCTGCTCGTGCTGCTGCTCCTGTTCTACGGCGCGTTCTGGCTGTTCGGCCCGTGGGTCGTGGACCGGCTGGGCCGGGTCGTGGGCCGCTTCGCGCGCCGCCCGGCGACCCTGCTGGCGGCGCGCAGGCTCAGCGACGACCCGCGCGGCGCCTGGCGCACCGTCAGCGGTCTGGTGCTGGCCGGGTTCGCGGCCGGGTTCTTCTCGGTGAGCATGCTGGGCAACGACACCGCGCAGTACCGGGACCAGGTCGCCGTCACCACCGCGACCACCGCCGAAGCCCGGCAGGCCGCCGACGGGGCCCGCGCCCTGCTGGCCCGCGCGGGCGTCACCGCGAAGGTCACGGTCGGCCGCGAGGAGGACTTCGACAGCCTGCTGGGCGGCAGCCCGGGTGTCCTCGCCCGGGTCTCCGGCGGCGGGCCCGCGGCGATCGACACCGCGGTCACCGTCCTCACCCCGCTCGGGTCGGGCGCGCCGGCGAACACCCGGGACTCGGTGTTCCCCACCGACCGGGCCGTCACCGACCGCCTCGCGGACGTCAGCGCCGCCACCCTGGCCCTGAGCTTCCTGCTCGCGACCGCGTCGGCCGGCCTGACCGCCGCGGCGAACGTCCTCGACCGGCGCCGGGTGTACGGCCTGCTGCGGCTGGCGGGGACCCCGCTGAAGGTGCTGGACCGGGCGCGGACCAGGGAGACGGTGATCCCGCTGGTGGTCCTGGCGGGCGGCACCACGGCCATGGGCGTGTACGGCTCCTACCAGCTGAACAAGCTCGCCGGTGCCACGGTCGACGCCGCCGGCGCCCTGGAGTTGGTGGCCTGTGTCGTCGTCGGCACGCTCGCCATGTTCGCGGCGATCACCGGGAGCCGTCCGCTGCTGCGCCGCGTGACGTCGGACCCGGCGCAGACGGCGGACTGAGGCATGATGCCGCTCATGACCACCCCGAGCCCCAGCCCCTCCGGCGCCGGTGCCCCCATCAGGGTTCTGATCGCCGACGACCAGGACATGGTCCGCACCGGTTTCCGGTTCTTCCTGGACGCGCAGCCGGACATCACGGTGGTCGCCGAGGCCGCCGACGGCGAGGAGGCGGTGGCGCTGGCCCGCCGGATCCGGCCCGACGTGTGTCTGCTGGACATCCGGATGCCGAAGCTGGACGGCCTGGAGGCCACCCGGCTGCTGGCCGGACCCGAGGTGCCGGACCCGCTGCGGGTGGTCGTGGTCACGACCTTCGACCTGGACGAGTACGTGTACGGGGCGCTGCGCGGCGGTGCCTGCGGCTTCCTGCTGAAGGACTCCGGGCCGACGCTCCTGGCGGAGGCGGTCCGGGCGGCCGCCGCGGGCGACTCCCTGGTCTCCCCGTCGGTGACCGTCCGTCTGCTCCAGCACCTGACGGCCCCGCGGACGCCCACCGCGGGACCGCGCCCGGCCGCCCTCCCCGAACCGCTCACCGAACCGCTCACCGACCGGGAGCTGGACGTCGTACGCCTGGTCGCGCTCGGCCGGACGAACGCCGAACTCGCCGCCGAACTGTACGTCTCCCTCTCGACGGTGAAGACGCATCTGTCCAGCGTCCAGCTGAAGCTGGGCGCCCGCAATCGCGTCGAGATCGCCGCCTGGGCCTGGCAGCACGGGCACGCGCGACCCAGGCCGTGAGGGTCAGAGGTCCAGCAGGCGGGCGATGGTGCGCAGGACGCCGTTGTCGTTGTTGGACGGGGCGAGGTGGCGGGCCCGTCGGACGACCTCCGGGTGGGCGTTGGACATGGCGAAGGACCAGTCGGCGGCGTCCAGCATCTCCAGGTCGTTGAGGTAGTCGCCGAACACCATGGTCTGCGCGGGGGTGATGCCCAGCTCGGCCTGGAGGCGGCGCAGGGCGGCGCCCTTGTTGGCGGTGCGGTTCATGACGTCGACCCAGTGCTCGCCGGAGACGACGACCTGGTGGGTGTCCGCGAACGGGGCGAGTGCCGGGGCGGTGGTCTCCGCCGCGGACCCGAAGTCGAACAGGGCGACCTTGATGACGTCCTCGTCGACGGCGGTGAGGTCCTCGACGGTCTCGCAGCGCAGGTAGTACCGGCGCACCTCGGCCAGGAAGGCCTCGTCGGTCCGCTCGACGTAGGCGGAGCGCTTGCCGCAGACGACGGCGCCCAGGTCGGTCCCGCCGGCCGCGAGCCGCCGTACGGCGTCGACGACGCGCGCGGTCACGCCGGGTGCCAGCGGGTCGGAGCTCAGCTCCCGGCCGTCCCGGACCACGTAGGTGCCGTTCTCCGCGATGAACACCATCCCGGCGGCCACCTCGGCGAACTCCGCGGCCAGCGTGGCGTACTGCCGTCCGCTGGCCGGGCTGAACAGCACCCCGCGCTCGCGCAGCGCCGCGAGGGTGTCCCAGAGTCCTTCGGGTACGCGCTTGTCGTCGTCGAGCAGGGTGCCGTCCATGTCGGTGACGATCAGCCTGATGTCGACGGCGCCGGCGTCGGCACCCGTCGACGCCTCGGGAACGGCCAGTTGGGGGACGTGAGAGTAGGGCATGTCCTGCTTCTTGTCCGGGGATGATCGGAATTTCACCCTACCGGGGGACTGGTGAATCCCGGGACAGCGGTGATCATCCGGCGGCAGAATGGCAGCCGGAGAGTCAGGTGTGAGAAGGAGCGGGGACGTGAGCGGGACACGGCTGGACACGAGCGTGGCGCACAACGCGCGGGTGTGGAACTACTGGATCGGCGGCAAGGACAACTACGAGGTCGACCAGCGGGTCGGCGAGCACGTCGCCGGGATGTTCCCGCTCATCCGGGACATCGCCCGCGCGGACCGCTGGTTCCTGGGCCGGGCGGTGCGGTTCCTGGCCGAGGAGCGCGGGATACGCCAGTTCCTGGACATCGGCACCGGGCTGCCGACGGCCGACAACACGCATGAGATCGCGCAGCGCGTCGCGCCGGAGTCGCGGATCGTGTACGTCGACAACGACCCGATCGTGCTGGCGCACGCCCGCACCCTGCTGACGGGCACTGCGGAGGGCGTCACCGACTACATCGACGCCGATGTCCACGACCCGGCGGCGATCCTCGAACGGGCCTCCGGGACGCTCGACTTCGACCGCCCGGTCGCGGTGATGATGCTGGGCATCCTGAACTTCGTCCTGGACGTCGAGGCGGCCCGGACCATCGTCCGCGAGGTCATGGCCACGGTCCCCTCCGGCAGTTTCCTGGTGCTGACCCACCCGACGTACGACCCGGAGGTGGGCGGCGAGGGCCAGATCCCGGCGATGAAGTTCTGGAACGAGAACGCCACCCCGCCGATCACCGCCCGCGCCGGAACCGAGATCGCCGCGTTCTTCGAGGGCCTGGACCTGCTGGAGCCGGGCCTGGTGTCCTGCTCGCGCTGGCGCTCGGGCGACGACTCCCCGGCGGTGGTGCCGCAGTACGGCGCGGTCGCCGTGAAACCCTGACGGGAGGCACCACCTCAGGAGGACGCATGAGCACCCTTGCCGACCCCGTCCCCGGCGGACGTCCCGGAGACGTCGAGCGGGCGTCCGCGCTGAGCGGGGAGCTGTCCGGCAGGGGCGTGCAGGGGATCGTCCTGTCGTACGTCGACACCGCGGGCGTCGGCCGGGTGAAGACGGTCCCGACGGCGGGCCTCGCGTCGGCGGCGGCCTGGGGCGTCGGGATGTCCCCGGTGTTCGACACGTTCCTGTCCGACGACGCGATCGTCACCACCGACGTCCTGGGCACCCCGGACGGCGATCTGCGCCTCTACCCCGACCTGGACCGGCTGGTGGTGCTGGCGGGCCAGCCGGGGTGGGCGTGGGCGCCGGTCGACCGGATCACCCAGGACGGCGAACGGCATCCGGGCTGCTCCCGCACCTTCCTGCGCCGGATCGTCGCCGACGCGGCCCGCGAGCACGGCCTGGCCTTCCGGGCGGGCATCGAGATCGAGTGGTCGCTCGGCCTGGACTCCGCGCCCGCCGGCGAGTTCGTCCCGGCGACGACGGGACCGGCGTACAGCGCGACCCGGCAGGTGGAGCTGAGCGCGTACACCGCCGACCTGCTGGCCGCGTGCGCGGCGCAGGGTGTGGATGTGGACCAGGTCCATCCCGAGTACGCGCCCGGCCAGTTCGAGATCTCGGTGGGCGCCCTGGACCCGGTGGCGGCGGCCGACCGCAGCGTGCTGGTCCGGCAGACGATCCGCGCGGTGGCCCTCCGGCACGGCCTGCGGGTCTCCTTCTCCCCCGCGGTCACGGCGAAGGGTGTCGGCAACGGCGGGCACGTCCACCTCTCCGCCTGGCGCGACGGCGTCAACCTGCACGCCGGGGGCGAGCGGCGGTACGGCATGACGGCCGACGCGGAGGCGTTCGCCGCCGGTGTCCTGGCCCGGCTGCCCGCGCTGACGGCGGTGACCGCGCCCAGCCCGGCGAGCCGGCTGCGGCTCAAGCCCTCCCAGTGGGCGGGGGTGTTCACCGCGTGGGGGCTGGAGACCCGCGAGTCGGCGGTGCGGCTGGTGCGGGGCACGGCCGGGGAGCGCGGCGAGCGGGCGAACCTGGAGGTGAAGCCGGTGGACCTGGCCGCCAACCCCTATCTCCTGCTCGGCTGTCTGATCGCCGCGGGCCTGGACGGCATCGCGCGGTCCGCCGTCCTCCCCGAGGAGACCACCGGCGACCCGGCTCTCCTGGCGGCCGAGGAGGCCGAGGCCCGGGGTGTGCGCCGGCTGCCGACCTCGCTCACCGGCTCCCTCGCCGCCTTCCGCGCGGACACGGTGCTGCGGGCCGCGCTCGGCCCGGTCCTCGCCGACGCGGTGACGGCCGTACGCCAGGGCGAGATCGACGCGGCGCACGGGCTGGACGACGAGCGGCTGGCCGCGGCCTACCGCTGGCGGTACTGACATGGGCGCGGTCCATGAGGCACTCGCCGCGCTGGAACTGGTGGACCACCACTGCCACGGCGTGACCACCGGCCCCCTGGACCGGCCCGGCTTCGAGGCGCTGCTCACCGAGGGCGGCAGCTGGCCGGAGTTCTCCCCCTTCGACACCCCCGCGGGGGTCGCCGTACGCCGCCACTGCGCACCCCTGCTCGACCTGGAACGGCACGCCCCGCCCGACGTCTACCTCGCCCGGCGCGCCGAACTGGGCACACGGGAGGTGAACCACCGCTTCCTGACCGCCGCCCGTACCGGCGTCCTCTGCGTCGACACCGGCTTCACCCCGCTCCCCCTCGCCACCCCCGCCGAACTCGCCGACGCCGCGGGCGCGGTCGCCCACGAGGTCGTACGCCTGGAGCCGGTCGCGGAGGCGGTGGCCGCGCGGGGCGTCGACGCGGGCGGGTACGCGGACGCGTTCCGGGCGGCGGCGCTGGACGCGGTGCGCGCGCCCGGGGTGGTCGGCGTGAAGTCGGTGGCGGCGTACCGCACGGGCTTCGACCTGGATCCGGCCCGGCCCTCGGACGCGGAGGTCACCAGGGCGGCCCGGCGGTGGCTGGGCCGGGGCGGTGGCCGGCTCGACGAACCGGTGCTGATCCGCCATCTGCTCTGGACGGCCGTGGACCTGGGCCTCCCCCTCCAGCTGCACACCGGCTTCGGCGACAGCGACATCCGGCTGCACCGGGTGGACCCCACACTTCTCACGGACTGGCTGCACCTCACAGCGGGCACGATCCCTGTGCTCCTCCTGCACTGCTGGCCCTACCAGCGGCAGGCGGCCTACCTGGCCGCCGTGTTCGAGCAGGTGTACCTGGACGTGGGGCTGACCCTGCACCACGTCGGCCCGGTGCGGGCACGCACGGTGCTTGAGGAGGCGCTGGAGATCACACCGTTCCGCAAACTGCTGTACAGCTCCGACGCGTACGGTGTCGCAGAGTTCTACGGCCTTGGCGCGCTGGCGTTCCGCCGGGGCCTGGGGGACCTTCTCCAGGACCGGGTGGACGCCGACGAACTGAGCCTGCCGGACGCGCTGCGCCTGGCACGCTGGGCCGCGGCGGACAACGCCCGCCGGGTCTACCGGCTTCCCGACGGACACTGAAAGTATGATCAAGCAATGTCAGACTTGACCGATACCACGCCAGGTTGGCTGAGCCAGGACGAACTCGAACTGGCCCGCGCCCGGATGCCGATCCTCTACGTCGAGGCCGTGCCCGTGCGCGTCGACGACAGCGGCGAAGTCACCAGCATCGGCCTGCTGCTGCGCATAGGACCGGACGGCAACGTCAGCCGGACCCTCGTCTCCGGCCGGGTCCTGCACCACGAGCGGGTCCGTGACGCCCTGCTGCGGCACCTGGAGAAGGACCTCGGCCCGGTGGCGCTGCCCCGGGTGCCGACCTCGCTCCAGCCGTTCACGGTGGCCGAGTACTTCCCGACCCAGGGCGTCACCCCGTACCACGACCCGCGCCAGCACGCCGTCTCCCTGGCCTACATCGTGCCGGTGTCCGGCGACTGCCGTCCCCGGCAGGACGCGCTGGACCTGGTGTGGTTCAGCCCCCAGGAGGCCGCCTCGCCCGCCGTCCAGAGCGAGATGCCGGGCGGCCACGGCTTCCTGCTCCGCCAGGCCCTGGCCCACGTCGGCCTGTCGGCCTCCTGACCGGAATGGATCCTCTACCGGGCCGGCGACGCCCCTGCACACTCGTGGTGTGCAGGGGCTGCTGCTGCGGAGACCCCGGCAAGCATCCCGGCTACGACCACGAAGCGCAGCTGACCCGCCTGCGGACGGCCGCCGCCGACTCCGACGGCGCCTTCCGGATCCGTACGACGGACTGTCTCGGCCCCTGCGACCAGGCCAACGTGATCGTCGTGCAGCCCTCCCCCACCGGCCGGCGGGCCGGCGCCCGCCCGACCTGGATCGGCTTCGCCACGGACGACGACTGCACGGACGAGATCCTCACCTGGGCGGCGTCCGGCGGCCCCGGCGTGACCGCACCACCGGCGACACTGGAACTTCAGTTCATCGAACCGCCGAGGGACGCACGGGTGCGCAGCCGGCGCTGAGCCGGCGGGCCGGTGGGTGCCGGTTTCGCCGCTCCCTCACTCCGTGAGCTGTTCCGTCAGGGTCGCGCGGGCCCTGGCGACGCGTGAACGGACCGTGCCGACAGGGCAGTCGCTGACCTCGGCCGCCTCCGCGTAGGGCAGGCCCAGGAGCTGGGTCAGTACGAAGGCCTCCCGCCGGTCCCCGGGCAGCGCGGCCAGCAGGTCGAGCAGGACGACACCGTCGTCGAAGCCGGGCAGCCCGCGCGGCTGGGCCAGTTCGACGGCCGGCTGCCAGTCCGGCACGTCCGCCAGGCGCGGGCGGGCGGCGGCGTACCGGTAGCTGTCCATCACCGCCCGGCGCGCGATGGACAGCAGCCAGGCCCGCGCCGAGGACCGGCCCTCGAAGCGGTGCAGGCTGCCCAGCGCCCGCAGAAACGTGTCCTGGGCCAGATCGTCCACCGCCTGCGGATCGGCGCAGAGATGGGCGACGTACCGGGTCACGTCGCGGTGCAGCGCCCGTACGAACCGCTCGACGGCGTCGGCGTCTCCGCCGCGGGCGGCGAGCGCGAGAGCGGTGGTGGTCTCGTCGGCGGCGGCGTGCGCGGAGGTCCGCCGGACCTTGGCGTGCTTGTCGGTCTTCGAACCGTGTCGGCTCTTCTGATGGTTCTCGTGCTTCTGGTGCCGGACAGGGGTCAACGTCAGAGTCCTTCTCGGGGTGGGCGGGCAGAACGGCTCCGGCTGCCGTCAGGCGGCAGCGGCCCGCGCGGGCGGACCCCGAGAAGTGATCGCGTGGGCGAGGAGGAGGGTGCGCGGCGGTTGATCCGCACCGCCGCGGATCCCGCGGACGCAGGGCGGAACGGGTGGCAGCGGCCGGTCCGACGGTCGTCGCAGCGGCGCGGCCAGCCACCCGGCGACGGCCCGCAGCAGCCGGAACACGGCCCGTTCCCCGTACGCCAGCCACAGGCCGCACAGCAGCGCGGTCAGCAGATGGGCGACGACCATGCCGCCCGACGTCTCGGAGGGGCCCATGGCGCCCATGTCGTGCCCGGCGGCGGTGCTCGGCGCGAGGGAGAACGCCGTGTGCAGGGCCGCCTGGGCGCCGAGCGCGCCGGTCGTGACCAGCGGCACCCCACGCTCACGTCCGGTCAGACACCAGCCCACGCCCGCCGCGCCGACGACTCCGCCGGCCAGTGCCCACCGGGACGGTTCGTCGCCGGCCATCATGACGTGCCCCAGGGCGGCGAGCAGCACGCACACGGCCGCGAACACAGCGGCCCGCAGCATGCGTGAGCAGCGGCCCGGGGTCATGGCGCCTCATCCTGGCAGCGGCTTCGCGGACGTCAGGGAGGGTTGGGCGAATCCACAGTCACCCTCGGCAGGTTCACAGGTGGTGGAACGCCGACGTGACAAACGCGGAAAGGGCACTCGCCGACTCCCGTCGGTGAGTGCCCTTCTCGCTGTCGGGACGACAGGATTTGAACCTGCGACCCCTTGACCCCCAGGAGTAGGGGCCAAGGGTATTTTCTGGATATATTAGATCTAATCAGGGCGCATGATGTGCGCAGAAGGATCCCTCGTGCGCCATCGCGCACACCGTGTGGTCCCCAACTGGTCCCCACCCGCGGTCATAGCTCTGCCGCACAGGTACCCCCCAGGGCGATATCTGCACTCTGGGGCATAGATGACGCGGTGGGTGCGGGTCGCGGCCAGGTCGTGAGCGCGTCCCGGCACAACCCAGGTGAGATCTACAGCACAGTGTCGGCCGGTCTGTGACGACCTGGACATTCACTCCGAGGCAGCGGTACTCGGCCGAGTAGTCGGCGCTGCTGTCACCGACCCGGAGGCACTCGGCGAGGGTCCCATCGAGCAGCGCGAAGTCCGAGTCTGGCTCGCGCAGCACTTCACCACGGCCGACACCGCGAGGCAGTTCCGTGCAGCGAACACTGGTCCCCAGAGCTGGTCCCCAAGCCAACGTTGCCGAGGTCTCCGCCGAGTTGGAGGAGGAGACGCTTGCGTCATCGCCTACAGGGCATCCATGACACACGCCCAAGGGCCGCGGGTCACGATGCCGGTTCGCCAGGGGCCGGTCACGGCGTGAGATCTCGCCACCCTCCGCCTGAGCTCGCGGATGGTGTCGCGCCACTGCCAGGAATCACTGCTGCACCACTCTGCTTCATCGGTCGACTGCCAGGGCGCCAGTTCGTCCAGGCGAGCGATCACTGTGGAGGTCTGGGCGCCGGGGATTCCGCTCCCGCCGTCAAGTCGCCATTTGATGTCGTGCAATTGGTGAGCCGCACTGTAGTAGGACAGCTGGGAGTCGCTGAGCCCGCGCATGGCGTAGCCACCACATTTGCTGCACCAGTCGAAGTCCGTGCGAGCCATGAGTTCGGCGATCGTGAGGAGGTCGTCGCCGGCCACAACCGCACGTTCGTGAGCGTGCCGGCACAGTGGCGAGTGGCCCTTGCCCTCGATCAGAGGGTTGGCGTTGGTGGTGTAGAGCTGGACTGCGGCCAAGGGCCCCAAAGGGAGGCCGCTGCCGCTTCGCCAACGATCACTACCAGGCTGCCGGAAGGGCACGAGGTCGAGGCGTTCCTCCGTGAGCAGGGTCCAGGCGCGGTGAGACACCACGATGGTGATGCGTTCGGCCTTGGTGCGGCCGAGCTCCTGGAAAACCTCCTGTTCGGCTTCGGCGTCGATGGCCGATGTCGGTTCGTCGAGGATCCAGATGGGCGCGTTGCGCAGGTAGATCCGTGCCAGCGCGAGGCGCTGCCACTGGCCGCCGGGATTCCGATCCGCCCCACTGCTCACCGAGCTGGGTTTCGAGCCCGTGGGCATGGCGCGTACGAACTCGCCGGCCCGGGCGGCGTCGGTGCCAGCCCAGATCTGCTCATCGGACACGTCGTCGTCCGGGGTGCTGAGCGCCACCGCCTGCCGGACGGTGAACTCGTACTGGCCGAACTCCTGGGTGAGGAGCCCGAACTGGCCGAGCCACGCGGCTTCGCCGAGCTCGGCTCGCTTGCGGCCGCCGACGGTGACGGCACCGCCAAACGCCGGTGACATCGACGGATGCCGAGTGCCGCACGGCCTCCGGGACACCGCCTTCATAATCCGGCACGGCGCGCTCAAGCCTGCTGTGCTCCGGCACGGCTGCCGAGACGAACACCTGACGGCCCAGAAGCTTGGACAACTGTCCATCCAGGTCAGGGGCCTCCACCGAGAGGGCTGTGCCGCCCGGCAGCAGGACCCGGACCACGCCGGAGTCGTCCATGGGGCTCCGGCAGCGCAGCAACGCACCCCACTTCCGCAGGTGCTTGGCACTACCCACCGCACCCGACTCGTCGAGGACGGCGTAGGCCCGGTTCCTTACGCGACCCGCTGATCGTGGGGAAACACCGTCGAGGTCAGGTGTTGCGCAGTATTGGCGCGATGTCGGTGCCGAGGCGGTCCAGCGACTCGCGTACCAGGTGGTCGGGGAGCCCACCCCAGTCGACCAGGGCCTGTACCCGGTCGAACGGGACTGCCTCATGCAGCAGGAGAAGTTTCTCGGTGACCTGGTCGGCGGTGCCGATCATCAGGTGCCGTCCGGGTCGAAGTCCCTCGGAGAAGGCTTGAGGCGAGACGGAGAACCCAGGACCACCCGATCGCTTGGGCCGGAGAAATTCGTGGTAGTGGCGATACGTTGAGGCTGCCTCGTCCTGCGACCTTCCGGCGAAGTAGTGCACCGCGACGCCGACTTCGAGGCGGTCGGCGTGACCGGCCTCCGCGCCGGCGGCGTGGTAGAGATCGACGAGTTGCCGCAGGTGCTCCGGTGTGCCGCCGATGTAGCCGAGGATGAGCGGGAGGCCCGCCGCTCCGGCGCGCACGACGCTGCCTGGACTGCCGCCCGCGCCGATCCATACCGGCAGCGGATCCTGCAGCGCGCGCGGCATCACGGCCGTCGGCACGACCGGTGGACGGTGCCGGCCCGTCCAGCGCGCGGGTCGCCGTCGCGAAGGCGCAGCAGCAGCTCCAGCCGCTCGGCGAACATCTCGTCGTACCGTCCGATGTCCACGCCGAACAGTGCGTTCTTGGGGGGCTTTTTCTTAAAGCGTGGGCACCGTTTGCTATGCGGCAGCGGTCAGCGTAGCTGATCGTTGTTCGAAGGCAATCGGGCTGACCTGGCCGAGCTTTGAGTGCCGCCTTCTCGTGTTGTAGCGGGTGACCCACCGGAATACCGCGAGACGCGCCTCACGGGCGCCTGGCCAGCGTTTCTTGCCTTGCAGAGTCTCCCTTTTCAAGGTCGCGTTGAACGACTCGGCAGCGGCGTTGTCCGCGCTCGTGCCGACCGCACCGCGTGAGCGGGTCACCCCGAGTTCATGGCATACGTTCGCGAACTCCTTCGATGCGTACTGGGCGCCGTTGTCACTGTGGAAAACGGCTCCCTGCAGGCTGCCGCGGGTGCGGGCGGCGGCCCGGAGCGCGTCGGTGACGAGCTCGGTGCGCATATGGCCGGCGATCGACCAGCCCGCGAGCCGTCTCGAGTGCAGGTCCAACACCGTTGCCAGGTAGAGGAACTGGCCGCCGCCGATGGGCAGGTAGGTGATGTCGCCGACGTACCTGGTGTTCGGCTCGCTCGCGGTGAAGTCGCGCTGCAGCAGGTCGGGCACCGGGGGCGCGGACGGCTCGGGAACGGTGGTGCGGACCTTCTTGCGCAGGTGCACGCCCTGGAGGCCGATCCTGCGCATGACGCGGGCGACGCGCTTGTGGTTGACGTCGATTCCGGCGTCCTTCAGTTCGGCGGTGACGCGCGGGATGCCATAGGTTGCGCCGGACTCCCTGTGGATCTCCCGAATCCGCCGCGCGAGGCGGGCGTCGGAGCGGGCCCGCGCCATGCGGGCCGGGGCGGCCTTCAGCCACCGGTAGAACCCGGACCGGGAGACCTCCAGGACCTGGCACAGCCGCTTGACGCCGAAGGCGCCGCGATGATCCTCAACGAACTGGAAACGGCTCACCAGTTGGTCTCGCCGGCGAAATACTTCGCAGCCCTCCGGAGGATCTCCCGCTCGGTCTCCAGCTCCCGGATCCTGGCCCTGAGCTGCTTGTTCTCCTTCTCCAGCATGTCGTCGGAGGGTACCTGGGCAGCTTGCGGGGGCCGTGGTGAGCCGCTTGTGCCCGCCGCCCGGCCCGTCCGGGCCCGCTCGGCCCGCACCCAGTTCCGCAGCGTCTCCCGGCTGATCCCCAGGTCCTTGCCGACGCCCTCGAACGTGTTCTTCGGGTCCGACAGGTACAGCGCGACGGCGTCCGCCCTGAACTCCGCCGAGTACACCTTCATCACCATGCGTGACATCTCTTCCTCTGAACCCTCAAGGTCCAGTCTCCAAGGTGTCCACGCTCAGGGGCAAAGGCCCCGCCGGCGGTGTGCACGGTGATCCTCGTGGACCCAGGTTGCGCAAACCGGCCCGTCAGTCGTGGATGTCGACGGACAGGACGACGCGGTCGAACCGGCCGGCAGCCAGGTCGTCCAGCCGGATCATGTAGTTGAGGTACTCGCCGTTTTCGGTCGGGGACTCGAACACATGCAGCAGCACCATCCACTCCTGCCGGGCCCGGGCCTCAAGCTCCTCCATGTCGCCGCCGGTCCGCTCATGCTCATCCCGGGCCATGGCCCACTCTGGCGGGTACTGCTGGGCGCTCGGGTAGCCGCCGACGCCGTCGAGACACTGCTTCGACTCGTTCCACATTCCCTCGATCGCGTCGTTGAGGCGTTGGCACTCCTCGTCGGGGAGCTGGCAGTAGAAGTAGTCGAGACCCAGTTCGAGCGACGGGATGGCGTACAGGTCGACCCGTTCGGCGATCTCCGGCTGGTACTCGCTCTCGGGTGGCGTGCGTTCGGCCGCCTCGACCGTGTCCGGCACGTACAGCACCGCGAACGCGTCCGGATCCCGGACGATGTTGCAGTCTTCGGCCTCGGCGTCGCTGGCGTAGAAGAACAGCACCTGCCCGGAGTCCGGCAGCGGCGCGGCGAGATGGTCGCGTGGCAGCGCCGCACAGTCCAGCGCCCCGATATAGCTCAGGGTCAAGCCGCAGCAGGAGGAATGAATCGGCCAGGCGACGTCGGCGGGCAGCCGCGGCAGGCCGCCCAGCCGGAACGCCGGCGCAGCGCCGGTGGGCTTGCTGCTGAGGCTCACCCGGCGGCGCACCATGCCCGGCAGTTCCGTTTCCAGGACACGGTCGATGTCCGGCGCGTCCCACCCGGACTCGAGCAGGAGTTGGCGGATCCGCTCCCGTAACGCCGGCAGTTCGAGGGTGCTCTCGATCATGCGGTTTCCCATTCTCGTCGGCGACATCGCAGGAAGGTAACCTAGCGGGCGCGGATGGGCCGGTCGCCGTCGCGTAAGGGTCGGCCGCTTCGGCCGTGGCGAGTGGCCGCCGCTGACGTACGAGACACGATGCGCCAGATCCGCGACGAAGCCCCGTCGCTGCCCGCCCAGCAACGACGCTGACCGACGCACACACGGTGCTGATCGCGGGGTCCGTGTTTCCCCCTCCAGCACCGGACGGGGCGTTGTCACGTTGTTGAGTGTGTGGGTGCCTGATGGCGTGTCGGGGTGTGGTGGGGCTCGGGTGCCGGCCTGTGGTCAGGCCGTGGTGAGCCGGCCGGCAGCGCCGGTGATCTGGTCCCAGATGGCGAAGCGGATGGTCATTTCGGCTCGGTGTTGGGATGCGGTCATCAGGTGGCGGTGGGGTCGGAAGTGGGGTGAGATGCCGCTGAATGCGGACAGGAACCGCTGGGCCGCGCCGACGGAGCTCGTCGGCCTGGCCGGAGCGGCGGCCGCGCAGGCCGCCTCCGGCGGCGGGCTGCGCTGGCGCGCCCTGCTGGCGCACTCGTTGCCGCCGCTGGCGGTGGCCCTGCTCACCGGCGCTTTCGGTAGGCAGCTGTCGGCGGGGGCGGCGGTGTGGCTGCTGGTCGCGGCGACCTTGTGGGGGCTGCGCGGCTACCTGGGACGCCTCACCCGCGACGAGACGGGCCCCCGGGCCGTCTCGTCCTGACCGCCTGGGCCTGCTGAGGGCGGCGGGCGGCGGTCAGGGCGTGGCTGCGGCGCCGGGGGCGGCGGTGTGCTGGTCGAGGCCGCCGAGGATGAGGGCGAGGCCCGCCTCGAACGCCGCTTCGTGATCGAGCGCGGGAAAGTCGTCGGGCAGGTCCCCGGGGTCCGGGGTGTCGGCGTCGGCCTGTTCCTCCAGCACGCAGCCGATGATGAAGCGGCTGGAGGCCAGCATCGCCATCTGCGCCTGCTGCTCGGGCACGCCGGAGGTGACGAGGAAGGCCATCTTGTGGCGGAGGCGGTCCAGGGCGCCGGTCGGGGTGCTGCCCGCATGCAGGAGGGCGCCGTCGCGGCGCATCAGCAGGGTGCGGCGGAAGCTGCGGGAGTTGTCCAGGAACCAGGTGCGCCAGTCGTCCCCGTGCTGAGGCAGGGGCGCGGTGGCGTGCGGAGCCATGGCCGCCTCCGCCATCGCGGCCAGCAGGTCCTTCTTGGTCTTGAAGTGGTAGTAGAGCGACGGCTGCTCCACGCCCAGGCGCTTGGCCAGCCGCCGGGTGCTGACGGTTTCCAGACCTACGTCGTCCAGCAGGTCCAGCGCCTCGGTGACGACGGTCTGACGGTTCATCTTGGTCACGTTGACAATCTATCACCGATAGAAGAACCTGGAGAGGAAAAACCAATCACCGATAGATTTTGGAGTGGGCCATGGCGGGCATCAACGTGAAGCGGTCGCTGCGGATCCTGGTGGCAGGCGGCGGTGTCGCCGGGCAGGCGCTGGCCTTCTGGCTTTCGCGCGGCGGCCATGAGGTGACGGTCGTCGAGCGGTTCCCGGCGCTGCGGGCCTCGGGGGCGCAGGTGGACCTGCGCGGACAGGGCATCGACGCGGTGGAGCGGATGGGGCTGCTTCAGGAGGTGCGCAGTCAGCTGGTGGACGAGGCCGGGGTGGCGTTCGTCGACTCCCGGGGCAGGCCGAAGGCGACGATCATGGCGAACACCTCCGGCAAGGGCCGTCAGACGCTGACCTCGGAGTACGAGATCATGCGCGGTGACCTGGTGCGCATCCTGCACGAGGCGACGAAGGACGGCGCCGGCGCCGAGTACGTCTTCGGCAAGAGCGTCAACGGCTTCGACCAGCATGCCGACATGGTCACCGCGCACTTCTCGGACGGGACCTCGGGCGAGTACGACCTGCTGATCGGCGCCGACGGGCAGGGCTCGCGCACCCGCCGGGCGCTGCTGCCCGAGGGCTGCGACCCCTACTGGCGGGTGGGCATCCACATGGCGTACTGGTTCGTGCCGCGCATCGCCTCCGACACCAACATCCGCGACACCTACATGGTCCCGGGCGGCCGGCAGGTCATGCGGCGCAGCCACAACGCGACCGAGACGCAGGCGTACTTCGTGATGCGCGAGGACTCCCCGGAAGCCTCCGCGATCCACCGCGCGCCCGTCGAGGAGCAGCAGAGGTTCTGGGCCGAGCGGTTCAGTGACGCGGGCTGGCAGACCGAGCGGTTCGTCAAGGGCATGAAGGACAGCCCGTTCTTCTACTCCCAGGAGGTCGCCCAGGTGCGCATCGACAGCTGGTCCAAGGACCGGGTGGTTCTGGCCGGGGACGCCGCGCACTGCGCCTCCCCCTACAGCGGCATGGGGATCTCCGGCGGCCTGGTCGGCGCCTACGTCCTGGCCGGGGAGATCAACCGCAACCCGGGCGACCTGCCGACCGCGCTGGCGAACTACGACAGCGTGCTGCGGCCCTTCGTCAACAAGATCCAGGGGGAGGTGAATCCGCGCCTTCTGCGCCTGGCCATGCCGATGACCCAGCGTGCGATCGACGCCTTCCAGGCCGCCACCGCACTGGCCTGCGTCCTGCACGTCCCCGACCTCGCCGCGCGCTTTTCCAAGGAGGACCGCGGCGGCAGTTGGCAGCTCCCCGAGAACCCGGCGCCGACCAGCACCGCCTGAAAGCGGCCGGACATCAGGACCGATGGGCGTCGCGAGTAGCACGGCAAGAACAAAGGCGCTGGCCCGCAGAGCGATCAGCGCCTTGTCGACTCTTGACGCTCACTTCTGCCCGCAGTTGTCATCATCTTCGTCCGTGTGCGGTTCGCGTAGCCTTCGCAGCCCCCGGCGCGGCAGGTCGGGTGAAGGCGTGGCGGCCGAGGAAGTTGATGTGGTCGTACTGGACCGGGGAGAGACGGGCGAGGAGTTCGTCGGTGACGGGGAAGCCGTCGGCGGCGAGCTGTTTGACGGCGGCGTCGATGTAGAGGTTGTTGAAGAGCGCTACGGAGTTCAGGGCCAGGCCGAGCGCGCTGAGCTGGTCTTATCCGAACTAGTGCCGCATCAGGGAGCGTTCGCCCTGTTCACGACATCGAGGAGGCGTTCGTCGGCGGCGTGCTTGTTTCACCAGATGATGTAGCGACGGATCACGGGTGCGTCGAGGAGATCGCCGTCGTGCCCGCCGGCCGGGAGGGGGTGATGCTTGCCGCGGGTGTGGAGGCGCTGCCGGTGACCACCCGGGTCTGACAGATATATTTCGTAGCTCGATATATACTCGATGCATGGCCAGACGGAATCCGCCCTTGACGGAACCGCAGTACTTCATCCTTGCTGCACTCATGGATGGTCCGTTGCACGGCTACGGCATCATCAAGGCCGCCGAGCGGACCACCGACGGGCGGCTCCGGATCGCTGTCGGCACTCTCTATGGTGCGCTGGAGCGGATGGAGCGGGCCGGGCTGGTGGCCGCCGGCGACGAGGAGATCGTGGACGGGCGGGCCCGACGCTACTACCGGCTCACGGAGGACGGCACCGAGGCGCTCGCCCGGGAGGCGCTGCGGATGCAGCAGGCGGCGGCTGTCGTCATGGGGCGTGCGCGGGATGCCGGGGTGGCCCCGGCATGAACCGCCTGCTGCTCGCGGCCTATCCCGAGCCCTACCGTTCCCGGCAGGGAGAGGAGGTGCTGGCCTGCCTGTCCGAGGCGTATCCCGGCCGCTCCTGGCCCCCGCCGCGTGAAGTTGTCGCCCTGGCGCGTGCCGGGGTGCGGGCCCGCGCCCGCGCCGTCGTCGACGACACGGCCCGGCCGTGGTGGCTGGACGGCATCCATATGGCCGCCCTGGCCCTCGCCGCGCTGGCGCTGGTTCCGTACCTGCAGGATGTGTGGCACTGGGCGCTGCACATCGATCCCGGCCACAATGCCATCGCCTTCCCCTTCTCCGGCTGGTACCCGTGGGCGCAAGGTCCCGGCGGCGGGACACGGCTGCTGCCCTACGGGCTGCTTCCGCTGGTCTGCCTGATCGCCCTGCTGCGCGGCAGACCGTGGATCGCACTGCCGGCCGCGGCAGCCATGATCTGGGCCGGTGCCACGTCCCACGGCCGCACCCTCTTCGGCAACGAGGGCAAGGGGGGCTTGAGCTACTACGGTCTCGGCGCCCCGATAACCGCTCGTGACCTGGCGCTCTCGGGGACACTGTGCGCCGCGTGCGCCGTGCTGGCGCTCTGCCGTCCCAGTCGCCTGCGACGCCGCTCCTACCGCTGGCTGGCCCCCGTCGTACTCGCCATGTTCATTGCCGGGAGCCTGCACATCATCTACGTCAGTCCGACCTTCCAACGCGGCCTGTTCGTCCTCGAAGCCACCGCGCTGATCGCCGCGTGGGTGGCGACGGCAGCCACCGGCGACCACCGGTGGCTGATCCCCGTCGCGGCGGTCGCGATCGTCCGCACGCAGGCGATCGTCGTCCGGCCGGACGCGTTCATGCAGTCCTTTCCAGACCTCGTCGTCCTCATCCTGCTGATCGCCCCCCTCCCCGCCCTGGCGTTCACCGCCCAGCGCCGACAGAACCGGGCGCTCCTCGAATAGGAGCAGATCCCCCGGTGGGCCGGCCGAGCCCGGCGGCCCACCGCGTGCAACAAGAGGCGCGTGACCGAAGTGCTCCCACGGACGAAAGCAAGCGATGACCCAGCATGATTCCTCCACCCCGCCCACGCACCGGTCGACCGGCTCCGGACGAGACCTCGCAAGCCCCGGCCGGCTCCGGCCCTTGGCGGACGACACGGTGGCCGTGGACCCCAACTCTCGTGTATTCCCTGGGGTTCCTGGCGATCTACCTGCTCGCTGCCTGCACTCCGGTCGGGCAAAGGGCGGAGAACGCCGTGTTCGATCTCGGTGTGCCCGACATGGAGAAGGCATGGATCTTTCCCTGGTCGGGAGGGGGCATCGGCTCGACAACCCTGCCACCGCTGGAATTGACCCACATCAAGACCCTGATCGTGGGCCTGGGCGTCATCGCGGTCGTGACCCTGGTGCGCAGGTGCTGGTGGCAGGGGTGTGCGGCGGTCGGGGTCGTGGTGGCCACGATCGGGGCCAAGGAAGTGCTCAAGTCGGTCCTGCCCCGCCCGGACCTGGTAAACGCACGGGAAACGCTCATCGAGGGGAGCTTCCCCAGCGGGCACACGGCCATCCCCGCCGGCTGACCCTCGGCGTCTTCCTCGTCGCGTCCCCCCGCATCCGCCCCTACGTCACCACGGTCGGCGTGCTGTGGCTGGCCTGCATCGCCGCCGCCGTCCAGGCCCTTGGTCACCACCGGCCCAGTGACGTGCTGGGGGCAACACTGCTGGCCTGCGCCTGCTACAGCCTCGTGTCCTGGCTGCTGCCCGCCGCCGCACCGGACATCACGCGCGGCCCCCGTGCGCTGCCGTCCGTCACCCTGGCACTGTCCGCGGCCGTCGCGGTCGCCGCCGGCGTACGGAGCGACACCCTCGCGGGTTCATTGATCGACGCCGCCGCGGCCTTCGTGTGCGCAGCCCTGCTCTGGTACGCCGCAGTCGGGCGACCCGTACACACCGCCAGGCGGCTATGAATTGCTGTCGGCCGCCACCGTTCACGTTCCCGAGGTGGTCACTTCGTATGTGGAAGGCCTGGCCGAGCTGCTGACAACCATTGTGAGCGAGGTCGTCCCGGGGACAGCGCAGCAAGTGACCAGCGTGCTCCTCACGTTCACCCGAGGTCTGGAGGACGACCTTCGCGCCCCCTAGGCTGCCCACCGTGACCTCAAGACCGGCGTTGACATGATCACGGGCGGCGCGCGCGGCCGTCCCGCTCCGGGCGGTGGCCTCCAGGACTCCACCGGCACGTAACAGCGAAAGCAGGAAACATGAGCAGAGCGGATACCCCTGTCTACTACCGCGATCAGCAGGCTTGGCGCGATCTCCAGCAATTCCTGCCCGCTCGACTTCAGTTAACCGACGCAACCGCCCCCGAGGAAGAGTTCTGGGACTGGCGCGGACATCGCGTCCATCTCGACCGCTACCCGAACCCGGAAGCGAAGGCCAAAGTCATCCTGCACCACGGTGTGGGCACCAACGGCCGCCAGATGTCGCTCATCCTGGGCGCCCCGCTTGCCGGCCGCGGCGTCGAGACCGTCGCTCTGGACAATCTCGGCTACGGCCATACCCAGGTCATGCCAGGTACGACGCCCTCCTATGACGACTGGGTCGATCTGGTCGTCGACTTCCTTGCCTACGAACAGTCACGCGACGACCGCCCGATCGTGCTTTACGGGCTGAGCGCGGGAGGCATGCTCACTTACCACGTCGCGGCCAGGACTCCCCGTGGCTCCCTGGCCGGGATCGTCGGTATGACCTTCCTCGACCAACGGGTCCGCCAAGTCCGCGACGAGACGTCCCATGACATCGTCAGCGCACGCCTCGGCGCTCCGTTCATGGGTCTGATGGCCAAGACACCTGCCCGCTCGCTGAAATACCCCATGGGCTTGGCCTCCAAGATGTCAGCCCTCACTAACAACACGGAAGCCCTGAAGGTGTTCCGCAAGGATCCGACGTCCGCCGCGAACTGGGTCAGCCTCCGCTTCCTCGTCAGCTACCTCACGTATGCCCCTGCCGTCGAACCGGCCGACTTCGACGCCTGCCCGGTCCTGCTGACCCAGCCTGCCCAGGACCGCTGGAGCCCTCGTCACCTGAGTCAGCCAGTACTGTCCCGCATCACTAAGGTCCCCGTCGACACTGTCATGCTTGACAAGGCTGGCCACTACCCGCTCGAAGAGCCCGGCCTGCAACAGATGGAAGACGCGATCGTTGACTTCTTGACCACGTACGCCACGTGACCGACGCTCCGCGTGCCGCTGTGGGCCGGCAGTCCTGACCTCGGACATTCTGCCCAGCCGGGAACTCGCAAACGACAGAACCTCTTTGTCCGCCATAGTCGCTCGCATCGGGGAACGCTCAGAACAGAGTCATGAGGTTCACTCGAAGTGGGACCGCAGGACTTGCTTGTGATCAGATCCGTACATCTGACTGGCTCTTCTTGACTACAGCTGAGGAGTACCACGAAGTGGCAAGGGGGCACCGCGTCGCAGGCGTCACTGCGTTTGACGGCGAACCAGGAGTGGTGAACATCAAAACGATTAGTGAAGTGCCGATAATTCGGCATTATGAGCGCCTTCGGTAAGATGGCGTTGGTGGAGGTGGTTTCCCTTTGGAGCCGCCTGTACGTCTCTCGTCGCACTCCGCATCGGAGTGAGATAAGCCATGAACATCGAGATGGAAACCTAAGAATTCTCCACCAACCTTCTCCGCAAGGAGGCCGCAAAGCCCCGGCCTCGCATAAGATGGGATAGATCGGGCTATCGAATCGACAAGGATAAGGAGCACATCATGGAACGTACGAGCGGCAGAGGGCTTACCGTGATCACAGGAGCTTCTTCTGGGATCGGGGCTCAGTTGGCACGCGAACTGGGGAAGCAGGGTGCCGCCCTTTTGTTAACCGGTCGTAACGCTGAACGGCTCCGACGCGTGGCCCGTGAAATCGAGACGGTCGAAGGCGTGACCGTCGAGACCGTCCCTGCCGACCTGACGCGGACCGAGGGTGTGGACGCGGTGGTCAGAGCCATCGAAAACCGCGACGTAGACGTGCTGATAAACAATGCCGGGTTTGCAACCTACGGACCGCACCACACAATTGATCCGGATACAGAGGCATCGCTCATCTCCGTCAACTGCGGAGCACTCGTCGCGCTCACGCACGCAGTTCTTCCGCAGATGATCGAACGCGGCCGTGGCACAGTGATGAATGTAGCCTCGACCATCGCGTTCCAGCCCGCACCCCTTCAAGCCGTCTACGGTGCGTCCAAGGCATTTGTGCTCTCGTACAGCGAAGCACTGCACGAAGAGACCCGAAGCACCGGCGTCTGCGTGATTGCCTTGTGTCCCGGACCTACGTCCACAGGATTCATCGCCGCCATGAATTCCCCCGAGGCTTCGCAAAGCACGGTCTACGGGAAGGTTGACAGCGCGGAGCGTGTGACCCGAACGGCCGTCCGGGCGCTAAGAAAGCGGCGCGCCATAGCGGTGGTGGGAATCAAGAACTCGTTGACCATGAATGCGGCACGCTTCGCCCCCAGATCGGTCACCCGTCGGCTCGCGGCACGGATGCTTCGGCCGCGGTAACCAGTTCCGCGCTGACGACGACCCGATACCGTTGCACCACCCTTTGGAAATCCGCAAGCTGGCTGTCGCGGGGCTCAGCACAGACGGAAGTCGGTTCACTCTTTACGGTCAGGCAATGCGAGGGGGAATAACATGGCGTCGCAAATATCCGCCGCTCAGTTCGCCCGTGAGCAGGTTGGCCCGGCACTCCAATCGCCAAGTGCACGTCTTGCGCTGATGCGCCGTCTCTACGAAGGTACGGGCGGACCTCAGCGGCCGCATCTGCCCTACCGTCGCGCAGTCGGCGCCTTCATGGACTGGCAGATTCGCCGTGGTCTGCTCATGCCACGTACCGCTCCGGCGCCCGGGAGCGCGTGGTGGCGTGCAGTCAACGAGCGCCTGTTGAGCGATGGCTGGGAGGCGCTGGGCCTGTACCTTGGCATGCCCGGAAAACCCAGCGCGCCGAGTGTCGCTGCCACAGTGGAGTTCATTCGCGCACCGAACCCGAGCACGTGGTACCGCGCGCACAACCTCAGCGTGGTCTCTGCTTACCTGGAGCACCAAGAACTGGCGGAGACGGAAAGCCGGACTGAGCGGTTTTTCATGAACGTCGTCCTGCTGCGCGTGCTGTACGCACATGCGCTGGTCTCCGCTCCGCGCCTGGCGCTCGGCCGGCTCAGCCAAGCAGCCCCGTTCCTTGGCGATCCCAGGCTCGGGATGACGGGGATCTTCCTCTCGCTCTCCCGCGTTCTGCCCAACCGTTACCCCTTGAGCGACGACGTAGAGATCTACGTCGCGCGCGAACACGGACTCGGCCGTCTACTCGACCACGGTGTCATCACACCCCGGCTCGACCTGCTGTACGGCTGGTCAGCGAAGACGCTCCGCGAGCCACGGTTGGCGGACCTTCTAAAAGGTGGGATACCGGTGTACACCTGGCCCGCGCAAGACACTCGGCCCTGGCAGCCGAAGCCTTCGCCGATCATCCGCGCTGTGCGCAACATCCTGCCCACATCACAGCAGAAACAGACCGGTGAGCGTCACGGAACGATCTAAGCGCCATGTTCGCGGAGCATCTCCTCGTCGGCACGCCATCGCCGACGGGGGACTGACCGTCTGTACCAGCTCGACGACGTCGGCCTCATCAAGGTCAGGACCTCCTCGGCCAGTAGCACGACGTTTGCCAGCCTCATCAACACCACAGCGGGTAACAGATGAATCGGACTACACGAAGGGCTGAAGGACACAAAATGACGGGCAGCAAGCAGCAGATCGCATTGATCACGCCGGTGGCCACAGAGATTCAGCAAGAAGCACTTGCCTTCGTGGCAGACGGGCACGAGGCTAAGGCCGTGAAATGCCTGCGAAAGGCATCCGGTCTCGGCCTCCCTGAAGCGCAAGCTGCGCTCCAACTACTTCGCTCCGGAAAGGCCCTGCCTGCCGATTACCCCCAGGCTCTGGAAAACCTGGAGGCGCTGGACTCGGACCTGATGCGCGAGTTGGGCTCTTCACTCGCCGAGGGCGACAGCGTCAAAGCCGTCAAAGTGCTACGCGAACGGATGGACCTCAGCTTGACCAGCGGCTACCGCCTGATCAAGCAGTTGGAGGATCGCGAAGCCAGCTGATTCAGTACAGCGCGGGCTCAAGCGTGTATCTGGAGCAGCTCTGGGATGCAGATATTCCCCGGTTCCCGGCGCGGAGTCTGGCTCGGGTGCTTTCAGCCCACTTGCGACGCAGAAGGAAGCCCGGCACGCGCAACCCTCTACTGTCGACCAAGGAACGCCGTAGAGTCAGATAATGGCGAACTACTGAGCTTGAACTCATGAAGTCGTTGGGGTGAGGGATAGGCCGGTCCCGGCAGGGCGGTTTCAAAGTCCTGAACCTCATGAATTTATGCAGATCACGGCCGTGCCACGGTGTATCGGTGACCCGCCACGTACGCAACGAAGCTCCAGTTGAAGGGGTGACCTTGCCAAGTCGCCCTGTCCAACCGGAGCTTCGATGTGCCGTCAGTCTGCCAGCGTCTGCCTGATCAAGTCGCCCTCGCGTCAGCACCGCGCGCTCCCACGTCTGTCGCAGCGGCTGGTCACGCTGGCCGATCCGCGCCACCGGCGCGGGAGGCGTCACTCGTTCGTGAGCGTTCTGCTGATCGCCTGCTCCGCCGTACTGGCCGGGGCCCGCTGGTTCACGGCGATCGGCCAGTGGGCCAAGGCGGCCCCGCAGACAACCCTCGCCCGGCTCGGTGCCCGCGTGGCCACGGTGTTCAGCGTCCGCATCGCGCCGAGCGCGGCGACCGTGCTTATGGGATGTGGGTTATCCAGTGAGCGCCAGGTTGTGTAGGCGGGCGATGCCGAGCATGGCTTGGTGAACGCCGTTGTCCTTGAGTCGGCAGTCGCGCAGGATTTTCCAGTTCTTCAGCCGGGACAGGGCGTGTTCCACCCGGGCTCGCGCCCGGCGGTGTACGGCATTCTCTGCCTCCTGCTGTGGGCTGAGATGCGTCTGGCCTCGTCGTCTGCGGTGCGGGATGAGCAGGCCGGTGCACCTGGTATCCGCCGTCGGCGATGACAGGTGCACCGCGACAGGCCAGGTCGACGCCGGACTCCGTGAAGGCCCGGCAGTCATTGCGGCTGCCGGGCAGCGGTAGGCCGATCGCCACGACCAGGCGACTGTTGGCGTCGATGACCACTTGGAGGTTGGTCGAGTACCGGTAGTTCTTGCTCGATGCCGCAATGTTGCGGTCGCGGGTGGGCACCAGGGTGCCGTCGACGATGTAGACGGTGTCCTTGCGCGGCCGACGCGCCAGCGAGATCGCCAGCAGAGGTGCGAGGTGGTCCAGAATTCTGTCGGCTGCGGACTTCGACACCCCGAACAACGGCGCGGCCCGCCGCAACGTGAGGTTCGTGCGCCAGTACGTCGCGACCAGCAGTATCCGATCCTCCAACGACAGCCGCCATGGCCAGCCCCGCTGAACGTCACCGCCACGACGCCACCAGCCTGCCGAACTGCCCCTCGGTCAAACCTGCGAACGGCTCGATCTACTTCGGATCATCCGCTGAGATCACCCCACCCGTGCCCAGCCAACGCACCAACCGCCCCACCAGTTACGGGACAACCTCTAGTAATCCATACACGGACCACGGCCCCAACTGCCCCGGTTCTGCTTATCGGTTCGCGCAGGGAGCCCTCTTGGGCGCATTCTGATCTCATGTCCGTTGAAGACGAAGACGTCCTGAATCTGCCCCGCCCGAAGTGGGAGCACCGCGAGATCGCGATCCTCGGTGGAAGTCAGGAGGACGACCTGGCGATGGCGGGTAACTACGCCTCCGCCGCCGAGATCGTCGCCCTCCACTGGATCGAGAAGGGGCCGGACGACGGGCTTCCCCTGCCGATCCTGTATCTGTACCGCCACAGCCTCGAACTGGCGCTGAAGTGGCTGATCAGGGTGGCAGCGCGGTGTGCTGTACGGGACGGCTACGCGGGGCAGGAGAACCTGAGCCCGGCCCGGGTGGACGAGCGGCTTCGCGAACTCGGGCACAACCTCAAGGACCTGGCCGACTGCCTCGACCGATACATGCAGTTGCTGAAGCGATTCGGCCCGAACAACAGTGTCGACCGCGACTCGCGGAAGCTCCTGCGCAAGCTGAGTAACGAGGACGAGTGGGGCGACGCCTTCCGGTACGCCGTGATCGGCAAGGCCCCGAACAGTGCACCGGCCCGGCCGACGCAGGAGTCCCGCAACTTCTACGAGGAGGTGAACGAGCTCCACAAGCTCGCCATCCTCCTCACGCACGGGTACTCCACCGAGCTATACAACTACGAAGAGATGCAGACCAGCGGCTTCTGATCACCCGGCTACGGGCGGCGAATCGGCTATTCGCCGATCCGCCGCCCGCACGCCGGCGCCGCTCCCGCCGGCCAGCTGCGCCGGAACCGGCCGGGCTGTGGGAGCGTCGGGAGGGGCGTGAACAAGCACGGCGTCCTACTTGATTCCGTCACCGCATCCTGCGGCTCGTCGTTGATCAGGACTGTAGAAGGCCACCTGCACGCGGCCGAAGCGATCCTTGCTTGGATCCCACGAGGACAAGCTGCCGCTAACGAGCTGGTGCACGACAAGCGGTGAGACGTCGAGCCCGTGATGGTTGATCATGGTCGGGTGGTGGGGAACAGGACTCGTGCAGTGATCGTCAGCAACCGTCGCATCACGGGCCTGACGGGCGATGTGATCGCTGAACTCGTAGCCGAGGTAGGTCCGTTGTGGCATGAGCGTCACCAGGCCAAGCTGGCTTCTCGCCCGCGTAAGCGGGCCGTGGGCGGCGGGCCGAAACACCAGTTGGTGTTCGTCGATCGACTGCTGGCAACTCTCGTCCATCTTCGTCACGGGGCCACTCACGACGTGCTGGCCTGCTGGTTCAGAGTGGACCGCTCCACCATCACCCGGTCCATCGGTGAAGTGCGGCCCCTGCTCGCCGAGCGAGGCTGCACCGTCAGCCCCGACGTGCGGCTACGGACCCTGGCCGAGGTCGTCGAGCATCTCGGCACGAGTGGGACAACCGGCATCATCGACGGCACAGAGATTCGGGTCCGGCGGCCCGCCGTCGGGCGCAAGGAACGGGACAAGTTCATCTCCGGCAAGAACAAGCAGAACGCGGTCAAATCCATGGTGGTCACGGATAGCGGAGGCCGGGTGCTGTGGTGCAGCCCGGCCCAGCCCGCAAGCTGCGCGGACATCACCCACGCCCGCCAGTTGGGGCTGGTCACGCTCCTGAGCGATGGCCCTGCGGTGGAGATCCTCGCCGATGCCGGCTACCAGGGTTTGGGGGCTCAGACCGGTGGCCGGGTGGTGACACCACCACACCGGAAGTTCAAGAAGAACGCCCCGGACTGGTACGAGGAGATGTACGAGCGTCAGCGCAAGGCACACTCCTCGCGCCGCATCCGGGTCGAGCACGGCATCGCCCATCTGAAGAACTGGCGTGCCCTGGCCCGACACCTCGGCCGCCGCGAGCACATGAGCGACACCGTCCAGGCCATCGCCAGCCTGCTGTCCCACCAGCAGACCACAGACCTGCACTCAACACGGCAGACGTGAACACGGGCCTCACCGAGGTTCTCGACGCCTCACCGCTTGTCGTGCACCAGCTCGTTAGCGGGATTCCATAACCATCCGTCATGCCAGAGCGTTTCAATCCCTGTTTACCGCGACCGCCCTGCGACCTCACCACCGCCGGGGGCTTTGGTGATCGAGCCGTCGACGGCGATCTGGTCGAGCTCGAGGCCGCCGATCCGGTCGTAGGCATCCAGCGCGATCTGCTTGAGCTTGGCGAAGACACCGAGCCGGATCCACTCGTCGCGATGGTTGCGGATCGTGGTGGCCGAGCAGGTCGTGTCGGCGATCGCCTGGTAGGAGCAGCCGAACCGCAGACTCCTGCTTGCGGACCACCGAACGGAACATCAGCAGTAGCCGGGCCAGGTCGTGCTGACCGACCCGGACCGTGTTCGCCTCTGGGTCGTAGCCGTACGGGTTGGAACACCTATCAAAGTGGCCCTGGAATGTGGGCAGTTGTGGGGGTTGTTGACCTGTGCATGAGGAAGGGGCAGCAGTCGCCGTGGATCGTGGCGGATGAGCTGTGGGTGCGGATCGAGCCGTTGCTGCCCGGTCGTGCCGCGCCGGCCAGATCATCCCGGCCGTAAGCGTCTGGATGACCGGAAGGTCCTGTCCGGCATCCTGTTCGTGCTCTACACGGGCATCCCGTGGGAGTTCCTGCCTCAGGAACTGGGCTTCGGCTCTGGAATGACCTGCTGGCGACGCCTGCACGACTGGAACGACGCGTCAAGCCCTGTTGCAAGTCGGCCTGTAGTGCGTAGGCACCAGGACACGTGAGTGGCTGGTCCGGGTGCACCAGGGGAAGACGGTGGCGGAGGACGATGCCCGGCGGGGCGCCGGAGGGGAGTGTGGGAGGCGCGTGAATCTCGCGCATTCCCCTTGCCTAGCGGTATCTGGAGCGATCAACAGATGGCAGTATTTCTTTACCGGATCGGACGGTGGGCCTTCCGGCGGCGCCGGCTCGTCAGTGCTGTGTGGCTGGTTGCCCTGGTGCTGGCCGGGGTCGCCGCCGCCACGGCGCCGGAGGGGAAGGAAGAGGACCTCTCCATGCCCGGCACCGAGTCGCAGAAGGCGTTCGACCTGCTGGACGAGCGCTTCCCTCAAAGCAACTCCCAGGGCGCCGAGGCCCGCTTGGTGTTCCAGGCCCCGGACGGGCAGCGGGTGACGGCCAAGGAGAACAAGGCGGCCGTCGAGGACACGATCGGCTCCCTGGACGGCGGCTATCAGGTCGCGTCGACCACCGACCCCTATGAGACCGGCGCCGTCAGCGAGGACGGCACCATCGCCTACTCCACGATCACCTACACCGCGGACGCCGTCGACCTGACCGAGCCGACGAAGAGCGCCCTGGAGGACGCTGCGAGCCGGGCCCGGGACGCGGGGCTGACCGTGGAGATCGGCGGCTCGGCCCTGGATGCGGAAGTGGAACCGGGCGGTACGACGGAGCTCATCGGCGTGATGGTGGCGGCGGTGGTGCTGGTCCTCACCCTCGGGTCGCTGGTCGCGGCCGGACTGTCGCTGCTGACCGCCTTCCTGGGCGTGGCCATCGCCTTCGCCCTGGTCACCGCGCTGGCCGTTCCGCTGGGCCTGACGTCCACCGTCGCCATCCTGGCGCTGATGCTGGGCCTGGCGGTCGGCATCGACTACGCCCTCTTCATCACCTCCCGCTTCCGCGACGAGCGCGCCCAGGGCAGCGAGCCGGAGGAGGCCGCCGGCCGGGCGGTGGGCACGGCCGGATCCGCCGTCGTCTTCGCCGGCGCGACCGTCTTCATCGCCCTGGCCGGGCTGGGGGTCGTCGGAATCCCCGAACTCACCAAGATAGGCATGGGCGGCGCGGGCGCCGTGGCCCTTGCCGTACTCGTCGCACTGACCCTGGTCCCCGCGCTGTTCGGCTTCTTCGGCCGACGGGTACTGTCCCGCACCGTCCGCAAGGCCACCCGGCCGGGACGCGAGCGCCCGCACCCGGTGCCCACCGCGGCCGGCCGACCCGGGCTCGGCACCCGCTGGGCGCGGTTCGTGCTGCGCAGGCCGGTGGCCGTGCTGATGGTCGCCGGACTCGGTCTCGGCGCCGTCGCCCTGCCGGCGCTGAGCCTCGAACTCGGGCTGCCCGGAGACGAGTCCAAGTCGGTGGAGACCACCCAGCGCCGCGCCTACGACCTGCTGTCAGAAGGCTTCGGCCCCGGCTTCAACGGCCCGTTGACTGTGGTCGTGGACACGTCGAAGTCCGCGGACCCGCAGGCCACCACGGACCTGGTCGTCAAGACCGTACGGGGAGTGGACGGGGTCGAGTCGGTCGGTGATCCGGTTCTCAGCCAGAACAAGGACACAGCCGTCCTCACCGCTGTTCCGCGGACCGCGCCGAACAGCGGCGAGACCAAGGACCTGGTGCACGCGATCAGGGGCGCGGTCGACGGCGTCGAGGCCGACACGGGCGCCGGCATCGCGGTGACCGGCACCACTGCGCTGAACATCGACATCTCCGAAGCCATGTCCGACGCCCTCATCCCCTATCTGATGGTGGTCATCGGCCTTGCGGTGCTCCTGCTGCTGGTGGTCTTCCGCTCGGTCCTGGTCCCGGTCAAGGCCGCGCTCGGCTTCCTGCTGTCGGTGGGTGCCGCCTTCGGTGTCCTCGTCGCGGTCTTCCAGTGGGGCTGGGGGGCAGACCTTGTCGGCATCGAGCAGACCGGGCCGGTCATGTCGCTGATGCCGATTCTCATCATTGGCATCGTGTTCGGCCTCGCCATGGACTACGAGGTCTTCCTCTTCACCCGGATGCGGGAGGCGTACGTGCATGGCGCGTCCCCCGGCGAGGCGATCGTCAGCGGTTTCCGGCACAGCGGACGTGTCGTGGCCGCGGCGGCGATCATCATGATCAGTGTGTTCGCCGGATTCATCGGGCTGAACAGCCCGACCATCCAGACGATGGGCGTCGGCCTTGCCGCCGCCGTCGCCTTCGACGCCTTCCTGGTCAGGATGGCGATCGCACCCGCGGTTCTGGCCCTGCTCGGCCACCGGGCCTGGTGGCTGCCCCGTATCCTGAACCGCGTGCTACCGAACGTGGACATCGAGGGTGAGGCACTGAACGGACATGCCCCGGCCTCCGCAACCGAGCCGGACGTAACGGTGCAGCGGTTCCCCGTCGGCCGGCACCGGTAGAGAGCCGGCCATGACGAGCACGGGGGGCGGCCACCGGCGACCACGCAGCACGTGGTGGCGGGAGGGGTCGATCACGGCTACGGCGTTTGCGCTCTGTCTGCTCGGCGGCACGCTGCGCGACGGCAGCACCCTGTCACCGCCGCCTGCCGCCGCCTACTTCCTCGCCGTGGTGTCCTGTGCGGTGCTGCCGTTGCGGCACCGGGCACCCCTGGTCGTCATGGCGGTCACGACCGTGAGCGGCATGCTGGTGCCGCCCTTGGACCTCCTGCTGAGCCCGCTCATCGTGGCCCCCGCCGTGATCACCACCTACTCACTCACCGTGCGCGCCGAACGGCACGCGGTGAGCGCGGTGTCGCTCACCTCCGTGGCACTGCTGGTTGCCTCCATCCCCTTGTTCGGAGACCTCTCGTGGCAGGATGTGATCAGGGTGGGAGCGGTGGCGGCGTTCCCGCTGGTGGCCGGCCTACTCGGTCATTCCACTCAGATCCGTCGGGCCTACCTGGCGGCCATCGAGCAGAACCGGCGGGCTCGCCTGACGGCTGTGGAGGAGCGGGCCCGGCGGGCCGAGGAGAGCCGGGACAGCGAGGCGCGCCGGAGGGTGGCCGAGGAACGGGTGCGTATCGCCCGGGAGTTGCACGACCTCGTGGCCCATCAGATCACCCTGGCCAACGCGCAGGCCACGGTCGCCGCCCACCTCTTCGACGTCCGCCCGGAGCAGACCCGCAAGAGCCTGAAGGAGCTCGTCGAGACCACCGGCCACGCGCTCGACGAACTGCGGGCCACGGTCGGTCTGCTGCGTCAGTCCGGGGACACGGCCGCCCCCGCCGAACCGGCGCCCGGGCTGTCCCGGCTGCCCACGCTCCTCGAATCCTTCCGCCGCGCGGGCCTGGAAGTGGCGGTGCACCAGGAGGGCACGGCCATGACGCTGCCACCGGGAGTGGACCTCACGGCCTACCGCATCGTCCAGGAGGCCCTGACCAACGTGACCAAGCACGCCGGCACCGGTAGCGCCCGGGTGCGCCTCGCCTGGAACGCCGATCGAGTGATCATCACCGTCGCCGACGACGGAGGGGACGCCCGTACGACGCCGACCGCGTCCACGGCGCCGCACCGTTCGCCCGGTTACGGTCTGATCGGGATGCGTGAGCGTGCCACCGCGGTCGGGGGACACTTCTCCGCGGGCAGGCGCCCGGAGGGCGGCTTCCTCGTCTCCACCCAGCTGCCCCTCCCACCTGCCAAGGACATGACGTGGCGGACTGACGAAGCAACAACCATCGAGGAACGAATGGCCGACGGAGCGACAGACGACGGACGGACGGGCGACGAAGAGGCCGGTGATGCGCGGTGACGCTCTGCGTGCTGCTCGCCGACGATCAGGCCCTGCTGCGCGGTGCCTTCCGGTTGCTTCTCGATTCCGCCGACGACATCACCGTGGTCGGCGAGGCCGCCGACGGCAGAGAGGCGGTGAGACTCACCCGGGAGCTGCGCCCCGACGTGGTGATCATGGACATCCGGATGCCCGAGGTGGACGGTCTCGCCG
This sequence comes from Streptomyces vulcanius, assembly GCF_042653945.1. NCBI lineage: Bacteria > Bacillati > Actinomycetota > Actinomycetes > Kitasatosporales > Streptomycetaceae > Streptomyces > Streptomyces vulcanius. Next base: position 26,364 of record NZ_JBHSFK010000054.1, on the reverse strand, counting down.
CCACGTCGGAGATCTGCGCGGACCCGGAACTGCGTGCCAGCCGCATCCTGATCCTCACCACGTACGAGACCGACGAGTACGTCGCTCAGGCGCTGCGCGCGGGAGCCGGAGGCTTCATCGGCAAGGGCATCGGGGCCGAGGATCTGCTGAACGCCGTGCGTACGATCGCCGACGGCGACACTCTTCTGTCCCCCGCCGCGACCCGCTCCCTCGTCGCCCGTTTCCTGGCCACACCGGACGACGCCCCGCCGAACCACTCCGAACAGCTCGCCGTACTCACCCCGCGCGAACGCGAGATGGTGGCACTGGTCGCGACCGGCCTGTCCAACCAGGAGATCGCCGAGCGGATGTTCCTCAGCCCCTTCACCGTCCGCGCCCACGTACACCGCGCCATGACGAAGCTGGAAGCCCGCGACCGCGCCCAACTCGTCGTCATCGCCTACCGGACCGGCCTGGCCCACGCCGCCCCCGACGGCGGCACCGACCGCCTGTCCTAGTCCGACAGCAGGAGTCCGGTACCGGGAGCCGTTCGGCGGCTCGCTGGGCCCACTCGTCGTGGCCCCCGCCGTGATCGCCGCCTAGGAGTGCCCTGAAAATCTTGCTTCGACAGCCCGGCGTGCCCTAGTTCGCTAGTAAATACCGATTTTGGCGAACCGGTGAAAATCGGGCGCGTTTTCAAGATCTTCAGTGGGCTCCTAGTCCTACTCGCTCACCGCGCGCACCGGACGGCGGCGTGCTGGTCGACAACGCCCTGGGGGGCCTGAACCACCGGATCGAGCCCATCTGTGCCCGCACCTACCGAGCGCGGCGCACACATCAAGCAGGTTCACGCACTTGCTCGCAACCAACGATGAAAGGGACGTCTATGTCCGAAGCTGTAATTTCCCCGGTCCGCATGGGGAGGCTGTCGATCGGTGCCCTCGGCATCCTGGCACTCGCCCTCGGCACCCTGCAGTCAGTGGTGGAGCCTGCGCTCCCGCTGCTGGCAGGTGAGCTGGACGTCAGTAGTGGCGATGCGGCATTGATCGGCAACGTACTGCTCATCACCGGCGCGGTCATCACGCCCATCGCAGGCAAGCTCGGCGACCGCTTTGGCGGAAAGCGGATGCTGGTCTGGCTGATGGCCGTGGTGTCGGCCGGTGGTCTGGTGGCCAGCATGGCGCCGAACCTGCCGGTGTTGTTGCTCGGTCAGGCATTGCAGGGCGTCATGGTGGGTGCGATGCCTCTCTCATTCATCCTGGTGCGCAAACACCTCTCGACAGGTGAGTCACAGGCGGCGATCGGGGTGGTCGTCGCGCTGTTCACGGGCGGCGGCATGGTGGGAATGCTGTTTGCCGGGCCGGTCGCGGAAGGAATGTCCTGGCATTGGATGTTCGGGCTACCGACGATCGTGATCATCGTGATGACGTTGGCCGTGACTTGGCTGATGCCGCATGATTCGCCGATCAAGTCGGCCAGCAAGATCGACTGGCTTGGCGTCACTCTGCTGAGCGGCACGTTACTCGTGTTCATGATCGGGTTGAAGACGGTGACGAAAGACGGCGGCGTGTCGCCACTCGTGGTCGTTGCCATCGTGGTGGGCGTGGCCGCCCTCGCGGCCGCATGGGTCGCCGTCGAGCGCAGGGCTGTCTCTCCGATGGTCGATCTACGAATGCTGGCAATGTCTGCAATGCGGAACGCGATCGGGCTCACCTTCGTCATCACCACCAGTTTCGGGATGGTGGGCACTCTTCTCCCGCTGATGTTCGGGGAACCGGCCGACGGGTACGGCTTCGGAGCCGGCACCACCGACATCGGACTGCTCCTGCTGCCCGGCGCCATCGCCGGGTGTGTAAGCGATTTGATCGGCGGGATCGCGGCGCGGCGTTTCGGTACGCGCTCCGTGGTCGTCATGGGCGCCGTCGTCACGGCGACCACGATGATGGCCCTGGCGGCGCTGCACACCGCGGAATGGCAGCTCGCCCTCGCCAAGTTGCTGACCGCGTTCGCCGCGGGCATCGCCAGCACGGCGTTGCTCACCAGCACCGCCACCGCCGTCGAGACCAAGGACACCGGCATCGCCACCAGCCTGCTCGTGGTGACACGCGTGGTCGGCACCGCCCTGGGCGCCCAGATAGCCGGTGCGCTTCTCGACGCCGGGGTCGACCCGGTGACGGGCCTGAAGGCCGAATCCTCCTTCGTCACAGCTTTCGTCGTCGCCGGCCTCGTCGCCGCATTGTCACTGCTTGTCGTCCGCATCACGAAAAAAGGAGCCCAGGCATGACCCCCGCCGGTCCGTCGATGAACGTGAGCACGACCGCGAAGCGCAAAGTCCTGATCGTCGGGGCCAGTATCTCCGGACCCGCGCTGGCGTACTGGCTGCACCGGGCCGGATTCACGGTCACCGTGGTGGAGAAGGCAGGCGCCCTGCGCGACGGTGGCTACCCGATCGACATCCGCGGTACCGCGACGGAGGTGGTCCGGCGGATGGGAATCCTGCCGCGGCTACGGGACGCGCACATCGACTTGCGTCGCTGCACCTTCCTCGACACTGAGGGCGGCGAAGTGGCCTCGGTCCCCCCGCGCGCCGTGGCCGGCAGTGCCGAGGGACAGGACCTCGAAGTGCGGCGTGGGGATCTGGCCGCGAACCTCTACGCGCTGGTCCGCGACGACGTGGAATTCCTCTTCGACGACTCCATCGACACCCTCGACCAGTCCGGACATGGGCTCGACGTCACGTTCCGCAGTGGGCGACGGCGCACGTTCGACCTGGTGGTCGGAGCCGACGGGATGCATTCGCACACCCGGGAGTCGCTGTTCGGCCCCGAAGAACAGTTCCACCGCTACCTCGGCTACTGCTTCGCCCTCTTCACCATGCCGAACACCCTCGGGCTCTCCCGCGAGCTCATGCTGTGGAACACCCCCGGGAAGGCCGCGGCACTCTACGCTGCCGGGGACAACGACGAACTGCACGCCTTCCTGACCTTCCACCAACCAGAACCGCCGTTCGACGCCCTCCGGAACCCCGACGCCCAGCGGAACCTGGTCGCCACGGTCTTCGCCGGCGCGGGATGGGAGGTCCCTGGCATGGTCAACGCCATGCGCGTCGCGGACGACCTGTTCTTCGACACGGCCGGTCAGATCCGCATGCCCCACTGGTCCAGCGGCCGCGTCGCGCTCGTCGGCGACGCCGCCTACGCACCCTCGTTCCTCACCGGACAGGGATCGAGCCTCGCGCTGGTCGGCGCCTACATGCTCGCCAACGCCCTGGCCACACACCGCGACCATACCGCCGCCTTCGCCGCCTACGAACGCGGCGTTCGTGAGTTCGTAGCCATGAATCAGGCACTCGTCGACAACGGTGCGGCCACGCTCTTCCCCACCACGGAGCGGGCCCTGGAGCAACGCAACACCATGCTGCGCGACCTCGTCACCATGCCCTCCGCGTCGGCGCGACCGGCCCACTCCGCCCTCACACTGCCCGAATTCGCCCCGAATCCGTGACCTCACACGGCAGCCGCACTCGGAGGTTGTCCCACGTGGACCTGCGTATCGCCGAGGATGCCCTGTTCATCGACAGCGGCGACCTCGCTGGGCTTACTGGCTCTAACAAAAGCAGTGTGATCATGCGACTGTCGGCTTGATCGCTGGTTGATGAGGACATGCGGCACAGCACAGCGATGGCGCTCTTGCACGCGGGAGTCGACATCTCCGTGATCGCCCTCTGGCTCGGCCATGAATCAACCGAAACCACACAAATCTATCTGCACGCCGACATGGCCATCAAGGAACGCGCGCTCACGCGCACGGCCCCCTCCGGCAGCACACCCGGCCGCTACACCGCCCCGGACACCCTGCTGGCGTTCCTCCAGGCACTCTGAGCAGCAGGCCAAGGGTTATGCCGACCGCTTCGGGACCCGGCACCGAGCCCATCAGGCTTCCGCCCGTCGCAGTCGGCATAACCCGGCAGGCGGCATAAGCAGATGATTTCGTCGCGATGTGCACCAGCCGTGAACAGGCCGAGCAGGTCAAGGAACGGCTGGCTGCATGGCTGACGCCCAGGGGACTCGCCTTCCACGAGGACAAGACAAGAATTGTCCACGCGGAGAGCGGATTCGACTTCCTGGGATTCAACATCCGCCGCTATCACGGCAAACTGCTGATCAAGCCGAGCAAAGCGGCTCAGAGACGGATACGGGAACGGCTCAGCATCGAAATGGTGGCCCTGCGAGGGGCCAACGCCGGTGCGGTACTCAAGAAGATCAACCCGATCGTGCGGGGTTGGTCGGCCTACTACCGGACGGTGGTGTCCAGCGAGATCTTCACGGCGCTGGACAATCACATGTGGAAGCTCGCTTACAAGTGGGCCAAACACAGCCACCCGAACAAGCCGAAGCACTGGATATCCGACAAGTACTTCGGCCGGTTCAACAGGTCCAGGAGCGACCGGTGGGTGTTCGGCGACCGCGACAACGGCGCCTACCTGCTCAAGTTCTCCTGGACGAAGATCGTCCGGCACCAGCTGGTCAAGGGGAAGGCGTCCCCGGACGACCCTGCCCTGAAATCCTATTGGGCTCAGCGGCGACGCAAGGGAACCCCTCTACCAATCGACGCTATGACCGTGCGTCTACTACAGGCACAACACGGCCGTTGCCCGATCTGCGGAGGACTCTTACTGCACGCCGACCACCCGCCACAAAGCCCGCAGGAATGGGAAGCGTGGCGGGCGGTCATCCGGAAGGCGATCTCCAAGCAATACATCGCGTTTCCGGATGGCAGGACGCCGGACGGTCAACGACTCCGTCTCCTCCACGCCCATTGTCTACGGCGGAATGGAGCCGCCGAGATGACAAATCCAGCACTTTTGCCTGCTGGCGAGCCTTTGGGGCTTGCTTGAGCCGTGTGCGGTGAAAGCTGCTTGCACGGTTCTGAGGGGGCGGGGAGCAGCAATGCGTCCCCGCTACCCGACTGATCATCGGGCTGAACCGGTCGGCGATCGGCACGCTCGTGGAGCGTACTACCCGCTACACGATGCTGGTTCACCTGCCACGGGCCGAGGGCTACGGCACGATCCCGCGTATCAAGAACGGCCCTGCCCTGGCCGGCTACGGTGCCGTGGCCATGAAGGACGCCCTGACCACCACGATGGCCACCTTGCCCGACAAGCTTCGCCGGTCACTGACCTGGGACCGCGGGAAGGAACTCTCCGCTCACGCCCAACTCACCATCGAAACAGGGCTACCGGTCTACTTCGCGGACCACCTGCTTATGTGCTGTCCTGTCAGATACACCGCGAGTTATGCCGGATCGCCAGGAGATGCGATTCATGCCTTTCACCGCGCTGCACCCCGACCTGGGCCGTCTCGATGCCACTCTCCCAGACCTAGGGGGTGGCCTGGACTGGAGCCAGGTCCACAAGGTCCGTCCACGCATCCCGCTTGCCTGCCCCGAGTGCACCTGGAGCCTGCACCCCAAGGTCTCCCGGTACGGCGTGCGGTTCTTCTGCCACGACCCAGGACGGCCACCGTCGTGCGAGCTGTCGAACGAGTCATGGGAACACCACATGCTCAAGCTGGAGATGGCCGCCGCGATACGGGCGGCCGGGTGGTACGCCGCATTGGAGGTGCCAGCCGAGGACAACTCCTGGCGCGCGGACGTCATGGCGTCGTCCGTGGACGGTACCCATCGCATGGCCTGGGAGGCTCAGCTGTCGCCGATCACCTTGGACGGCATTTCCGCCCGCACCGACCGCTACGCCGACGAAGCCATCCGGGTGTGCTGGGTGTCTCCGCACGAACGAACGCCGCAGTGGATCAGCACAGTGCCGGCGGTCCGGGTTCGTCCTCCAGAAGAACGGGAGCAGCCCTGGATTGTGGACGACGGCCTGGCCGGATTCGACTTTCCCGCCGGCCAATGGGTGTCCCGCGAGGCGCCGCTGTCCCAATTCGTGCGTTGGGCGCTGCGGGGGCAGCTTGTCCCCGCAGCAAGCATGCCGCGGTATCGGCGGATCTACCGCGTCGTCGACGGCAAACAGCGGCGGTTTCGACGGAGCCAGTGGTGGACGTCGCTGCAGTCAGTCCGCGACCAGGAAAGGCACGAGGCGATGCGGCAGCGGCAAGAGGCGCCAATGCCGAGCGGGAGGCCCGGCAGAAGGAGCGGGAGGAGAAAGCCGAGCGCCGTCGGCAGGCGGAGCAGGAGCAGGAGCGGGTCCGCAGGGCGGAAGAGTCGCGCGTCCACTGGGAGAAGGTCCGTCGGCAGTGGGCGGAGGAGGATGCGCGCCGGGCGAGGGAGAAGGCGGAGGAGGATGCGCGGCTCGCCCAGGAGCAGGCCGAGCGGGAGGAGGCGGAACGGCAGGCCCTGGAAACCGCGAGGGCGTGGTGGGGCCGGCTGTCGCCGCAGCAGAGGACCGAACTGTTCACCGCCGTCGCCGAGTATGCGTGGCGGGAGTCAAACCTGCGGGTGGAGATCCCGGAGAAGCCGATGATGTCATCGGAGTACGCCTATGGGGTGCCGGTGTACGCGCTGGGGAAGCAACGGCCCCTGTACGGAGTCGTGCGGCCCTGCCCCAGCCTGGTGGCCTCCTCACCCCGAGTCGCGCGTCTGCACGCCTTGACCCGAAGCTCCCAGGAGGCCCGGGAACTGGCCGCGGCGATGCCCGGAGGCCGGGTCACGGACCTGGACCTGCCCGAGCACGAGCAACTGAGCATGTGTTGAGCGCCAAGGGCTTGTTCGGACCGGGCCGACGGAGCCGAGCCACCATCACATCCTGTCCGCCCCGAAGCCAGCGTCCAGGACTCCCCGGCCGGCACCCGGCTGCTCGACCGGGTCGCCACCGGCATCGTGCGCCAATGGCGCCGTACGCCATTCATCGCCGCTTACGGGAAGGCCACAGTCCAGGGTCACCGCGACAACCGACACATTCTCATGCTCTCGCTGTGCCTGTGCCTCGTTCTCCTGGTACAGCCGGACTTCGGCGAGGCTGTGCGCATGGGCCGGGCACTTCCGCTGTTTCGAGGGACCCCAGCGGTCGCAGTGGAAGTATGCGGTCAGGAAGATCCCGGCGGTCCTCGCGCTTTGGAGATACTCAGCTACGAGTTGCTGGGCCAAAGCTGTGTCCAGCGATGCGTTCCAACAGCCCTTGCATTCGATGACGAGCCTGATGGCGTCGTTGCCAGTATCTTCCCGGGCGGGCACTTCGATCTGGATGTCCGTGCGCAGCCCCGGGAAGCCCGGTCTGCGCACTTGGACCTCGCGGTTGACGACGACTCGGTGGCCGCCGATGTCGTGCAGGAGGAACGTAGCGACAATGTCGCTGAAGTCCTCTTCCCAACATGGCCACCACTCGTTGTGGTTCACTCCGGCCCGGTCTCGGTTCCACAGTGCTGTGATGAGGCCGTTGGGACGGTGAAGTGTCTGCCCGAAGCGTTCGAGTGATTCCAGGACGACGTCGAGAAGGTGTCGCTCGTCGGCGACCCAGCGGAGTCGAGCAGTGTCAGCGAGCCGGATCAAGTGCTCGGGTTCGACCGGCATGGCGTATCTGGCGGCTGCTGCGAACTTGGTGGCGCGGGCCTCCACACGCAGCCGCCAGACTGCCGGGTATTCGTCGGCGAGACATCGCAGTTCCGCGGCGGCCTCCAAGGTGCCCAGATGAGCGAGAACGTTGGGCAGAGAGCGAGCCATGTCGAGTAGCCGGTCCTCGTCGTTGACGAAACCGGAGTGCAGGGGAGCGTTGGCCACGTCGTCGATGCCGATGTGGCCAACGAGCAGTCGATAGAAGTCCGCGAGACGGTCTTCCGGCAGCAGGGCGACGGCCGTGGGCCAGTTTCCCGGCGGGGCGGGGAAGCGTGTCAGTCGTCGCAGGTATGCCGCGAGCGTTGCCGGGTTGTCGAGTCGGCGTCTGATGAATGACCAATGGGCCGGTAGGGCCGTGAGATGCAGGAGCGCGACTGCCGCCAGCATCCAGCGCACGTGTTCTGGCGACTGAGGTGCATGGTCCGCTGGATCGTCTGCCAGTGCGGCAGCCAGTTGGTCGGCTGCTTCCTCGTCTCCTTGAGCCGCGAGTTCGCTCAGAACGCCCTGCCACTGCTCCGGTCGGCGCTCTCCATGGGCTGCCCAGGTCCGGACGGCGCGGCGCACGCTGTCCTGCGGCAGCTTCGCAGACGTACGGGCAATGGTCCGGGCAACGTCGTCGTGAACGCCGTCAAGGACCTCCGTCATCAGTCTGGCGATTTCGTCCTGGGCCTTGTTCGTGCACTCGAAGAGCAGCCGTTGTTGAACCTTCTTCGCATCACCATCGGCATGAAGGCTGGAGAGGGCGACGGCCCATCCGGCCCAGCGGTCGGGTTCACCGGGGATGTCGGGGAGCGGGCCGAGGAGGGCCATGGCCGTGAGTTCGGGAGCATTGCTGATGCTCATGGCTCCGTAGGGCACCAACATCTCGGGACTCAAGGGCGGAGCTGTGCACAGCACATGGTGTGTGGCTTTGAGGAGGAGGCTGTCCAGCTCGGTGCCCGCAGGTGGCCGAGACGGTGCTTCGGCCACCGCCATGAGCCACGGTCTCTCCCACTTTGGCGACGAGCCGTCGGTCGTGCGGTGAAGCTCGCCGATGACCCGCCCCCAGGCACTCCGTACCTCGTTCGCCCCTGTGGCAAGCACAGCGTCAAATGCCGAACGCAGGGCGGCTTCGTCGTACGTGTTCCGTCGGCGCTCAGCTTCTTCAAGTTCGCGTTGCTCTCGCTCCCATGACGACTCTTCTGGTGGGTTATCCCAAAAGGCCGTCGCCGCGTACAGGGTCGGATGAGATGCACGGGCTGCTCGAGCTCGATCCAGGGCAGCTTGGTCCTCCGGGGGCGGGAAGGCAACGGCCAGTCGTGCGAACCTCTCGTCGGTTCCGGACAACAGGTCCCAGTGCTCCATCCAGTACACAGCGTCTTCCCGAAGCAACAAGGCCCTGGTAAGTCGGCCCATGTGCAATGCGAAGAGCTGCTCGTCGGTGGCGCGTGTCAGCAGCATTGAGGCAAGGGCTCGACGGACCTCGATGTGATCGCCGAGTGCGGCAGCCAAGTCCTTCAAGGGCGTGTGCATGTGCCGGCCCAGAAGATGTCCATGGTGGTCGGCGAGACCCAGCAGGGCGTCCGCAAGATCGTGCAACAAAGCGGCAGAGCCCGATGCCTGACCGGCGAGGCTGACGGCGCGGGCGAGAACGGCGACCGCTAGGGTCCTGCTTTCCCCCTCGGTCGTTCCGCAGAGGGCGTCACGGGCCCAGGTGACGGCCTCTTCCACGTGAGTCGCCTGGATGAGCTCGGGGATCTCCATGCGGAGCATGTAGGCACGGCCGATCAGGTCCGGATCCGGGTCGCGCGTGTGCCTGAGGAGCTCCGTCATTGTGAGGTGGTCCGGCCACAACTGTCGCAACGCCGCCGCCACGATCTCCGGGGAGTCGTCGTTCAGCAGCCCCCGAATGCGCGCGACGAATCCGCTCTCCGGTTCGGTGATGCCAGCCAGGGCCGAGACTCTAACGTCTGTGTATGCGTCCCGGTCTTCGGCGAGGGCCAGCAGATCGGGGTTCAGCTCGGGCCGGCGACAAGCCCGGGCCATGCCGACTGCAGCGAAGAGCGGAGTCACTTCTGCGCTGGCGTTCAGGTAGGGGCGCAACTGGTCCGCAATTTCCGGGTGATCCAAACGATGAAGTGACTCGCTGTCGAGCCGGATGGTGTCGTCGTTCTGGAGCAGGGCAAGAAGCGCCTCAACGACGCGCCCCCGGTCGCGATCCGAGCGCCGGGGAAGGTCAGCGAGGAGCAGTACTTGTGGGTCGTCCCGAAGTAGGTCCTCGAACATCTCGGCATCCGCGTTGCTGCGCCAAGCGGCTACCTCCTGATGAGCGGGAAGGACGTGCCGGGACGGTCCGTCGCCGATCCACAACAGTTCTCGCTCCACGGCTGGCTGAATCTCACGAGAGCGCAGGAACTCCGCAGCGAGAAACTCTTGGTAGCTCTTGTGTACGAACGTCCAGCGGTAGTCGCCGAGCGGGTGCAGCAGACTCGACTCGGTGAGCTGGCTCAATTCGTTCATCGTGCAGGGAACCGGGGTCCCCAGAGGTCCCGGCTCATTGCCCGGGGCCAAGCGGGACAGCTCAAGATCGTCAACCGGCGTGCCTGTCGACGGAGGGGCCCCATCCGCCAGCGCTGTGTAGGGGCCGAGCTGCAGAGCCGCGGCAACCCGCGCCGCAACAGCGTAGAGGTTCTCGGCCGTCGCCTGGGTTCGACGTACCTCTGCGCGTTTGGGACGGCGGATCTCCTTACAGAGTTGCAGACACGCCTCGCGATACGCCTCCGCGGTTGTCTCTGGGAGGCTTCCACGGTTTGTGTAGCTCGTCAGCATGTGCCGCAAGGTCATCGGGTGGGTGGCCAGCGCCACCAGACCTCGCTGCTGTACCACCTTGCAGAACGCCACCGGGTCTTCAAGACCCACGACTTCAGCCGCAAGGGCGACATCGTCCCGCGACAGCGGAGCCAGAGCGACCATCGCCACCATGTCAGTCGGCCAGAACCGCCCGAGATCCGTCTCCAGCCCGGCCGGCCATCTCGCCGTACGGCAGCTGATGCGCAGCCGCAGTCCCCTCCTGCCCTCATCTCCAAGGCCCTCAAGCTGCTCCACGACCAGCTGATCCAGATCCGGCAGAGCGTCCAACCCCTCGTCCAGACCGTCGAGAAGCACATGCCACTCGATCGCCGTGGAGGGCCGCTGGAACACCGCTTCGAGTTTCGCCGCAGCGCGGCTCGCGTCGCTGCCGCACTTGCCGAGGTCAAGCCGTCGTGCGACCCTGCCCGTGGCTTCCAGATCACGGTGCTCTTGATCCAGCGCGAACGACTTGCCCATTCCCCATTCGCCGCGCAGGACGAGCAACGGAACGGCCCGCTCATCAGCCAACGACCGCCCTGGAGTGGCCCCGAGGTACCGCGCCGAGAGCGGCCATCCGTACCGGTCCGACTCCGGAGGTTCTCCCAGCGGGAGAATTCGCCGTCTCCACGGCACACACTGCCACTCCACGATTCGCCACGTCCCAACCGCTCTCAGGCATACCGCGCCACTCTGCAGAGCTCACACGATAAGCCTCAGCACCGGCAACCTGAGCGACGTGGCCCCGGCAGGCCCAGGGGAGCATGTGGAGCTACCACCAGCAGACCAAAAACCTGCTGGGCGGTCTGCACCAGTGGCTGAGCATGACCGCTTGGCACCACGAAATCCTCGGCGATCATGCTTGACCGGCCTACGCATCAGATCGCCTGACCAGCGGCGCAGCACGCCTGACTCTCCATCAGAACAAGCGGGTCGGTCTCGTGGTCCATCGGGAACTAACTCATCCGAACGAACCTCCGCTGCCATGGGCGCGGACGATCTGCTGCAGTCGGTCCAGTTCGTGCCGTTCGCGTTCGTGCCGGATGGGTGGTGCCAGCGGGTCGTTCACGATCTGCGTGAGCTCTGCAGCTCTGCGTCGGATGTGCGCGATGTCGCGATCCGTGCGGGCGATGTTGGGGCACTTGGGACGACAGTCGTCTGTGTCGGGGGTGACCATGGGGTCGTCGACGGCTCTGCGAAGCTGGCAGGCGGCTGTCGCCGGGTTGAAGGCGCAGCGAGGGCCAGGTCCACGATCGTGCGGACCAGACCGTCCGTGCACAGCAACGCATCGCCGCGCGAAAGCAGGCAGGAGTACAACTCGGTCCGGAATGCCGTCACCGCTGCGAACGCGTCCCGTTGAACCCCGTGCTCAACCCGTTCCACGATCTGGCCTCCGCGCGCCGCGCCGAACTCTCCTCGCAGGATCAGGCCCCGGCCTCACGGACACGCCGTGAACAGGGGAAGCCCGGAACAAATTCGAGCCCGTTCGACGGCGAACCAAAACGTCAAGCTCAGCTCCGAGCAGCGCTCCACACGGTGGTCCTCGCGCCCCCCGATGTCAGTGCGGCGGGATACCGTCCCTCATCACGCTGAGGTGAGGGGAGAACCATGGCGAGGAACGCCCGGGCCGAGCAGCTGCGGGAGTACGGCTGGTCCGTGCTGGAGGGGGCCCGGTCGGAGCAAGTGCTGCGCATGGCACGGCAGGTGAACGCCGTGTCGTACACGAGCGCGCGGGAGTACGCCGGCCGCTCGCTCTTCGAGTTGCTTCAGAACGGCTACGACGCGCATCCGAGGGACCGCCGCGACGGACGGGTCCACGTCCTGCTGGACGAGGCGGAGGGCGAGTGGGGGACGTTGTACGTCGCCAACGGCGGCACGCCCTTCACCTGGCGGGACGTCGAGCGGGTCTGCGAGCTCGCGCAGAGCTCGAAGGAGGTCGGTGAGGGCATCGGGAACAAGGGCGTCGGGTTCCGCAGCATCTTGCTGATCAGCGACGCGCCCGAGATCTACAGCGCAGACCCCGACAGCCCGCTCGGCCCGGAATTGGACGGGTACTGCTTCCGCTTCGCGCAGAAGGTCGACGTGGAGGAGTTCCTCGCCGGTGAGGACAACGCCCACGAGGTGGCCGCCAAGTATCCGCCGCTCCAGGCGCCCCTGCCGCTGGACGATGTGCCCGCGACCTGCCGACAGCTCGCCGCCCAGGGGTACGTAACCATCGTCCGGCTACGCTTGCTAAGCGAGGCCGCACGGGCCGAGGTCCGGCTGCGGATGCGCGAGCTCGCCGGGGCGAAGGTACCCGTGATGCTGTTCCTCGACCGGCTCGCTGGCCTGACGCTGGAACGGCGGGCTGCCGATGGCGAGTCGGGCGACCGCCAAGAGGCGCACGAGCGGTACGAGCTGACCCGCTCGGAGGAGCGCTTCGATGTGGAGCAGGACGGCGCCGGGCACGGATTTCCCGTCTCCTGCGCGACCGTGGACCTGGGGCCGTCCGGCACCTTTCTCGTAGCCCGGGGCACCGTGGAGAAGGAACGGCTGAACAGCACGCTCGCCGAGGCCGTGGGTTCCGGGCTCCTCGACGACACGTGGCAGGAGTGGAAGCGGTCCGCCGTTGTCGAGGTCGCGCTCCCGCTGCCCGCTCCGCGCCGACCGCGACGCGGGCAGATCTACACCTTCCTGCCGATGGGCGAGGACCAGGCCGCGCCGTTCCCGGGGCACGTGAACGCCCCGTTCTTCACCAAGTTCGACCGCACCGGGCTTCCCTCCGACAACCCCCTCAACGTGCTGCTGCTCGACGCGGTCGCCGAGACCTGTCTGGCGGCCGCCGCGGTACTGCGTACCGTGCCCGAGCCGTCGATGGGGCAGTTCGCCGTGGACCTGGTGAGCTGGGAGAGCGAGAAGGGCTCTGCGGGGCGGCTGCGCGCGGCCGCTCTGCGCGTGCACGGGAGCGAACTCGCCGACGTACCGCTCGTGCCCGTGCTCGCCGCGGACGGCGCCCCGCCGGAGGCGGGCTGGGCCCCGCCCCGGGGCGCGGTCCTGTGGCCGGACCTCGACCTGGCCGTCCTCACGGCACACCGTGCGTACGAGGCCGGCGTCGTGGTGGCGGACCCCGAGATCGGCGGCGACCGGCTGAAACGGCTGGCCGCCCTGTGCAAGACCCTCGCGTGCCCTTGGGAGCCGGGCCCGGAGATCCTCGCCGAGTACGTGGAACGGATCGTCGGGGGCCTTCCCCTCCCCCGGTCCGGCGAGTCCCCGGAGCAGTGGAGTGCGCTGTACGAGGACCTGGCCGCCCTCTTCGAGGACGACGGGCACGTCCTGCACGGCAGGCAGCTGCTGCTCGCGGAGGACTGCACACTGCGGCACACCAACCGTCCCCTCGGCAGGGCGGGGACGGGCACAAGTACACGTACACAGGACAAGGCGAGCGGTCAGGGTGCCCGCCGCGAGGCGTTCTTCCAGCCGATGCGTACGGAGGCGAACCAAACCGAGGCCCCTTCCGTCCCCGCCCTGCTCGGCAAGCGGTTGTTCTCCCTGCACCCGGGGCTGGTCTGGAAGGACCGCGGCGAGCGTACGCGCGGGCGGACCGCCCGCGCCTTCCTCGAGCAGGAGGGGCTCGTCCGGCCGTACGACACGAGGGGCCTGCTGGAACACGTGCGGCAGGCGCTCAGCGCAAGCACCGATCTCCGGCTGCGGCTCCAGACCCTGCGGTTCGTCTTCCGGCTGTGGCAGCCGCGACGTTCGCTGGGCGGGACGGAGATCTCCTCGCTCGGACTGTACGTACCGTCCGCGGACGGCCGACTGATCAGGGCAAGCGGCGCCGTCTTCGGCCGAGGCTGGGGCCGCGCGTCCGTAGGTGAGGACCTGGCGGCGGTGGTCGCCGCCGGGCAGGACGTGTCGAAGAGCCTCAAGGAGATCGCCGAACGCCTCCTCGCCGGGCCCGAAGAGTTCGCCAAGCGGGGCGACGAGACCACCGCTGCGGAGTGGCGGGCGTTCCTGCTGGAGGCCGGGGTGGCCGACGGGCTGCTCCCAGTCAGGTCCTCCGACGCCTTGAGCCGGGTGGACCAAGGCCGGGAGCTCAGCGGTCGGCAGCTGGTCCGCATGGCGAAGGTGTCTGCCGAGGTGCAGGAGCAGTGGGCGCCCTACGTCCACTGGCCCGGTGTCCACTACCCCCGGACGCCGTACCGGGGAACACCCGCCTGGCGGCTCCCCGGCCAGGACGTAGTCGGACGCCTCGGCCAGGAGGCCCGGCTGGCGTACGCACGGCTTGTCCTGCACGGCCTGGCCAGCTGGAACGACGAGAAATTCGCCAGTGTCTGGACCAGTGCCGGCAGCCAGAACTCCCCGGACACAGAACAGGTCACGACCCCGCTCGGCGCCTTCGTCCGAGAGCAGCCGTGGCTCCCAGTGCGGGGCCGCGACCGGGCCGTCCGGTTCGTCCGGCCGGCCGACGCCTGGCACTGCCCGCCCGGGCTGGAGGAGGAGCCCTCGTACGCGCCGACCGTCGACCATCGGCTGCGCCACCTCCTGGAGCGCGGCAAGGCAGGCGACCGCCTGCGGGAGATGCGGCTGCCGACCTGGGACGACCCCCGGGACAGCGACCGCCTCATCGCCGCGCTGGGACGGCTCGCCGCGGAGGGCACGCTGGGTGCCGAGGCCCGGCCCGCCGCGCAGCGCGCCAACGAACGCGCGTGGAGGCACCTCGTGAGGCGGCCCCGTCCCGCACTGCCCGAGGGCGCCAGTCTCCTCGCTGAGTCCGAGGACCGGCTGATCAGCGTTCCGCTGTCCGCCCTGGACGGCGGGGAAAGCGATGGTGATGCCGGGACCGTGCTCTACGTCAGCGGTGAACGCGACGGCTTGACGGCCCTGCTGGTACGGGAGATGGCGCGCCCCCTGCTCACCCTTCCCGGTGTCTCGGCGGAGGCCGCCGCGCTGCTGGCGGCCGAACACCCCGCCACCGTCCGGCACACGAACGACCTGATGTTCACGGTGACCGTGGACGGCGCACGGGTGGACCCCGCGACCATGGGAGAGCCACTGGTCCAGCAGCTGCCCTGGCTCACGCTGGCCGTGGGCGTCCTCTCCGACCACGTGGCGCGCGGTCCCCGGGCGAGCGATGCCGAGCTGAGCGAGCTGACGTCCCTGGTCCGGAGCGTATGTCTGCACCGCTACCGCTCCTGGGACATCGAGCTCGACGGCCGGCCCGTGACGTTGCCGGGCCGCCTGGGCGGAGTGCTGCCGCTGCCCGATCCGAAGCATCCGCTCGTCCTCGCCCCGGCAGGCGAGCCGGGCTGGCCCGAGACCACCCGCATCGTCGTGGCGGTCGCCGAGCTGCTGGGACGGCGGGATTTCGGCGACCGGCTGCGCCTCGCCGCCCACCAGCTCGCCTCCCGCCACGCTGACCTGCGCGACCCGGGCCAGGAGGAGCTCGCCGACGCCCTGGAAGTCACGGTCCACCAGGTCGAGGAGACGAGTCGCCGGATCGACGGAGCCATCGGCGTGGTCCTGGAGCGCTGCCGGCCTTTCCTCGTCCACCTGCTCGGCACGGAGGCCGCGAACTCTCTGTTCCTGCCGCCGCCCGGCGCCACACGGGAGTTCCAGGCTCACCTTGAGGAGTACGCCGCCGAGCTCCCGGTCTCCGTATCCGAGTTCATCGCCAGGGCCCGCGCGGCCCGCGGTACGGACGAACTGCGGCGCGACCTGGGCATCGGATTCGCCGAGCTGAACGACACCCTGCGCGCGATGAACCCGCCCCTGGAACCGATCAGCCACGCCGACGAACACGAGGAGGCGCTCCGCACCTACCTGGACCTGCGCAAGAAAGAGCTCGTCAACCGGCTGCGCTGGGCGGTGCTGGAGGACTTTGACGCGCGCCGTCCGATGCCCGACTGGCCCTCGGTCCGGGCCCTGGACTGGATCACCGCGCCGGAGGCATGGACGTACACCGTGGACACGGCCGACACGGGGAGCCTGGAGGCGCACGTGGAGGCGCAGCTGGCGCTGCGCCTGGGCCGCGCGGTGCCGTTGCCCCGGTCGGGCGAACGCCTGCCCGCCCCTGACCAGGTACGCGGCGCGAACCTCCGTACGATCACCGGCCTGGCCGCCGACCTCGCGGTCCTGGTCAGGGCTGCCGGACACCCGTTGCCCACGGCCCTGACCGGAGTCGAGCCCGCCGAGGAGGTCACCGCGCGGCTGGAAGCCGCGGGCGCGCTGGACTTCCGACCCCTGTCCCCCACCGACGTCGTCGGCTGGCTTGCGGCCCTCGGCCAGTGGCCCGACGGGATGGCGATGGCGACGGATCCCGAACGGCACGGGCTGTCCGAGGGCGACCTGGACCGGGTGCGCAACGCGGCGGAACACGAGCGCCGCGAACGGGAGCGCAAACGGCGGTCGATCTCCGTCGGCGGCCGCGACTTCGACGTGCACTCAGGCGACTTCACCGCCCTCACCCGCGAACTCGACCGGGTACTGCAGAGCGGCTCGGCGCCGGCCATCACCGCCGCCGGGCCGCTCCGCTTCACAGACCCCCGTCCCCAGACCGGGCGCACCCAGGCCAGCAGTCACACGCGCGGGCGGCGGTACGGGGGCGGCACGGACAGCGGGCTGACCACGGCCCAGCGGGAGGCCATCGGCTACGTGGGCGAGTGGTACGCGTACCAGTGGCTGTGTGCGTGCTACCCGGACCGCATGGACGAGACCGGCTGGGTGTCGGGCAACCGCCGCAAAGCCTTCCCCGGCCCGTCCGGCGACGACGGCCTCGGCTTCGACTTCCGGGTCGGCTCCGGCAGCCGGCCCTACCTGTACGAGGTGAAGGCGACCGGGGGCGAAGGCGGCCGCTTCGAGCTGGGAGAAAGCGAGGTCCGCGCGGCCCGCCAGCACGCGGGCAACGACCGCTGGCGCCTCCTGGTGGTCACCCACACCCTCACCCCTCACAAGATGGCCATCCAGATGCTCCCCAACCCCTACGGAAAGCGCGGCCGGGGCCGCTACCGCGAGGAGGGCGGGGCACTGCGCTTCTCCTACCTGCTGTGACCTTGACGTTCAATTCCAGCGCGAGATGAGGCGGGGTTGAACGTTCCCCGGCGCCCAGGCTGCGGAATGCTCATCACCGGCGGCGAGCCGTTGGAGCAGTGCGCGTTGCCGTTCATTCGGGTCAGACCGTCGATCCACGATCACCAACCCACAGCGCGCTCGCATGCCCTGTACAGAGCCGAAAGAGTGGCACCTGCCCGTGGGAGTTCTCTGGGACTTTCCTGGGACTTCCGGCCGCATCAGCCAGTACGAGCGTGAAACAACCGAAAGGGCATTCATGCAGGTCAACGACCTGCGACGGCCAGACATCGCAGGTCACGGCGTTGGCTGGTCTCTTCCGGGACATCTGACCATCAGGAACCAGCAGCTCCGCGCAGAGCGTCGCACACCCTCAGCGCCCATCGATATACGCCCCCTGACAGGGCCTGACCTGCCCAACAGGTCGCCTGACATCCCATCAGAACGAGCGTCAAATGAGCGTCACGAGCGTCATTTCAGCGTCGAGATATCGCCCGTAACGCCCACACCGCACATAATGCGCACACGCAAAACCGCAGGTCAGGAGCCCTTCGCGGCCGGTTCAAGGATCGCGACACACTCCACATGGTGGGTCATCGGAAACACGTGGACAACTCCACGAAGCGCCTGCCGTGCGCATTGCCGTCCGCCCCAAGGTTCCGGTCCCGCAGGAACTCCAACCCCGCCTTGAACTTTTCCGACACGGGCTCCCCTGGCG
This sequence comes from Streptomyces vulcanius, assembly GCF_042653945.1. NCBI lineage: Bacteria > Bacillati > Actinomycetota > Actinomycetes > Kitasatosporales > Streptomycetaceae > Streptomyces > Streptomyces vulcanius. The sequence continues at coordinate 8,225 of NZ_JBHSFK010000054.1, read as the reverse complement.
CCGACATCCCCGGAGCCGGGTCAACGGGTTGATCACGCAAACGAATTCACATGCCGACTCCAACCAGCGTCTGGCCGATTCCAGAGGGCCACGTCCGCTGGAGTGCTACATCGACAGCCACTCCAGTAGACATAACCCGCCACCGCCGCCTGCTCGGAACGCACCGGAAAGTCACAGTTCAGACATGGGACCGCACCATTGGCCCGCCACCAGTAGCGCACCTTGACCGGGTCAAGTCGCGCCACAGCCCCGTCAAGTACGCTGGTCCCCAAGCGGTCCCCGATAACGATCAAGAGGCCGCTCCAGGTATCCTCTGAAACGGCCCCCGACCTGCGACTTCGAAAAGTCGGGACGACAGGATTTGAACCTGCGACCCCTTGACCCCCAGTCAAGTGCGCTACCAAGCTGCGCCACGTCCCGTTGCCCGTCTGACCTGGGGTTTCCCCTGGGTTGACGTGCAGGAAAACAATACCGCACTCGGGTCGGTGGTCGCGCCCGCGTTTACGGCACGACCGCGTCTACGGCACGCCCAGCCCGGGATGTGCCTCCAACAGGCGCGGCGGGGCCGCCTGGCGCCAGGAGTCGGCGAGGACGGCGCGCAGTTCCGCCTCGTCCTCGATCTCGGCGAGGCGGGCCCGGACCCAGGCGAACTGGGACTCGTGATCGGCGATCCAGAACTTTCCGGGCTCGGCGAGGACCAGTTCGTCGCGCTCCTCCTTGGGACAGCGCACCGCGATGGACGTCTCGTCCTCGGGCAGGGTGGCGAACATCTTCCCCGCCACCCGGAACGTGGGCATGTTCCAGGCGACCTTCTCCGTGGTGTCCGGCAGGGAGAGCGCGATACGGCGTACGTCTTCGGCGTCGGGCATGCTTCGCACGGTAGCGGCTGCCACTGACAGTCACCCGCCGGCGAGGTGCTTGTAGTACAGGGTGGTCGGGCGGAGCACACCCGTCGGGTCGGCCGCGTAGTCGGGGATCACCCCGGCCCTGGTCCAGCCCGCCGTGCGGTAGAGGTGCTCGGCGGGGCTGTCGGTCTCGGTGTCCAGGTGGAGAAGGGTGACACCGGCCTCGGCGGCGGCCCGCTCGGCCAGCGCGAGGAGGCCGCGGCCGAGACCCTGCCCGCGCGTGTCGCGGTGGACCATCAGCTTGACGAGTTCGGCGCGGTGGCGGCTGTTGGGTTTGTCGGGGAAGGCGAGGCTGACCGTGCCGACGGCCCGGAGGCCGTCGTACGCCGCCCAGACCGTGAGCCGGTCCGCCGCCACGGCATCCGCCCGCTCACGCCACCAGGCCACGGCCTCGGCCCGGTCGAGCGGGGCGAGGAAGCCGACCGACGCTCCGCCGTCCACCGTGTCGACCAGAAGGGCCGCCAACTCCGCGGCGCGGTCGAGGAGTTCGGTGGGATTCATACGGGTGGCGATCACGGGAGCACCACCGCCAGCGCGTAGCGCGTCTCCGCGTCGCCGGCGCAGCGGAACCGGGTCGGGCCCCACACCCGCAGCCGTAGGCAGTCACCGGTCTCCAGGCGGTGGGCGGTCTCCCCCGCCGTCACCTCCAGGGCGCCTTCCAGGACCCAGATGTGCTGTTCCAGGCCGGGGACGGGCGGGCGGTCGTAGGCGATGTCGGCGCCCGCGGCGAGCCTGCCCTCGACCAGTTCGCCGCGCAGCCCGGGGTGCGGCGGGGACACCGAGCGGCGGACGAAGCCGGAGGCCCGGTCCGCCCAGACGGGCTGGTCGGCGGCGCGCAGCAGCGGGACGGGCTCGTCGTCCGCCTCGACCTCGCTGAGCAGCCGGGACATCGTGCGCCCGTACACGGCGCACAGCCGGTTCAGTGTCGAGGCGGTGGGGCTGATCTCCGCACGCTCGGCGCGGGACAGCGTCGAGCGGCTGATCCCGCTGCGCTCGGCCAAGTCGCCCAGGGACCAGCCGCGTTCGGCCCGCAGCTCGGCGAGTCGTGTGCCGAGGCGGGTGTCGAGGCGGGTGTCGAGCAGCTCCGCATCCTGTCTCATATACGGGATGCTATCCCATTCATGAAACGGACGGATTGCCGGAGGCTCACACCGGCGCCGCCTCCCGCAGTGCGTCCAGCACCGGACGGATCAGGGGGTGCTCCTCCGTGCCGCGTCGTACGGCGGCGAAGACGCGGCGGGTCGGGGCCGCGCCGTCTATCGGGCGGACGACGACGCCGGTGAGGTCCATGCCGCGCAGCGCCGAGCGCGGGACGAGGGCGACGCCGGCGTCGGCGGAGGCGAGCGCGACGACCGCGCGGAAGTCGTCCGAGGAGTGCTCCAGGCGGGGCTGGAAGCCGGCGTTCTCGCAGGCCAGGACGACCACGTCATGGCAGGGGTTGCCGGGGTAGGGGCCGATCCAGCTGTCCTTGGCCAGCTCGGCCAGCGCCACCGGATCGGCGTCGGCCAGCCGGTGGTGCACGGGGACGACCGCGTCGAACGGCTCGGCGTAGAGGGGCAGGTGGATCAGCCGGGGGTCGTCGGCGGGCGGGGCCCCGCGGTACTCGACGGCCACCGCGATGTCGACCTGCCGGTCCAGGACCATCGGCAGACTGGCGTCGCCCTCGGCGTCCTGGACATGGAGGCGGATGCCGGGCGCGGTCCGGGCGAGCCGGGCCAGTGCGGGGGCGACGACCAGGGCGATGCCGGTCGCGAAGGCGGCCACCGTGACCGTGCCGGCCTCACCGGAGCTGTACGCGGCGAGTTCCGCCTCCGCCCGCTCCAGCTGGGCGAGGACCGCGTGGGTGTGGGCGAGCAGGATCTCGCCGGCCGCGGTGAGCCGTACGCCCTTCGCGCCGCGCTCCACGAGGCGGTGGCCGGTCTCCTGCTCCAGGGCGGTGAGCTGCTGGGAGACGGCGGATGGGGTGAGGTACAGCGCGGCGGCCGCCGCTGTCACGGTGCGGTGGTCGGCCACCGCACGGAGGATGTGGAGCCGCCGCGCTTCGATCATGCGACCGATTATTGCAATATGTCAGTCTTCCAGTTGCGCTCGCGCACCGATGAACGCGTCCACCGCGCGGTTCACGTCGTCCGTCGAGTGCGCCGCCGACAGCTGGACGCGGATCCGGGCCTGCCCCTGCGGGACGACCGGGAAGGAGAAGCCGATCACGTACACCCCGCGCTCCAGCAGCAGTTCGGCCATCCGGGCCGCCTTCGCGGCGTCGCCGATCATGACGGGGGCGATGGCGTGATCGCCGGGAAGGACGTCGAAGCCCTCGTCCGTCATCCGGCGGCGGAACAGGGCGGTGTTCGCGGCGAGCCGCTCCCGCAGGTCCCCCGCCGACTCCAGCAGGTCCAGGACCGTCAGGGAGGCGGCCGCGATCACCGGGGCCAGCGTGTTCGAGAAGAGGTAGGGGCGGGAGCGCTGCCGGAGCAGGGCGACGATCTCGGCGCGCGCGGCGACATAGCCGCCGGAGGCGCCGCCGAGCGCCTTGCCGAGCGTGCCGGTGAGGATGTCCACGCGGTCCATGACGCCGTGCAGTTCGGGGGTGCCGCGCCCGCCGGGGCCGACGAAGCCGACGGCGTGCGAGTCGTCGACCATGACCATCGCGTCGTAGCGCTCGGCGAGGTCGCAGATCTCGCGCAGCGGTGCCACATAGCCGTCCATGGAGAACACGCCGTCGGTGACGACCAGTCGGCGGCGCGCGTCGGACGCCTCCTTCAACTGCGCTTCCAGGTCGGCCAGATCGCGGTTGGCGTAGCGCAGACGGCGGGCCTTGGACAGCCGGATGCCGTCGATGATGGAGGCGTGGTTGAGGGCGTCGGAGATCACCGCGTCCTCGGGGCCGAGGAGGGTCTCGAAGACTCCGCCGTTGGCGTCGAAGCAGGAGGAGTAGAGGATCGTGTCCTCCTGGCCGAGGAACGCCGACAGCCGCGCCTCCAGCTCCTTGTGCACCTCCTGCGTGCCGCAGATGAAGCGGACCGACGCCATGCCGTAGCCCCAGCGGTCCAGGGCCCGGTGAGCGGCGGCGACCACCTCGGGGTGGTCGGCGAGGCCGAGGTAGTTGTTCGCGCAGAAGTTGAGCACCTCGCCGGGGCGCCCGCCCGCGGTGACGCCGACGGTCGCGGACTGCGGGGTGCCGATGACGCGTTCCGGCTTGTGCAGACCGGCGGCACGGATCTCGTCGAGGGTGGTGCGGAGGTCGTCGCGCACGGAGTCGAACATCATCAGTTCCTTTACAGAGTCCAGTCCAGGATGACCTTGCCGCCCTTGCCGCTCGCCGCGTCGGCGAACGCCGCCTCGAAGTCGCGGTGTCCGTACCGGCCGGTGATCACGGGGGCCAGGTCGAGACCGCCCTCCAGGAGCACCGACATCGCGTACCAGGTCTCGAACATCTCACGGCCGTAGATGCCCTTGATCGTGATCATCGAGGTGACGATCCGGGCCCAGTCGACGGCGAACTCCTCGGCGGGCAGGCCGAGTACGGCGATCCGGCCGCCGTGGGTCATGTTGGCGATCATGTCGCGCATGGCCTCCGGGCGGCCGGACATCTCCAGGCCGATGTCGAACCCCTCGCGCAGGCCCAGCTCCCGCTGTCCGTCGGCGACGGACGACACGGAGACGTCCAGGGCGAGGCTCACACCGATCTTGCGGGCCAGCTCCAGCCGCTCCTCGCTCACGTCGGTGATCATGACGTGCCGGGCGCCCGCGTGCCGGGCGACGGCGGCGGCCATCAGACCGATCGGCCCGGCGCCGGTGATCAGGACGTCCTCGCCGACCAGCGGGAAGGACAGAGCGGTGTGCACGGCGTTGCCGAACGGGTCGAAGATCGCGGCCACGTCCAGGTCCACCGGCACCCGGTGCACCCACACATTGGACGCGGGCAGCGCGACGTACTCCGCGAACGCGCCGTCGCGGCCGACCCCGAGGCCGACCGTGGCCCGGCACAGATGCCGCCGTCCGGCGAGACAGTTGCGGCACTTGCCGCAGACGAGATGCCCCTCGCCGCTCACCCGGTCGCCGACGGCGATGTCGGCGACGTCCCGGCCCGTCGCAACGACCTCGCCGACGAACTCGTGCCCGATCACCAGCGGGGTGCGGATGGTCTGGCGCGCCCAGCCGTCCCAGGCCCGGATGTGCAGATCGGTGCCGCAGATGCCGGTCCGCAGCACCCTGATCAGTACGTCACCCGTGCCGACGGCGGGCTCCGGGACGTCCGTGAGCCACAGCCCGGGCTCCGCCTTCTCCTTGACCAGCGCCTTCACGTCGCGGCTCCTGTGGTGAGGCCCCGGACCCGCGCCGGGGAATGCGGTGGACTCGCCCAGCAATCTTGCGCAAGCCACCCGCCCCCGGTCCATCGAGCTTTTCTTAAGCGGAGCAACAGCTTTTCTTCAGGCCCGGCGCTACGGCGTCTGCGCCTCCAGGCGTACGACGAGGTCGGCGGCGGTCGTCTTGATGGTCTCCAGGCCCGCTCTGCCCCAGGGGCGGGGGGCGAGGTCGGCGACGCACACCGTGCCGAGGACCGTGCCGGTCGTGTCGATGAGCGGGGCGCCGAGATAGGAGTGGATGCCGTACTCGTCGACGGCCGGGTTGCAGGCGAACCGCGGGTAGTCGCGGACGTCCTCCAGGACCAGCGCCTTGCGCCGGACGACGACATGCGGGCAGAAGCCGTACTCGCGGGCCAGCCGGCGCCCGACCACGGGCTTGCCGCGCTCGGCCCGGCCCCCCTCCGGGGTGTGCAGTCCGGCGAAGAACTGCCGTTGCCCGTCAGGGAAGTTGACCATGGCGTACGGCGCCCCGGTCAGCTCGGCGAGACGGTCCGCGAAGGCGTCGAGGGCGGGCTCCGGCCGTTCCCCGAGGCCGAGTCGGCGCAGCCTCCGGGTGCGGGCGGGAGCTTCCCTGTCCTCCGGGGTGAGCAGCAGACGACCGGCCGGGCGGGGCGGGTCGTAGCTCATCTGCGGGCTCCGTCTCTGGGGACGTGTGGCATGCGGCGGCTCCGGTGCGTGGTGTGCGGGATGGTCACATATGGGCGCCGCGGCTCGGCTGGGGTGCCGCCGGTGCGTGCGCGATGAGATGGCGGACGAGGGTGAGCAGGGTCTGCACGCCGGAGGCGGAGATCCGGGCGTCGCAGCGCACGATGGGGATGTCCGGGTCCAGGTCGATGGCGGCGCGCACCTCCTCGGGGTCGTAGCGGTGGGCGCCGTCGAACTCGTTGACGGCGACGATGAAGCCGAGCCCGCGTTCCTCGAAGAAGTCGACGGCGGCGAAGCACTCCTCGAGGCGGCGGGTGTCGGCGAGGATGACCGCGCCGAGGGCGCCCTCGGACAGCTCGTCCCACATGAACCAGAACCGTTCCTGTCCGGGCGTGCCGAACAGGTACAGGACGTGCTGGGGGTCCAGGCTGATCCGGCCGAAGTCCATGGCGACGGTCGTCTCGACCTTGTTCTCGATGCCGTCGAGGTTGTCGGTGGCGGCGCCGACGGTGGTGAGCAGCTCCTCGGTGCTGAGCGGCGCGATCTCGCTCACGGCACCGACGAAGGTGGTCTTGCCGACCCCGAACCCGCCCGCGACCAGGATCTTCAGGGCGGTCGGGAACGGGTCGGCGTGGCCGTCGTCGTAGGCATGCTGGGCTCCGTATGTGTCGTACGCGCCGTACGCGTCGTATCCGTCGCTGTCAGAGCTGTCGTCGTAGTCCATCGAGCACTGCCTCCAGTAGGGCCCGGTCGGTGGGGTTGTGGTGGAACTCGGGGGGCTTGGTGGTCAGGGCCCCGCAGTCGACGAGGTCCGAGAGAAGCACTTTGGTGACCACCGCCGGCAGCTTCAGATGGGCCGCCACCTCGGCGACCGGGACCGGGGCCCGGCACAGGTCGAGGGCCTGCGCGTGTTCGGGGCCGAGGTACCCGAGGGGTCTCGCGCCCGTGGACATCACCTGGGACATCAGGTCGAGGGCGACGGTGGGCTCGGTGCGGCCGTTGCTGACCGTGAACGGGCGCACCAGCCGACCGGCCGCGTCGTCGAGCCAAGGCCCGTCGCCGGTCGCCGTCACGCTCAAGTTCCCGTCACCGACGCATCGACGGCCGTCTGCCGGGGCGCGGTCGTCAGATACGGCCGCACGCTCTTGACCAGCATCGACATCTCGTAGCCGAGTACGGCCGCATCGGCCTCGCGGCCGGCCAGCACCGCGAGGCAGGTGCCGGAGCCGGCGGTGGTGACGAACAGCAGCGTCGAGTCGAGCTCGACGACGACCTGCCGTACGTCCCCGCCGTCGCCGAAGCGGATGCCGGCGCTGCGGCCGAGGGAGTACAGGCCGGAGGCCAGGGCGGCCATGTGGTCGGCGCTGTCGGTGTCGAGGCCGTGGACCGACTTCACCAGTCCGTCGCAGGACAGCAGTACGGCGCTGGTGGTGTGCGGTACGCGCTGCACCAGGCCGCTCATCAGCCAGTCGAGATCGGATACCTGGGCGGTCGGCGCATCGCTCGCCATGGTGGATCGACTCCTTGGGGTACGAAGGTCTGCGGGAGCGCTGGGGGTGGGGGTGCCGCTCATCCGGCGGGCGCGCTCCCGTCGTGGCGGGGGGTGGAGTGGTCGGTGCCGGGGGGGGGGCCGCCGTAGGCCTGGGGGTCGGCCGGCGCCTCCGGTATGCGGGGCGTGGGGAAGGGGGGTGCGGCGGCCGGGTCGAGGGGGGCGGACACCGGGTAGGAGCTGTGCTCCAGTGCCTCCCACTCCGGGTAGGGGGCCGACGACGACTCGAGGACCTCCGCCTCCAGGCTCTGCTGGGCCTCGGCGAGGCCGATGCCCCGCTGGAAGGCGGCCATCAGTCCGGGGTCGTGCCCGACGGGCTGGTGTTCGACGTCCGGGCGGGGGACCGGGCCACCGCGCAGCTGGGGCGCGATGTGCTCCTGGGCGCGGCGGCGGGGCAGCCGGGGCTTGCCCATCGTCCCCCGCACGACGGCTCCGGTGCGCGGCACGGGCGCGAGGCCGGCGTTCTCCTCCACGGCGGCCCGGTCCCCCGGCCGGATCCCCGGCAGGGCCTCGGCGGGATTGGCCCGCCCCTCCCGACTCCCCCGCACGGGCAACGGCGCGGGCCCGCGCCCGCTCACCCGGGAGCCATCGGCCCACCGCGCCTCTGCGGACGGCGGGGGCGGCGCGGTCCCGGACACCGGGGCCGGGGGGCGCAGGGTCGGGGACGCCGGGGCCGGCACCGGAGTCGGGGGGCCCAGGGTCGGGGACACCGGGGGCGGGTCGGTGCGGCGTTGGTCGGCGTCGGGGGTGGGGTGGGGG
>NZ_JBHSFK010000053.1:0-78307 GCF_042653945.1 Streptomyces vulcanius | reverse complement strand
GGCCCCTACCCCACCGAGGAGCAGGTCGACCCGGACCTGATCAACGCGGGCAAGGAGACGGTCACGGTCCTGCCCGGTGCCTCCTTCTTCGACTCCTCCCTGTCCTTCGGCATGATCCGGGGCGGGCACATCGACGTCGCGGTACTGGGCGCGATGCAGGTGTCGGCGTCCGGGGACCTGGCCAACTGGGCGATCCCGGGGAAGCTGATCACCGGGATCGGCGGGGCCATGGACCTCGTCCACGGCGCCCGCACCGTCATCGTCGTGATGACGCACACCGCGAAGGACGGCTCACCCAAGATCCTCGCGGAGTGCGCGCTGCCGCTGACCGGGAAGGCGTGCGTCAACCGGATCATCACCGACCTCGGCGTCCTCGACGTCACCGACGACGGGCTCGTCCTCGTGGAGACCGCTCCCGGGGTGGGCGTCGAGGAGATCATCGCCAAGACCTCCGCCAAGCTCACCGTCGTAGGGGACCTGTCGTGAAGACCGTGTACATCGTCGACGCCGTACGCACCCCGATCGGCCGCTACAACGGCGCCCTGGCCCCGGTGCGTCCCGACGACCTCGCCGCCCACGCCGTGCGTGAACTCCTCGCCCGGACACCGCAGTTGGATCCGGTCCGGATCCAGGACGTCTACCTCGGCAACGCCAACGGCGCCGGCGAGGACAACCGCAACGTCGCCCGCATGGCCGTACTACTGGCGGGACTGCCCACTTCCGTGCCCGGCGTCACCGTCAACCGGCTGTGCGCCTCCGGCCTGGAGGCCGTCATCCAGGCGGCCCGCGCCATCGCCGTCGGCGACGCCTCCATCGCCGTGGCCGGCGGGGTGGAGTCGATGACCCGCGCCCCGTACGTGCTGCCGAAGTCGGACCGGGCCTTCCCCGCCGGACACACCGAGCTGTATTCGACCACCCTCGGCTGGCGCATGGTCAACCCGAAAATGGACCCGCAGTGGACCATCCCGCTCGGCGAGTCCGCCGAACTCATCGCCGACAAACACAAGATCAGCCGCGAGCAGCAGGACGAGTTCGCCCTGCGCAGCCACCGCCAGGCCGCCGCCGCCCAGCAGCAGGGCCTGTTCGACGCCGAGCTGGCGCCCGTCGGGATCCCGCAGCGCAAGGGCGAGCCGGTGCTCTTCGGCGCCGACGAATGCGTACGCCCGGACGCCTCGCTCGACGCGATGGCGAAGCTGAAGCCGTCCTTCCGCACCTCCGCGGGGACGGTCACCGCCGGCAACGCCTCACCGCTCAACGACGGCGCCGCCGCGCTGCTGCTGACCGACGAGGAAGGCCTGGCCGCCACCGGGCGCGAGCCACTCGCCCGGGTCTCCGCCACCGGTGTGTCCGCGATCGACCCCGACTACTTCGGGCTCGCCCCCGTCGAGGCCGTCAACCGCGCACTCGCCAAGGCCGGCAAGGGATTTGACGACCTGTCGGTCCTCGAGCTGAACGAGGCCTTCGCCGCCCAGGTGCTCGGCTGCGTCGCCGAATGGCCCGAATTCGACCCCCAGATCCTCAACCCGCAGGGCGGCGCCATCGCCCTCGGCCATCCGCTCGGCGCCTCCGGCGCCCGCCTCGCCGGCACCGTCGCCCACCAACTCGCCCGCCAGGGCAGCGGAGTCGGCGTCGCCACCCTCTGCATCGGCGTCGGCCAGGGCCTCGCCCTCGTCCTCGAACGTTAAGCCCCCGGGAATCCCCATGACTCTCACCCAGCACGACATCGACCAGGAGATCGCGGCCGAGCGCGCCGCGTACGAGAAGCGGCTCGCCGAGGGCGCGCCCGTCGAGCACCAGCCGCGCCGCGACTACGCGCCGTACCGCTCGTCCGTCCTGCGCCACCCGAAGCAACCGCCGGTCGCCATCGACGTGACGAAGGACCCGGAGCTGGTGGAGCTGCACTCCCCCGCCTTCGGCGAGCGCGACATCACCGAGATCGACAACGACCTCACCCGGCAGCACCAGGGCGAGCCGATCGGTGAGCGCATCACCGTCTCGGGGCGCCTGCTGGACCGCTCCGGACGCCCGGTCGGCGGCCAGCTCGTCGAGATCTGGCAGGCCAACTCCGCCGGCCGCTACGCCCACCAGCGCGAACAGCACGACGCCCCGCTGGACCCGAACTTCACCGGCGTCGGCCGGACACTCACCGACGACAACGGTCAGTACCACTTCACCACCGTCCAGCCGGGCCCCTACCCCTGGCGTCAGCACCTCAACGCCTGGCGGCCGGCCCACATCCACTTCTCGCTGTTCGGCACGGCGTTCACCCAGCGGCTCGTGACCCAGATGTACTTCCCGAGCGACCCGCTGTTCCCCTACGACCCGATCATCCAGTCGGTGACGGACGACGCGGCCCGCCAGCGGCTGATCGCGACCTACGACCACGATCTGTCCGTGCCGGAGTTCTCGATGGGCTACCACTGGGACATCGTGCTCGACGGGCCCGCCGCCACCTGGCTCGAAGAAGGGCGCTGACCAGCCATGACGAAGATCGACACCAGCCGTCCGGAGACCGTGCTCCCCACCCCGTCGCACACCGTCGGCCCCTTCTACGGCCACGCCCTGCCCTTCCCCGGCGGCGGTGACATCGCCCCGCTCGGCCACCCGGACACCATCGCCGTGCAGGGGTACGTGTACGACGGCGAGGGCAGCCCGCTGCCGGACGCGTTCGTGGAGCTGTGGGGCGCCGACCCGGACGGCAACGTGCCGCGGGTCGACGGCTCGATGCGGCGCGACCCGGCGTCCGGCGGCTTCCTGGGCCGCAACGGCGTGGAGTTCACCGGGTGGGGTCGGATCCAGACGGACGCGAACGGCCACTGGTCGGCGCGGACGCTGCGGCCCGGGGCCCGGGGGCTGAGCGCCCCCTACCTCAGCGTGTGCGTGTTCGCGCGCGGGCTGCTGGTGCACCTGTACACCCGGATCTATCTGCCGGGCGACGACGCGGCGCTCGCCGCCGACCCGCTGCTCGGCGGACTGGACCCGGCGCGCCGGGACACGCTGATCGCCAAGGACGACGGCCGGGGCACCTACCGTTTCGACATCCGCCTTCAGGGCGAAGGCGAGACGGTCTTCCTGGAGTTCCAGTGACATCTGCTCCCTCCGAGGCCGGTCTGCTCTCCCCCGGGTGGACCGGCTCCCCCGCCGCCTCCGCGACCTCCGACGGCGCCTATCTGCGGGCGCTGCTCGACGCGGAGGCCGCGCTGACCCGTGCGCAGGAGGCACAGGGGCTGGCACCGTCCGGGGCCGGGGCTGCGGTCACCGCGGCGGCGTCCGGCGAGTTCGACCTCCGTTCCGTCGCCGGACGTGCCCGCTCCGGCGGCAACCCGGTGATCCCGCTGGTCGCCGACCTCACCGAGGCGGTCGGCGGCGAGTACGGCCCGTACGTCCACCGGGGCGCGACCAGCCAGGACATCATGGACACGGCGACGATGCTGGTCGCGGTGCGGACGCTGGACCTGCTGGCGGCCGACCTCGACCGCGTCGAGCGGGCGCTGGCCGGGCTCGCGGCCGAGCACCGGGACACCCCGATGCCGGGGCGGACGCTCACCCAGCACGCCGTACCGACGACCTTCGGGCTGAAGGCCGCCGGGTGGCGTGCGCTGACGCTGGACGCGCGGGACCGGGTGACGGCCGTACGGGACTCGCTGCCCGCGCAACTCGGTGGCGCCGCCGGGACGTTGGCGGCCTTCTCGGCGTACGGCGCCACCAGGGCCGAGAGTGCCCGCGGGGACGCGACCGGGCTGCCCGCCGCGTACGCGCGTGAACTCGGGCTGCGGGCGCCGCTGTTGCCGTGGCACACGCTGCGCACGCCGGTCGCCGACCTCGCCGGGTGTCTGGCGTTCACGGCGGGGGCGCTGGGGAAGATCGCGGTGGACGTGCTCACCCTCGCCCGCACCGAGATCGCCGAGGTGGCGGAGGGCAGCGGGGGCGGGTCCTCGGCCATGCCGCACAAGGCGAACCCGGTGCGCGCCACGCTCATCGCGGGTGCCGCACGGCGGGCACCGCAGCTCGCGGCCGTGCTGTACGGGTCGCTGGCGGCCGAGGACGAGCGTCCTGCCGGGGCCTGGCACGCGGAGTGGGAGCCGCTGCGGGAGCTGCTGCGGCTGGCCGGCGGTGCCGCACGGGACGCGGCCGAGCTGACCGAGGGGCTGCGGGTGCGTCCGCAGGCGATGCACGCCAACCTCGGTCTCACCCACGGGCTGATCGTCTCCGAGCGGCTGTCCGCCGAGCTGTCGGCGGTGCTCGGCCGGGCCCGCGCCAAGGCACTGCTCACCGAACTCGCCCCGCGCACCTACGCCGAGGGCCGTTCGCTCGGCGAACTCCTCGCCGGAGAACCCGACTTGAAGGACGTCGACCTCGGCGACCTCACCGACCCCGCCCGCTATACCGGCTCCGCGGGAACCCTCACCGACCGTGCGCTGGAGCGACGTTGACCGAGAAGCTGCTCAACCACCGTGCCGAGGGCCCGACTTCCGCTCCCGCGCTGCTGCTCGGCCCCTCGCTGGGCACCTCGTACGCCCTGTGGGACAAGGTCGCGCCCGAACTGTCCGCCACCCACCGGGTGGTGCGCTGGGACCTGCCGGGGCACGGCGGCTCCCCCGCCTCTCTGATCGGGCCCGGCGCCACGATCGGGGACCTCGCCGACCTGGTGCTGGCCCTCGCCGACTCCCTCGGTGTGGAGCGGTTCGCGTATGCGGGGGTGTCGCTGGGCGGCGCGGTGGGCCTGCATCTCGCGCTGCACCATCCCGAGCGGGTGTCCTGCCTGGCCGTGATCTGCTCCTCGGCGCACTTCAACGGGTCGAAGCCGTGGGAGGAGCGGGCCGCGCTGGTGCGGCGCGAGGGGCTGGCGAAGCTGGCCGAGACCGCCGACGCGCGCTGGTTCACGCCCGGGTTCACCGTGCCGCGGCTCGTCGCCGACCATCGCGACGCCGACCCCGAGGCGTATGCCGCGTGCTGTGACGCGCTGGGCGCGTTCGACCTGCGGGACCGGCTCACGGAGATCACCGTCCCCACGCTGCTGATCGCCGGACGGCAGGATCCGGCGACGCCGCCCGCGCATCTGCGGGAGATCGCGGACGCGGTGCCGGACGCCGCGCTCGTGGAGCTTCCGCACGCCTCGCACCTGGCGCCGGCCGAGCGGCCGGAAGCGGTGCTCACCGCGCTGCGGACCCATTTCGACAGGCCCGCCGGGCGGGGCATGGAGGTGCGGCGGGAGGTGCTCGGTGACGCGCACGTGGACCGGGCGCAGGCCCGGCAGTCGCCGTTCACGGCCCGCTACCAGGACTTCATCTCGCGCTACGCCTGGGGCGAGATCTGGACCGACCCGACGCTCAGCCGCCGCGAACGCAGCATGATCACACTGACGGCGCTGGTCGCCCACGGCCACTACGACGAGCTGGCCATGCACGTCCGGGCGGCCCGGCGCAACGGGCTCACGCCGGATGAGATCGGGGCCGTGCTGCTCCAGACGGCCGTGTACTGCGGGGTGCCGGCGGCGAACTCGGCGTTCGCGACGGCCCAGCGGGTGCTGGAGGAGGAAGGGTGACCCCAGTGGTGGCAGCCACGGGGCGGCGCGGTGTGCCTACGGTAGGGGCATGTGCACCATCCTGATCACCGGTGCCACCTCCGGTCTCGGCCGGTACGTCGCCTTCGAGCTGGTCCGCTCCGGACACCTGGTCCTCGCCCACGGCCGCGATCCGGACCGTACCCGGGCCCTCGTCGAGGAGTTGCGGGCCGAGGGGGAGGCGGAGGGGCTCGTGGCGGACCTGGCCTCGCTGGCCCAGGTGCGCGAGCTGGGCGCGCGGGTCGCCGAGGCGCGGCCGGGGCTCGATGTGCTCGTCAACAACGCGGGCGTGGGCGCCGGTTCACCCGGCTCGGGGCGTGAGGTGAGCGCCGACGGACACGAACTGCGGTTCGCGGTCAACTACTTGGCGCCGGTCGCGCTGACCCGGGCCCTGCTTCCGGTACTGCGGGCGAACGTGCCGGCCCGGATCGTGAACGTCGGCTCGGTCGGCCAGGAGCCCGTCGACTTCGACGACCCCGAATTCACCCGCGACTACGGCGGCTTCGCGGCGTACTGCCGCAGCAAGTTCGCCCTCGCCGCCCATACCTTCACTCTCGCCGAGGAGTTGGCGGGCACCGGGGTCGCGGTGAACGTGCTGCACCCGGCGACGTTCATGGACACGGCGATGGTCCGCGAGGGCGGCGTCGCACCCTGGTCCACGGTCGCCGACGGCGCCCCGGGCGTCCTCGCCCTGGCCACCGGGGAGTTGGCCACCGGAGACCTGGGCACAGGCCGCTTCTTCGACGGCACCCGGCCGGCCCGCGCGCACGAGGAGACGTACGACCCGAAGACGCGCGAGCGGCTGGCGCAACTGACAGACGAACTACTCGCGTGACGGGACTGGGGGTCGATAGACCGCCCGACTACTCGCGTGACGGGACTGGCGGTCGATCGACCCGCCCGACTACTCGCGTAGCGGCGCGTCTACCACATGTCCAGCGCCTGCTCCGCCTTCCTCGTCAGGCCGTCCGCGCCGCAGGTGCGGGCCAGGGTCAGGCCGCGGTTGATCTCGGTGACGGAGCGGGCGAGGATGCCGTACTCGATGCGGGCCGCCGCGTGCTCGTACTGGCAGGGCGAGGCCTCCAGGTAGGTGACCGCCTGGTGGGCGAGGCGCACCGCGCGCTGGCCGGTCTCCAGGGCGGCGGCGCAGCGCAGGGCCTCGCCGATCGCGGTGTCGGTGCCGAACCGCTCGGCCTGGCGGCGGGCGTCGGAGGCGAGCCGGGCCGCGCGGACGGGGTCCACCACCGCGAGGGCCCGGGCGAGATCGACCGCCCACGGGACCATCACGGGGTTGAGGTGACCGCGGGCGACCGCCGCCTTCTCGGCCTCCTCCAGTTCGTTGACGCCCTCGGTGACCCGGCCGACGGCGATCAGCAGCCGGCCCCGCACCGAGCGCGGGTCGGGCAGCACGATCGTGGACGGGTACGGCGGGCCGAAGCCGTAGTCCTCGGAGACCTGCCAGGCCTCCTCGACATGGCCGCGGGCCAGCAGCACGTCGACGAGGTTGCAGGTGGCCGACCAGTACAGGGGCAGGCCCCGCCCGACGCGTTCGGCGATCCGCAGGGACTCCCTCAGGGACTCCTCGGCCTCCTTCAGCTTGCCCCGGCGGCGCAGCCCGAGGCCGAGGTAGCCATGGGCCAGGGCGAGGTGGCCGCCGCTCCAGCCGGACGACTTGTAGGTGCGCAGTGCCTCGTTGAAGAGGGTGTCGGCGCGGTCGAGGCGGTCGGTGTAGGCGTAGGAGCTGGAGAGCATCATCAGCAGCTCGATGCCCCACTCCTGGTCGGTCCAGCCGAGGCCGGGCGCGAGGCGGCCGTTGACGAGGGAGCGGTCGCAGAACTCAACGACCTCCTCGGCGTTCTCGCCATGGGTCATGGCGTCGAAACCGCGCAGGATGAGCAGGGCGCGCTCGGCGTTGTCACGGCCGGTGCAGGCGGCGGCGAGCGCGGCGAGCTGCTCGCTGCGGCCCGGTGAGGTGGCCTCGCCCGCATGGACGCCCTCCCACATGAACTGCACGGCCTGCAGACGGGTCTTCGCGGGTCCCGGTGCGAGCCGGGCGGCCTCCGCCTCGACGGTGCGGACGGCCTCCTCCAGCTGGTCGTTGTGCAGCAGCGCCTGGGACAGGCGGTAGACGGCCTGGACGCGTTCTTCGGCGTCGAGGCCCGGCATGGCGAGCGCCGTGCGCAGGTGGTCGACGGTCCTGGCGGGCGCGGTGAGGAGGGTGGCGCAGCCCAGGTCGTAGAGCACACGCGCGTGGATGTCGGGGGCGGGCGGTTCGGCCAGGGCGCGCTCCAGGCAGCGGCGGGCCGCGTCGGGGGCGCCGACCGCGAGGTGTTCGCCGGCCGCTCCGCGCAGTTGCTCGACGAGTTCCTGGTCGCCCTCGGGGTGGACCTGGATGAGGTGGCGGGAGGCCGCCGCGAGCCCCTTGCCCGCCTCGGTGACGATCTTGGCGGCGACGCCGTGCCACGCGGTGCGCAGGCTCGGCGGGATGTTGTCGTAGACGGCGGTGGCGATCAGCGGATGGACGAACTCCAGGTCGCCGTCGACGGCGGGGACGGTCGCCGCGTCGGGTTCGGTGAGGATACGGGCCGTGCGCAGCAGTTCGGCGCAGCGCACGGCGGTGTCGCGGTCCATGACGGCGAGCCGGGACGCCTCGTCGATGGAGATGCCGACGCCGCCGAGGATGGCGGCGGCCATGGCGAACCGGGTGGCCTCGATGCCGAGTTCCTCCAGCCGGTCGACGAGTCCGCCGCCGCGTGCCGCGCGGTTGAGGGGGCGCAGTTCGGCGGCCGAGGACTCGCTGGGCTCCAGCTCCTTGTCGCGGACCTTGGCGAGGAGTTCGACGGTGTCGTAGGGGTTGCCGTCGGTGACGGCCCACACCTCGCGGCAGAACGCGGCGTCGGCGTGTTCGCCGAGGAGTTCGCGGGTGAGTCCGGCGATGGCGGCCGGGGTGAGGGAGCTGAGGCTGGTGACGGCTTGGCCCGCGGCCACGCCGATCGCGTCCAGGTCGCGGGCCGCGTCGCCCCGGACCTCGCCGGGCCTGCGGGCGACGACGACCAGCACGGAGAGGTCGTCGAGGCGTTCGACGAACGCGGCGAGCCAGCGCAGGGTCTCCTGGTCGGCCCAGTGCGCGTCGTCGATCAGCATCACCAGCGGGTAGTCCCGCCGGGTGAGCCGTCGTACGGCGGCGACCAGGCCGTCGCACACGCCCTGCGGGTCGGCGGGTGCCTCGCCGGGCTCCGCGATGCCGAGTGCGGGGCCCGCGACGTCGTACCAGTCGCCGAGGTACTCGCGGGTCTCCTCCGGCAGCAGGGACAGCAGCGCGGGCTGCAGCAGCTGCCGCACCACGTTGAAGGGGACGGATTTCAGTGCCTCGCCGCCGCGGGCCGACCAGACCGCGCAGTTGCGGTTCTCGGCGATACGGCGGGTCTCGGCCAACAGCGCGGTCTTTCCGACACCGGCCTCGCCCCGGAGCACCAGCAGGTGACCCGAGGGGGACCGGCCCTCGCAGAGCGCGTCCACCGCCCGCGTGATGGCGGCGACCTCCTCCTCGCGCTCCCACAGGGAAGCCGAGGTGGCCGCCGCGGGCCGTGCCTCCGTCATCCCGCTACCTCCCCAAGTCGCCCGGACGGTGTACCGACGTCGAGCGTAGCCGTCCGGGGGCCGCCGTGGAGGCAGGTCCGCGCAGGTCCCGCCTGCACGGGTGACGGGGTGGACACCGGGGCGCCCCGGCGGGCCTGCGGGTCCGGCCCCGCAACGTCAACGGCGGGCGACACGCACCGGATTGACGTCGGTTTCACGCCAATCGCGTGTTCGGCGCGCGGGAGCGTCCGGGGCGCTGAATTCCACGGATTGCGCTCCCTCTCATCCGCCTTTCACCGATGCCTCATACGGTGGGGGCATGACGCAGGTGACTCCTCCCGGGTGGTACCCCGATCCGGGGCAGACGAACGACACTCCCGCCACCGAGCGCTGGTGGGACGGCAGTGCTTGGACGGACCGGACCCGCCCCGCGGGCCCGGCCGCCGCAGGGGGTCCGCCGGCGCAGGCGCCGACCGACGGCGCGTATCCGGCGTACCCGGTGTATCCGGACTACTCGGTGTACCCGGCGGCCCCGGCGGCCCACCCCGCTCCCCCCGCGGACGCGGGCTCGCGGCACCGGCTGCGGACGGGCATAGCCGTCGCGGCGGCGGTCGCGGTCCTGGCCAGCATCGGGGTCGGCGTGTACGCGCTGTCCAAGGACGACGGCAACGGCGGCGGCGGTACGGCGCAGGGACCGGGCGGCCAGGGCGGACCGGGCGGCCAGAACGGCGGCCAGGGCGGGCCCTTCGGCGGATCCGGCGGCGGCTCGGGAGGCTCCGGGGGCTCCGGAGGTTCGGGCGGCGCCTCGCCCTCCCCCGAGGAGTCCGAGGCGCCGAAGATCAAGAGCGGTTCGGTGACGGACGCGCTCAACGGGATCAGCATCCCCATCCCGGCCAACTGGACCGGGCAGGAGCTGAGCGTGGGCGCGCAGGTCACGTCCGACGCCTCCTACCAGTGCCCGGGCGACACCTCCAAGACCTGCACCAAGGGCGGCGTGTACTCGGCCCCGGCCGAGGCACTGGGCACCAACGGCGCCACCGCCGAGGCGGTCGCCAAGGCGGACATCTCGAAGAACGCCGACGAATCCTACGGCGGCACCACCTACGGTTCGATCACCTCGCACCAGGTGCTGGTCTCCAAGGCGGTGACCGTGGCCGGGCAGAAGGGCTACCTGGTGCGCTGGAAGGCGGTCACCAGCAAGGGCGCCGACGGCTATGTCGAGTCGCTGGCGTTCCCGGCGCCGGCCGACACCAAGCGGCTGGTGGTGCTGCGCTTCGGGGTGGACGCCGACCAGCAGGTGTCCGTCATCGACACCATCACCAAGGGGATCAAGGTGGCGTCGGGCGGCGGCAGCGGCCAGGACGTGTGAGAACGAGAACGGCCGGGTGGGGCACCCCTCCGCTCAAGGGGAACCCCACCCGGCCGGGGGGTGCGCGCCGCCCCCGTCCCCACGGTGCGGCGCGTACAGGTCGCCGTTCCGTCATCCCGGGAACGGCGGCCTGGGTCTTCTACGGTGACGCCGGCCCCGTACCGAGTCCGAGGGCGGGCAGTACGGCGGCCTCCACGAAGCGGACCAGGTACTCCGGGTCGGCGTACTCGCCGTCGACGACGGGCCGGGCGCGGATCACGCCGAACATCTGCGCCGGGATGTACTCCAGCGCGGGATGGCCGGCGGCGATCTCACCGCGTTCGACGCCGCGCTTCACGATCGTCCGCAGCGCCTCGATCTCGGGGTTGACCAGCGCCTCGCGCAGCGCCAGCGCGAGGTCCTCGTCGCCGTGGACCGCGTGGCCGAGCGCCTGCAGCAGCTTGCCGTCGTTCGTCGACCAGCGGCCGGTGGCCCGCGCCGCCTCGCGCAGGTCGTCGGCGAGCGATCCGGTGTCGATGCCGGCGAGCCGCGCGCTGCGCCGCGAGCGCAGGGCGGCCACGACGAACTGGGGCTTGGTCTTCCACTGCCGGTAGAGCGTGGACTTGCTGCACCGGGTGGTGGCCGCGACCCCTTCCATGGTGACCGCTTCGTATCCGCACTCGCGGATCTGTTCGAGGACGGCGTCGAAGAACTCCATCTCACGCTCGGGCGTGAGCTTGGAGCGGCGCGTTGCGGTGACCTGTTCCGGTCCCTCCGCGGCCTGCGACGTCATCGTCTCTTCCCCTCTCCGTTTCTATTCCGTCTCCACGCCTGATTCCAGTGTGGCGTATGTCAATCGATACGCCAGTGTACCGGTACTCGCGCGTATCGGTACACTGTCGTATCGGTACGACATCGTATCGATCGATCAAACACGATCGATCACACGCACCAGCGTGCAAACGCACCACCGTCAGCGAAGGGGCCGGGGGATGAATGCCCGCACCGAGCCTGCAGAAGCGGAACCGGCGACGCCGGCCCGGCCGCCCGTAGTCCGCGAGCTCCTGCTCGTCGCAGGACTCTTCCTTGTCTACAAGTTCGGGCGGCAGCTGGCCACCGGCCACACCGCCGAGGCCCTCCGCAACGCCCAGGACGTGTGGAACGCCGAACGGTGGCTGCGGCTGCCCGGCGAGGGCGCGGTGCAGTCCCTGCTGCTGCACGGCGACGTGCTCGCCAGGATCGCGAACACCTACTACGCGACCGTCCACTTCCCCGCCACCCTGGCCTTCCTGGTCTGGCTGTATCTGCGCCGCCCGGCGCACTACGTGTGGGCCCGCCGGGTGCTGGCCGCCGTCACCGCCGCCGCCCTGGTCCTGCATCTGGCGTTCCCGCTGGCCCCGCCGCGGATGCTGGCGGCGACGGGCCTGGTCGACACCGCGCGGGTGTACGGGCCCTCGGTGTACGGCCCGCCCAGCACGGACCACCTCTCGAACCAGTTCGCGGCGATGCCCTCGCTGCACTTCGGCTGGGCGCTGATGGTCGCGATCGGCCTGATCGTGGCAACCCGGTCGCGGTGGCGATGGCTGTGGCTGCTGCATCCGCTGCTGACCCTGCTGGTGATCGTGGGGACGGCGAACCACTACTGGCTCGACGCGGTCGTGGCGGGCGCGCTGCTCGGCATCGCGCTCGCGGTGATCCACGCGCCCGGGCGGTCGGCGACGACCGCGGAGCGCGGTGCGCGCCGGATCGTCCCGGCTCCGGCGGACGAGCAGGTCCTGGTGGGGGCGGCCCGATGAACGCCGACGCCACCCTCATAGCCGTCGTCCTGTCCCTGTTCTCCGCCGCCGCCTACGCGGCTGCGGCCGTCGCCCAGGAGCGGCTGGCCGCCCGCTCCCCCGGCGCGGGCCTGGTGCGCATGCTGGGCCGAGGCGCCTGGTGGGCGTCGGTGGGGCTGAACGCCTCCGCCGCGCTGCTGCACGTGGTGGCGCTGAAGTACGGTCCGCTGACCGTGGTGCAGCCGCTGGGCGCGCTCACGCTGGTCGCCGCGGTGCCGATGGGGGCGCGGGTCGCGGGGCGGCGGGTCACCGCGGCCGAGTGGCGGGGCACCGCCTACACGCTGGCGGGCCTGGCCGCGATCCTGGTCACGGCGTCGGGTCCGGCGCCCGACGATGTGCTGAGCCTGCCCGAGGCGGTCGCGGTGGCGGGCGCGACGGCGGCGGCGATCGGCCTGCTCGCCAGGCGCGGCGCCCGGCCCGGGCTGCGGCACGCGACCGCGTCCGGCTTCGCCTCCGGGGTCGCCTCGGCGCTCACCCAGACGGTGACGGTCGCGGCGACGGACCGCTCGGGCTCGCTGCTGAGCCTGGAGGTGGTCGGGGTGGCGCTGCTGGTCGCGGCGTTCGCGACGGCCGGGCTGCTGCTGTCGCAGACCGCCTACCGGGGCGGGCTCGGCGCTCCGCTGGCGATGGTGACGCTGGCCAACCCGGTGGCCGCCGCGGCGATCGGCCTCGTCCTGCTGGGCGAACGGCTCCAGGGCGGGGCGGCGGGCGTGCTGCTCGCCCTCGCGGGAGCGGGGTTCGCCGGGTGGGGCGTGGTCCTGCTCTCGCGGTCCACGCCGGAGCCGGTCCCCGAGGAGGAACATCCCGTGGCGGCGGTACTGGCCCTGCAGCCGGAGACGGCGTCGGCGGAGCCCGCGCTGCTGCCCCGGCCGGCGTCCGAGCCGGGGCATCTCACGCCGCTGTGACGGGGTGTCCCCTTCAAGTGGGTCACCCCAGGTTCAAGTGGGTCACCCCAGGCCGCGGGCGTCCTGCTTCAGGGCCGTGTCCACGGTCAGCGCGGTGGCGACCACCAGGCTCAGGAACGGTTCGGCGAGCGGGCGGTGGATCTGCAGGACGTAGTTGTCGGCGGTGGTGAACATCGTCTTGGCGAGGCCCTCCCAGGTCTTGGTGATCCGGGCGACCTCCGTCTCCGTGTGGTCGACGATGGCGAAGTTCCAGGCCCGCCAGTTCTCCGCCTTGATGGCGCCGACCTGCCGGCCGCCCGCGTTGATGGCGAAGTTGATCTTCCCGAAGACGTTCTGCTGGACGATCTCGCCGACCTGCTGCCCGTCGGGGCGGGTCACGACGACCCGTGACTTGAAGATCTTCGCGGGACGGGTCAGCAGCAGCACCGGCTGCCCGTGCGCGTCCCGGATCTCCAGCCTGTGCGTCAGGTACTGGTCGATGCTGGCGACGAACCGCAGCACCTTGCGCAGGGCGCTCTGGCCGACCTGGACGACCGAGCCGAGCTGGTTGCCCTGCTGGTCCATGACCTTGTACTCGTTGGTCAGCTCGATGAGCTTGGCCTTCTGGCTGACGACCAGGACGGGCTCACCGAACAGCGTGCCGGGGCCGCTGGGGGCGGCCCCGGCCTGCTGCGGTATGTCAGGAGTGTTCGAATGGGTGTTCACCGGGGCACAGTACCCCGGACCCGGCTACACCGTGGCGATCGCCGGATCGCTCACGCCGGGACGCCCGTTCTCGACATGTCCGGCGAACTGCCGTACGAACGCCGGGTCGGTGGCGGAGGTGACGGTGACGTCGTACCAGCGCCTGCCGGCCGCCAGGTCGACACTGTGCCTGACGACGGCGCCGGAGCGCACCTTGACCGTCGTGGTACGGCGGCCGTAGCCGTCCGCCAGCCTGAGCTCGGCCGTGCCGGACGCCTTGTTGGTGAAGGTCAGTTCGAGGCAACCGCCGGAGTGCCGCGCGGTCACCTCGACCCCCGCCTTCCTGCCCTTGAAGACGCGCAGGAAGCCGTTGGGCCCGTGCACGGTCAGATCGTACGAGCCTTTGCTGTACGCCGAGTTCCAGGTGTCGGAGACGGACCTGCCGGCTCCGGTGGTGTAACTCCAGGGCCCGTCGGTGCGGTTGCCGGAGGTGACCAGGAAGGCGGCGCCGGCCTCGGCCCCGGAGGCGAAGGTGAGGGTGAGCGTCCCGGCGGCGGCGTTCACCGAACCGTCCACGGAGGGCGCGTACTTGAGCGGCCGGGTGGGGCGGGAGCCGCGCTCCTGCCGGGGCAGGACGGGGTTGGCCGGCGGGGTGGGCACGTAGTCCGGGTGGCGGTCCTTGTCCGGCGGCTCGTATCCGTCGGTGTCGGGCAGCGCGACCGGGCGGGTGTCCTCCCGGCTGAAGTCGAACGCGGCGGTCAGGTCGCCGCAGACCGCGCGCCGCCAGGGCGAGATGTTGGGCTCGTGGACGCCGAAGCGGCGCTCCATGAAGCGGATGACCGAGGTGTGGTCGAGGGTCTCGGAGCAGACGTAACCGCCCTTGCTCCAGGGCGAGACGACGAGCATCGGCACACGCTGCCCGAGGCCGTAGGGGCCGGCGACATGGCCGCTGTCGCCGGTGAACACGTCCGGGCCGGTGTCGACCGTGGACTTGCCCTGTGCGGCGGAGGCGGGCGGGAACGCCGGGACCATGTGGTCGAAGAAGCCGTCGTTCTCGTCGTAGGTGATGAACAGGGCCGTCTTCGCCCACACCTTGGGGTCGGAGGTGAGCGCGTCCAGGACCTGGGCGACGTACCAGGCGCCGTAGTTGGCGGGCCAGTTGGGGTGCTCGGTGAAGGCCTCGGGAGCGACGATCCAGGAGATCTGCGGCAGCTTGCCGCCCTTGACGTCCGCCTTCAGCCGGTCGAAGAAGCCCTCGCCCTTTCGGGCGTCGGTACCGGTGCGGGCCTTGTCGTACAGCGGGTCGCCGGGCTGGGCGTTCTGGTACTGGGTGAAGTACAGCAGCGAGTTGTCGCCGTAGTTGCCGCGGTAGGCGTCCTGGATCCAGCCCCAGCTGCCGTTCTTGTCGAGACCGTCGCCGACGTCCTGGTAGATCTTCCAGGAGACCCCGGCCTCCTCCAGGCGTTCGGGGTACGTCGTCCAGCTGTAGCCCACCTCGTCGTTGCCGAGGACCGGGCCGCCGCCCTTGCCGTCGTTGCCTGTGTAACCGGTCCACAGGTAGTACCGGTTGGGGTCGGTCGAGCCGATGAACGAGCAGTGGTAGGCGTCGCAGATGGTGAAGGCGTCGGCGAGCGCGTAGTGGAACGGGATGTCCTTGCGGTTCAGGTACGCCATCGTGGTCGCGGACTTGGCCGCGATCCAGCCGTCGTACTTGCCGCCGTTGAACGCGGCGTGGCCGTCGTTCCAGCCGTGCGGGAGATCCTGGAGGAAGGCCAGGCCCAGGTCGTCGGCGTCGGGGTGGAACGGCAGGACGTCCTTGGTGCCGTCGGACTGGTGCCACACCGGCTTGCCGTTCGGGAGCGTCACCGGACGGGGGTCGCCGAAGCCGCGCACGCCCCTCAGGGTGCCGAAGTAGTGGTCGAAGGAGCGGTTCTCCTGCATCAGGACGACGATGTGCTCGACGTCCTCGATCGACCCCGTGCGGTGGTTCGCGGGCAGTGCGGCGGCACGCTCGATGCTGTTGGAGAGC
This sequence comes from Streptomyces vulcanius, assembly GCF_042653945.1. Taxonomy (NCBI): domain Bacteria; kingdom Bacillati; phylum Actinomycetota; class Actinomycetes; order Kitasatosporales; family Streptomycetaceae; genus Streptomyces; species Streptomyces vulcanius. The sequence goes on along the minus strand of NZ_JBHSFK010000053.1, from coordinate 62,364 downwards.
GCGCTGAACGCCGTGGTGGCGCCCGCGAGTTGGAGGAAGCGACGCCGGTTGACCTCGGGCATGGGTGAGAAGCCTCTCGTGCGGAACGTGTGTCTGTGCCGGCCGGTACGTGACGGGAAGCGAGTGTTCCAAGGGCATCGAACGTCAGGGAAGGGTCCGGTGACGCCGATGTGAAGGTCGCCGGTACGCAAGATGTGCAGTGGGCCAAGGACCTCTCAAAGGCACCCAAAGCTTCGCCAAGGGGCCCCGTGGACACGGCAGTTGTGCCGGATGAAGTGCAGCTTCACCGCCCGGCCTGTCGCTGGGCTTCGACGAGCTGGTGCCCGACCTGATAAAGAATCAGAAGCAGCCGCACGCCTACGACGTCGAAGGCCACCGGCTCGACATCTGGCGCCCCCACGACCACGACCATCCGGGCCCGGCGCCGAGTCCACCCCCCACAAGTCCCCTCTCCTCAAGGGAGCCTGAGCACCACATGCGCATTCTCGTCCTGGGCTTCACCGGATATCTCGGAGCCCATGTCGCCGAACGGCTGCGCGCCCTGCCGGGTGCGCGGATCCTCGGCGCCGGCCGCTCCCCCGACGCGGACCACGGCGTCGACCTCGCCTCGGTCCGTCCGGAGGAGCTGGCCAAGACCCTGGCCTCGGCCGCGCCCGACGCGGTCGTCAACTGCGCGGGCGCGACCGGCGGCGACGCCGTGACCCTCGCCGAGGTCAACGCCCGCGGCCCGGCGGTGCTGTGCGCCGCGCTGCGGGAGGCGGCCCCCGGGGCCCGTCTGGTGCACCTGGGCTCGGCCGCCGAGTACGGGCCGGGCGAGCCGGGGAAGCCGGTCACGGAGTCCGCGGCGACCCGTCCGGCCGGCCCCTACGGCGCGACCAAGCTGGCGGGCACGGCCGTGGTCGCCTCGTCCGGCCTCGACTCGGTGGTGCTGCGGGTGGGCAACCCGGTGGGCCCCGGGGCGCCGGCCGCCGGGCTGCCGGGCCGGCTGGCGGCGCTGCTGCGGGACGCCGGCCGGGGCCCGGAGGCGGTGCTGCGGCTCGGCGACCTGTCGGCCCACCGTGACTTCGTGGACGTACGCGATGTGGCGCGGGCGGCCGAACTCGCGGTCACCGCGCCCGGACCGCTGCCGCCGGTGCTGAACATCGGCTCCGGCCGGGCCGTCCCGGTGCGCGAACTGGTCTACGGCCTGGCGGAGAAGGCCGGTTTCCGGGGTCGCATCGAGGAGAACGCGACGAGCGCGGCGGGTGGCCGTTCGATCCGCTCGGGCGACGTCGCCTGGCAGTGCTCCGCGATCGGCGCCGCCGCGAGGGCCCTGGGCTGGCACCCGGCGCACACCCTCGACGAGGCGCTGGCCGCGCTGTGGGAAGGCGACGGCTCACCGTGAGCCCGCTGGTTCCGCTGTATGCGCACCCGGCCGACCGGGATCGCGTGCGGTGCGCATGACCGGGAACGGATGTCTGAACCGTCGGCCTCATGCGCGGGCCGCGTGCACCACGGCTGTGCCCGCGCGGAGGGCGGCGACGGGGTCGGCGGCCTCGTCGAGTTCGATGAGGACGGTGCCGGCGCCGGGGGTGCGGGACATCGCGGCGGACCAGGACGGCCAGTCCACGACACCGGCGCCGAGGGCGGTCATGTAGGGCTGCTGCCGGGCGAACACCGTGTCGTCGACGATGAGTTCGACGTCGATGGGGCCGACCGCGTCCTTCCAGTGGGCGAGGGCGATGCGCGGGGTGTGGCGGCGGGCGACGGCCACGGGGTCGCCGCCCCCGAGGGCGATGTGGCAGGAGTCGGGGCACAGCCAGACGTAGCGCGGGTCGGTGAGCGCCATGAACAGGTCGATGTCCCGCTCGTACCAGAGGGTGCTGTTGGACTCGGTGTGGAAGGCGAGCCGTACGCCGTGCCGGGACACCGCCTCGCCGACCGCGTGCGCGACGTCGGCCATCCGCGTCATGTACGCGGCGTCGACGAAGAAGGGCGGGCGGGTGCCGAACGTCGTCCGCATGGGCAGCCCGGTGACGAGGAGGTCCGCGCCGGTCTCCGCCAGGAAGGCGGCGCGGCGCTCGGCGTCGGCGACGATCGCGGGCAGGGCGCCCTCCTGCCGCCAGTCCGGGGTGTCGCCGCCCGCCACGAAGGCGCTGACGACGTGCAGGCCGCGGTCGGCGAGAGCACGGCGGAAGGAGGCCGCGCTGCCGTAGGCACGCAGAGCGGAGTCCGGATCGCCGGGGGCGAAGGTCAGTTCGATGCCGGTGACTTCCGTCCCGGCGAGGGTGTCCATCACCCGTTCCCAGAACGCCCGGGGGTGGGCGGCGGCCCAGGTGCGCAGGGCTTCGGCGGAGTCGAGGTCCCAGAAGCGGGGGTGGTAGAAGGTGATGACGTCCGTCGCGAACCGTGTCCTCATGACGCACCGCCGCGCGCGTTGTAGACGACGACACCGGCCGCCTTGTCGACGGCCTCGCGGTAGTCGCGGAACACGGCGAGCGCCTCCTCGCGGAGTACGTCGTGGACGACCTCGATACCGCGGGCCTCGAACTGCTCGGCCCAGTCCGCGCCGAGGGGGCCCTCGTCGAAGGTGGTGATCTCCTCCAGTTCCGGACCCTCCCCCGCGACCACCAGACCGCGCACCCCGGACCACATGGCGGCGCCGTAACACTGCACGCAGGGACGCCAGTTGACGACCAGCTCGTGCGCGGGCAGCCCTTCGGCACCCAGGTCCCAGCCGCCGGTGGCGATCTGGGCGAGGCCCAGGGCGACGACCTCGGCATGGGCGCTGGAGACACCGGTGGCGAGGACGACGTTCACTCCGACGGAGACGATCCGCCCGGTCGCGCGCTCGGCGACCACCGCCGCGAACGGACCGCCGTTGCCCTCCCGCCAGTTGCGGTCGGCGAGGCGGTGCACGAGCCGCATCCGGTCCGCCGCGTCGGGGAGGACGGCGGGCAGGTCGGCGAGTTCGTCGTCGATCCAGGCCGGCAGGGCGACGCGGTATTCCTTCGCGATGTCGATCACGTCGGGCCTTTCAGTGGGGTCGGGTCACATGGGTCGATGGGGTCAGTAGGGTCGGCTGAGCACAGTGTTCCGCGCGGTCACGGCTCGGGCGGCGCGCACCGCGGTGACCGCGCCGGTGAGGGTGACGTTGGCGGCCATCGGGGTGGGGATCACTCCGTTGCCGGCGAGGTAGAGGTTGTCGTAGCCCCACACCCTGCCGTCGGGGTCGCAGACGCTGGTGCCGTCGTCGGCGGCGCCTGCCCGGACGGTGCCGGTGAGGTGCAGGGAGGATCCCGGCGGCAGCAGCGCCCGCTCGGTCACGGGGTCGAAGGGGCCGAACTCCTCGGCCAGGGAACGGACTTCGTCGAGGGCCCGGCCGATCAGCGCGCGGTCGGCGGCGGAGTAGCCGAACTCGACGCCGATCCTGGGCAGTCCGGCCAGGTCCGACTCGGTCGGCGAGAACACCAGCCGGTTCTCGGGGCGGGACTCGACGGGGACGTACAGGGAGACGCCGACGGAGTGGGCGAGGGGCCGGCCGCCCTCGTCGACGTAGGTGCGGTTCATGATCTGGCCGTGGAAGGGCTGGGCCGGGCCGTTGTGCGGCAGCCAGAGGGAGTCGGTGCTGAACTCGCCGGGGCGCGGCAGCGGCAGGTCGTCGAGGGTGAGGCCGAAGCGGTCCAGGTCGAGCAGGACCCGGGCGGTGACGAAGGCGTGCTCGTTGAGGTGCCGGCCGAGCGCCGGGGGGCGGATGCCGGAGGCGTACAGGAGTTGCGGGGTGCGCAGCGCGTCGGCGCACACCACGACCGTGTCCGCGTGGAGTTCGTACTCCGTGCCGTCGGCGACCCGCCGCAGCCGGGCACCGGTGATCCGCCCGCCGGTGTGGAGCAGCTCGGTGACGAGCGTGCCGGTGAGCAGGGTGAACCCGGGGTCACCTCCGGTGGCCAGGGCCGGGAGGATGGTGCCGGGGGCGGTGCGCGGCATGGGCCCGGAGGGGGTGACGGTGACGGCCATGGGCATGGGCTGGGGGCGGCGGTCGCCGGGGGCGGGGCGCGTGTTGGCGGGGCTGGTGGTGTCGGGGCCAGGGCCCGGGGTGCCGGGGCCGCCGCCGCTGGGGCCAGGGCCGGCCAGGCCGCGGCCGGGGTCGGCGTAGCGCCCGCGCAGGACGTCGAGTACGAGGTGTCCGACCCCGGTCGGGCCGATCGCGGCGGGGGCGACCCCGAGGAGCCGGTGGGCGGTGTCGAGGTCGGCGGACCAGCCGGCGGGGTCGCCGAAGTCGAACACCTCCTCGCCCGCGGGCCACGGGGTCGCGGCGGTCCAGTGCACGCCCATGCCGCCCGCGTTCCAGGCGAGCGCGGCCCGGGGCATCGCCTCGGTGTCCTCGCCGAAGGCCAGCGCGTGGAACATGCCGGGCGGCAGCTCGGCGAGGCGGCCGGGGGCCTCGCGGACCACCTCGGCGCCCGTGTACATGCCCTGGATACCGGTGGCCACCTGTTCGTTGTGGCGTGCCCACAGCTCCGGGTCGTCGAGGTCGTGCAGATGCAGCCCGGCGGCCGGGCCGATCGCGGTGCCGCCGTCGGCCATCGTGATGCGCAGGCCGGGGTCGCCCTCGCGCAGCAGCCGGGCGACGACGGCGCCCATGATGCCGCTGCCCACGACGAGGACGTCGGTACGGGGGGTGTGGGTCACGGGTGGGACTCCCTGTGGGGGGCGGGCGCGGTCACGCGCTCGGGACGAGGGGGCCGAACAGTTCGGTGTCCATGCGGTCGAGGGCGAGTTTCACGGCGCCGATCAGCGGCGCGTCGTGGCCCAGGCCGGTGGCACGGAGTTCGACGGCGGGGGTGCGGGCCGCGCGCAGGGCGGCGCGGACCCGGGGCAGCAGCACGTCGGCCGCGTCCTCCAGTCCGCCGCCGAGCACGATGAGCGAGGGTGCGACGGTCCAGGACAGGGTGGTGAGGATCGACGCGATGTTCTCCACGAACTCGTCGACCTCGGCGAGCGCGGCCGGTTCCCCGGCGCGGGCCGCGGCGAACCGGCCCAGGGCGACGGCCCGTCGGGCGGCCCGTGGTGAGGTGAGCCAGGCCACGGGACGGTCCTCGACCGACCCGGCCGGCAGCGACACCGCTTCGACGATCTCGCCGGCGGCGCCGTCGAGCCCCCGGTGCACGGCCCCCCGGATGAGGATGCCGAGGCCGGTACGGTTGCCGAGCATCGCCCATACGACGTTGTCGTGGTCACCGGCCACACCCCGCCAACGCTCCGCGAGCGCACCGAGGTTGGTGTCGTTGTCGGCGAACCAGGGCACCGTCACGCGTCGCGCGAGTTCCTCGGGCAGATGGACGCCCTCCCAGCGGGTGGTGTGCACCAGACGCCGTACGACTCCCTCGTCGTCGATCGCGCCACCGCTCGCGACGGCACCCGCCCGCAGCCGGTCGGGCGAGCCGCCGGCGTCGTCGAGCGCCGCCAGGACCAGCGCCGCCGCGTCGTCGAGGGTGGCGTACGGGTCCTGGTAGGCGCGCAGTTGACGGTGCGCCCGGCCCAGGATGCGGCCACGCACGTCGGCGACGACCGCGGACACATCGACGGTGGTGATCCGTACGGCGGCCAACAGGGCGTGTTCGGCACGGAGTTCGTAGCGGCGGGCCGGGCGCCCGGCGGAGCCGCTGACCGGGACGCGGTCCAACTCGGCGACCCAGCCCGCCTCGACGAGCGAGTCCAGAATCAACTCGATGGTGCGGCGGGAGAGTCCGGTGCGTCCGGAGAGCGCGGTCATCGTCGTCGGACCGGCCGACACGGCCAACGCCCTCAGGATCACGGCGGTGTTGACGCGTCGTACGGCGCTCTGGTTCATACCGGACATCAGCACGCCGCCGCTCCCGCCGCCGGGACCACGGGGTCGTAGAGGCCGGTGGTGTCGACGACCGGCGTACCGTACGCGCGCACCGGATCGCCCGGCCCGCCGGTCGCCCGTCCCCAGCCCGGTGTCCCGCCGCGGACGAAGCCGACCAGGTCGGCGTGCATCCGGGTGGCCAGGTCGGACGGCGGGTTCGGGCCGAGGGCCTCGGGGACGCCCGGGGCGTCGAGGAGGTCGAAGAAGAACGGCAGGTCGGTGCAGTGCGCGGAGCCGCCGAGCATCGGGGAAGGCCACTCGAAGGAGTACAGCCAGGTTCCGGCGGGGGCGGCGCGCCGGGCCGCCGCGGCGCGCGGGCAGGCGGCGCGGAAGAGGGTGTCGGTGAGCCTGCCGCCCGCCGCGCGTGCGGCGGGGTCGGCGGGCCGGTCGAACTCGTCGCCGGTCGCGCCGAGCAGCAGCGGTACGTCGTGCCCGTGCACGGCGAGTCCCTCGGCGGCCGGGACCGGCAGCAGGTCGTCATCGCCGCCGACGGTCGGGCCGAGGACGAGGACATCGTCGGCGTCGGCGTCGCTGCGCAGATCCAGGACGGCGCGCTGGAGCCGCTCGGGCGGGCAGGTGCCGAGTCCCGCCCGGGTCGGCGGTACACCGAGGGTGTGCGCGAGGCGCTCCACGAACCCGTTCGCCGCGACCTCGAAGAAGCCGCCGGAGAGACTGGCCGCCCGCTGGAACCGCCCGTGCCCGGCGGGTGACGACAGCAGTGCGAGTACCGCCGCTCCCCCGGCCGACTGGCCGGCCAGGGTGATCCGCTCGGGGTCGCCGCCGAACGCGGCGATGTTCTCCCGCACCCAGTCCAGGGCGAGCAGCAGATCGCGCAGCCCGAGGTTCGCGGGGACGCCGTCCAGCGGGGCGAAGCCGTCCACGCCGAGCCGGTAGCCGGCCGTGACGAGGACGACGCCGTCGCGGGCGAAGGCGCGCCCGTCGTACCAGGGGCCGGCCGGGCTGCCCCCGAGGAAGCCGCCGCCGTGGACCCACACGAGGACCGGCCAGGGGATAGGGCTGTCGTCCGCCGCCGGGGCCGTGACGGTGAGGTTCAGTATGTCGTCGCCGGGGATCGACGGCTCCGGCACGGTGGTCGTCGCGGACAGCTGTACGCGCTGTGCGGTGGCGCCGGGCCGCGACGCGTCGAAGGGTTCCCGGAACGGGCCGCGCGGGACGGGTGCGGCGAACCGCCGTGCGCCGACGGGGGGTTCGGCGTACGGGATGCCCGAGAAGCGCCGTACGGCGCCGAGTTGGCGGCCGACGATCGTGCCGGCGGGAGCGTGCACGGTGGTCACGGTATTCATGGTGTTCACCGCATTCCCGTTCCGGCGATGCCCTGCACGAAGTAACGCTGCAGGCAGAGGAAGAGCACGAGCACCGGAAGCATCACGACGATCGCGCCGGCGAGCATCAGGCCGTAGTCGGTGACGTGCGCCGCCGCCTGGCTGGTCGCGGCCAGGCCCACCGGGAGCGTGTAGGTGGACATGCTCTGGGCGACGATCAGCGGCCAGATGAAGTTGTTCCAGGAGGCGAGGAACGACATGATCGTGATCGTGGCGACGGCGGGTCCGGCCAGCGGGAGGAAGATCCGGAAGAAGATCCGGAACTCGCCCGCGCCGTCGATGCGGGCCGCTTCGAGGAGTTCGTCGGGGATCGACAGCGCGTACTGCCGCATGATGAAGACGGACATGGGCATCGCCGCCCAGGGCAGGGCGATTCCGGTGAGGGTGTCCGCGAGCCCCAGGTCGACGGTGATGACGAACTGGGTGACGAACACCGCCGTGAACGGCACCATCATCGCCGCCATGACCGCGCCGAACGCGAGCCGCTTTCCCGCGAAGTCCAGCTTGGCGAGCGCGTATCCGGCGGCGGAGGCCGCCACGACGTTCCCGGCGACGACGATCACCGCGACGACGACGCTGTTGGCGAGGAACCGGCCGAAGCCCTCGGTCGCGAACAGCCGGGTGAAGTTGGAGAGGGTGAGGTGGTGCGGGAGCCAGGCGCCGGGGTCGGAGCGGATCTCGTCGAGGCTGCGCAGCGAGCCGCTGACCACCCAGACGAACGGGAGCAGTGTGAGCAGCGCGCACAGGACGAGGGCGGTGTAGAGCAGCGGCCGGCCGACGGTTCGGGGGGCTTGGCGGGGGGTGGCTCGCAGGGTTGTCATGTGCGGGACCTCAGCAGCCGGAACTGGACGGCGCTCACGACGGCCACCAGCACCAGTGTCACGAAGGACGCCGCCGACGACGTACCGAACTCGCCGGAACCGAACTGGCGGTAGGTGTACAGGGCGACGGACTCGGTGGAGCCGAGCGGGCCGCCGCCCGTGAGGAGGTAGGGCTCGTCGAACACCTGGAGGTAGAAGACGGTCAGCAGGACGGAGACCATGAGGGTGGTCGGCAGCAGCAACGGCAGCGTGACGTAACGGAGTTGCCGCCAGCGGCCGGCTCCGTCGAGGGCTGCGGCCTCGTAGACGTCCCGGGGAATGGCCTGGAGCCCGGCGAGGAACAGCACCATCGCGGTGCCGAAGTTGCGCCACACACCGAGCAGGATGACGACGGGCATGGCCAGATGCGGGTCGTCGAGCCAGTCGGGTCCGGCGAGACCGGCCGCGCCGAGCACCTTGTTGACGGTGCCGTCGGCGTTGAAGGCGTACTGCCAGATCAGGGCGACGGCCACGATGTTGGTGACGACCGGCGCGAAGAACACCGTACGGAACACGCCGCGCAGCCGCCGGATCCCGGAGTCGAGGGCGAGGGCCAGGGCGAAGCCGATGCCCATGGTCAGCGGTACACCGACGGCGACGAACACGGCGGTGTTCAGGATGTCCCGCAGGAAGGTCGGGTCCTCGATCAGCCGCAGGTAGTTGTCGAAGCCGGTGAAGTCGACGGCGAACGGGGTGCGCAGGTCGGCGCCGCGCAGATCGGTGAGGCTGAAGCCGAGGGCGGCGACGGTGGGGATCAGCGTGTAGAGCAGGAAGACGAGGGCGAAGGGGGCGAGGAACAGCCAGGCGACGGCCGTCCGGCGGGCGCCGGAGCGGGGGCGCCGGGCGGCTGGGGGTGTCGGCCGCGCCGCCTTCGGAAGCGGTTTCCCCCGTGTCTCCGGGAGCGCTGTGGTCGTCATCGGCGGCTCACTTCGACCCGGTGCCGACGCTCTCGGCGTACGCCTGGATGTTCCCGGCCGCCTTCTCCGCGCTCTGCCTGCCCTTGGCGACGGCCTCCATCTCCTTGCCCATCCGGGTCGCGACCTGCTGCCAGGTGGCGACCTGCGGGAACGTCCGGGTGTTCTTGAGCTGGGTGAAGAAGGCGTCGAGCAGCGGCTGGCCCTTGATCGCCGAGTCGTCCCAGGCGGAGATGACGGCGGGCAGCGAGCCGTACGCCTTGTACTGCGCGACCTGGGTGGCCGGCTGCGCGAGATGGCGGACGAACTTCCAGGACGCGTCCGCGTTGCCGCTGTCGGCGAGGACGCCCCAACTGCCGCCCGCCGAGAAGGAGACGCTGCCCGAGGAGCCCGCGGGCAGCGGGGCGGTGGCGACGTGGGACGCGGTCCAGCCGGTCTTCTTCGCGGCGGCGTCGAGCTGGCCGATGACCCACGGTCCGGTGATCATGCTCGCGGTCCTGCCGGAGACGAAGTACGGCTGTGCGTCGAGGAAGGTGGGGCCGCCGGTGTCGGCGGTCCCGGCCGTGAAGAAGGAGGCGTTGTACTTCAGCGCGGCGACCGTCTCGGGGGTGTCGAGGGTCCACTTCCCGGCGGAGGAGAGGAACGAGCCGCCGGCCTGCCAGGCGTACATCGCGACGTCCTGGCCGTTGAAGACGTCCCAGCCGATGTCGGCGCCGAGTCCGTGCCCGGCGCCGGCGCGCTGGAGCGCCTTCAGGAACGGTGTCATGTCGTCCCAGGTGGCCGGCGCCGTCACCCCGGCCTTCTTCGCGAGGTCGGCGCGGTAGACGAGGGCGTACGTGTATGCGTACCACGGCACTGTGTATGCCACGTCGTCGACGACGCCCGCGTCCCAGAGGCTCTTGAAGAAGCCGCCGGAGTCCACGAGGCCGTCGGGGACGGGCTTCAGGGTCTGCGCGTCGAGGAACTGCGCCTGCGACTCGGGGAAGAACTGCGCGACGTCCGGTCCCTTGCCCGCGGCGATCGCCGCCTGGAGCTTGGTGTAGTACTCGGCGTTCGGGATCAGCGTGAACGTGACGTCCACGTCCGGGTTGGCCTTCTCGAACGGCTTGATGACCTTGGCGAGCACGTCGGCGTCGCCCTGCGCGGCCCAGACGCTGACGCGTCCGGTGGCCGGGGAGCTGTCGACGGGCTTGGCACTGCCGGCGGCTGCGGCCGTGCCGTCGTCGCGCCCGCAGCCCGCCAGGGGCAGGGCCGAACCGAGGGTGACACCGGCGGCGAGTCTGAGGGCGCCGCGGCGGGAGAGGTGGGGCACGGGGAAACTCCTGTCTCATGGAGGGCGCTGAAGACAGAGCGATATGGGTGGTATGCGGAGATGTGCGGAGCGCTATTCGCGGAGAAGTAGCGTTATGGGCGGTGTGCGCCCGGCAGCCATGACGCTACGAAGGGCGTGTTTCGGCCACGTGGCGGGCCTCGCCCCGAATAATTTCGGAACTTGTAGCGAAATCGAGAGCGGTGCTGCGCGGCCTGCTTGCGCCGCCGTTTCGCTACGGTCGGCGGGATCGCGGATCCCAGCCACCGGATACGGGAACCGGGAACCGGGAACCGGGAACCTGCCGACCCGATCCCGGCTACCGGCTACCGGCTACCGGCTACCGGCTACCGGCTACCGAATCCTGTCTACCGCCTACCGCCTACTGCCTACTGGATCCCGGCCGCTGTCAGGAGGGTGTCGACCGACATCGAGCGTGTGGACACCCCGGCGGCCTTGCACAGCGCCTCGACGCCGATCCCGACGCCCTCGGTGCAGGCGAGCGTGGCGGCGGCGTCCAGCAGGCGGTCACGGGAGCCGGGCTCCCGGTGGGTAGGGCGTGGCCGGGGCCGGGTACCACGGCGCGAGCTGCGGGTACAGGGCGGTCACGTCGTCCGACAGGAATCCCTTGACCTGCCGGGTGAAATCGTCGGCCAGCACCTCGTACGCTCCCGCCTCCACACCGTCGAGCGCGGCCACGGCGACGCCCTGGTCACCTGCACGGCAACCCACGGCCGCCCGCTCATCGAAAGCGTTCGCCGAAACGAACACTCTGACCAGCCCTTTCACGAGAGCTCTTCCGTCTCACGGAAGCCGTCTTGCGGTGCCACCGCAAGGGTCACGACTCTGATTCCAACCACGGCACGCGGGGCGACGGCGCCCCGCCGACAGGGACGGGAAGCCCATGCCTCACACGACCGCCTTCGCCAGGAACCAGTGGTACGTCGCCGCCTACAGCCACGAGGTCGGGCGGGAGGAACTGCTCGGCCGGACGATTCTCGGTGAGCCGCTCGTCTTCTACCGCACCGAGGGCGACGGCACGCCGGTCGCGCTGCACGACCGCTGTGTGCACCGCCGGTTCCCGCTCTCCGAGAGCCGACTCGACGGCGACCGGATCGTGTGCGGCTACCACGGCTTCACCTACGACACGACCGGCACCTGTGTGTACGTACCGGGGCAGAAACGTGTCCCCCGCACCGCCCGCGTCGCCTCCTATCCGGTCGTCGAGCAGGACTCGCTGGTGTGGGTGTGGATAGGCGACCCGGCGCTGGCCGACCCGCAGACCATTCCGCGCGCCCGGCACCTCGACTCCCCGGGCTGGACGACCGTATGCGGTATGGAGCCGATCGACGCCGACTACGGTCTGCTCGTCGACAATCTCCTCGACCTGTCCCACGAGACGTATCTGCACGGCGGCTACATCGGCACCCCCGAGGTCGCCGAGACGCCGATCACCACGGAGGTCGACGAGGGCGCCGGGATCGTCCGGGTCAGCCGGCACATGGACGACGCCGAGTGCCCGCCGTTCTACGCCCGTTCGACCGGCATCGAGGGGCGGATCACCCGCTGGCAGGACATCGAGTACCACGCCCCGTGCCTGTATCTGCTGCACAGCCGGATCGCGCCGGTGGGCGTGCTGCCGGAGGCCGACGGCAGCGACCCGAACGGTTTCCACACCGAGATCACCTACGCGATCACCCCGTCCGCGGACGGCAAGGTGTACGACTTCTGGATGGTCTCCCGGGACTGGGCGACGGAGGACGACGAGGTCACCGCGTTCCTGCGGGGCAACAACCACACCGTGGTGATGCAGGACGTCGACGCGCTCAACCTGCTGCAGCGCACGCTCGGCACCGAGCGCACCGGCTACCAGGAGCTGAGCATCAACATCGACACCGGTGGCCTGGCCGCCCGCCGTATCCTCGCCCGGTTGGTCGAGGAGGGCGACAAGCCGGTGGAGCCGGCGCTGTGAGCAGCCCGACGGGCGAGATCTACCGCATCGACTGGCTGCCGGGCACCGACGTGCTGCACGGCACCTGTCACTGCGGCGCCGAGCACTCCGCCCAGGACCCGGTCGAGATGTGGGAGTGGATGCTGGGCCACCCCGAAGGCCACGAGCCGGCCCCCGAGTTGCGAGGAAGCACCTCATGAACGACGCGTACGAAGCCGAACTCGTCGTGGAGCGACTGGAGTCCGCGGCGGAGGGGGTCGTGGCGCTCACCCTGCGCCACCCGCTCGGCGAGCGACTCCCCGCCTGGGAACCGGGCGCCCACGTCGACCTCGTCCTCGGTCCGGGGCTGGAGCGCCAGTACTCGCTGTGCGGCGACCCGGCGGATCACACGGCATGGCGGGTAGCGGTCCTGCGCGAGCCCGCCGGGCGGGGCGGATCGGCCCATGTGCACGAGCAGTTGGGGCAGGGCGACAAGGTTCGGGTGCGCGGCCCGCGCAACCACTTCGCCCTGCGCCCGGCTCCCCGGTACCGGTTCGTCGCGGGCGGGATCGGCATCACCCCCGTCCTGCCGATGCTGGCGGCGGCCGAGGCGGCGGGCGCCGAGTGGACGCTCCTGTACGGCGGACGCAGCCGTGAATCCATGGCGTTCACCGAGGAGTTGGCACGGTACGGCGACCGGGTCACCGTCGCACCGCAGGACGAGACCGGGCTGCTCGACCTCGGTCCGGTGCTCGACGCGCTGCCCGAGGGAACCCTGGTCTACTGCTGCGGTCCCGGTCCGCTGCTCGACGCGGTGGAGGAGCGCTGCCCGGCCGGCGCGCTGCACGTCGAGCGGTTCCAGCCCAAGGAGCAACAGACGGACGGCGACACCGAGTTCGAGGTCGAGCTCGCGCAGAGCGGCCGTACGCTGACCGTGGCCGCCGGTGTCTCCGTCCTCGACACCGTGCGGGCCGCCGGCGTGGAGGTGCTGTTCTCCTGCGCCGAGGGCACCTGCGGCACCTGCGAGACGGAGGTGCTGGAGGGCACCCCCGACCACCGGGACTCCGTGCTCACGGACGAGGAACGCGAGGCCGGGGAGACGATGATGATCTGCGTGTCACGCTGCCGCGGGAGGAAACTCGTTCTCGATCTCTGACGGATCCCCGCCGCAGACTGTCAACAATTTCGTCAGCCAAAAGCATTGACCCGGTACGACGCCACGATCTACGTTCCCTGCACGCCAATCGAGCACTACTGTGCGACGAACGCACAGCCTGTCGGAACACCGTTGTCTCTGCACAGGGGGAGCCATGCGTCGTCTGCTCGCCGGTCTCGCGGCCGGTACCTTCCTGCTCGCCACCGCGGCCTGTGGTTCGTCCGACGACTCCGGTGCGTCCGGGGGCAGTTCGTCCGGGGGCACCACGACCGTCAAACTCGGCCTCATCCCCATCGTCGACGTCGCGCCCGTCTATCTCGGCGTCAAACAGGGGTTCTACGAGAAGCACGGTCTGAAGCTGTCGATCACCACCGCGCAGGGCGGCGCGGCGATCGTGCCGGGCGTGGTCAGCGGCCAGTTCCAGTTCGGCTTCAGCAACATGACGTCCTTGATGGTCGCCCGGTCCAACACGATTCCGGTGAAGGCCGTTTCGAACGGCATCGCATCAACGGGCGTGCAGGGCAAGGACTTCGGGGCCGTCACGGTGAAGAAGGGCAGCCCGCTCAAGTCCGCCAAGGACCTGGAGGGCAAGAAGGTCGCCATCAACACCCTGAAGAACATCAACGAGACCGCGGTGCGCGAGTCGGTGCGCAAGGCGGGCGGCGACCCCGAAAAGGTGCAGTTCGTGGAGCTGGCCTTCGACCAGATGCCGGCCGCCCTGGACAGCGGTCAGATCGACGCGGCGATGGTGGTCGAGCCGGCCCTCGCCACCGTCAAGAGCCAGGGCGGCGTGGAGATCGCCTCACCGCTGGTCGACGTGGCCCCGAACCTGACCGTCGCCATGTACTTCACCTCGACGCAGTACGAGCAGCAACACCCGGACGTGGTGAAGAAGTTCCAGGAGGCCACGGCCGAGTCCCTCGCCTACGCCGACTCCCACCCCGACGAGGTCCGGCAGATCGTCACCACGTACACCAAGATCCCGGAGTCGGTACTGGCACAGGTGACGCTCCCCAAGTGGCCCGCCGAGGCGAACCGTTCGTCCATCGAGGCGCTGGAGAAGCTCGGCGAGCAGGACAAGCTGTTCAAGGCGGCGCCGGACCTGGACAAGCTGCTCCCGTGAGAGGCGGCAACGTCGCACTCGGTGCGGCCGGGCTCGCGGCCTTCCTCGCCCTGGGCGAGGCGGTGCCGCGGCTCGGCCTGGTCAAGGAGGCGTACTTCCCGCCGACGAGCCGCATCTTCGGCGCTCTCGGCGACGAACTCGCCGACTCCGCCTTCTGGTTGGCCCTCGGGGACACCCTCACCGGCTGGGCGCTCGGACTGGCGATCGCCGTCGGCGCCGGAGTCGTGGCGGGCGTGGTGGTCTCCGTCGTGCCCCACCTGCGCGAGGCCACGGCCTCGACCATCGAATTCCTGCGCCCGATCCCGTCCGTCGCCCTGATCCCGCTCGCGGTCCTGCTCTACGGCACCGAACTGCGCTCGGTCCTCCTGCTGGTCGTCTACGCCGCCTTCTGGCAGGTCCTCATCCAGGTCCTGTACGGCATCCAGGACGTCGACCCGGTCGCCGAGGAGACCGCCCGCTCGTACGGGCTCGGCCCCTGGGCGCGCGTCCGGTACGTGCTCTGGCCGACCGCGCTGCCGTACGTCATGACGGGCGTACGGCTCGCGGCGGCCGTCGCGCTGATCCTGACCATCACCGCCGAACTCGTCATCGGCGCACCGGGGTTGGGCGCGCGCATCGCGGTCGCGCAGACCTCGCAGGCGGTGCCGGAGATGTACGCGCTGATCGTGGTCACCGGAGTGCTCGGGCTGATCGTCAACGTGGGCGCCCGCACGGTGGAGCGGTCGGCGCTGGCCTGGCACCAGTCGGTGCGCGGGGAGGTGGCGGTGTGAACCGGCTGCTCCTGCGACTGCTGTTCACGGTCGCGCTGCCCGCCGTACTGGTCACGGTGTGGTGGCTGGCGTCGGACGGCAGCACGAACCCGTTCTGGCCGCCGCTGCGCACCATCCTGAAGGCGTTTCCCGACGTGTGGACGCCCGAGCGGCTGCGCACGGACGTACGGCCCAGCGTGGTACGCCTCGCGGCCGGTTACGCCACCGCCGCCGTCGTCGGGATCGCGCTGGGCACGGTCATCGGGTCGTACCGGCGGGTGCGGGCGGTGTGCGAACCGGTTCTGGAGTTCCTGCGGGCGGTGCCGCCGCCCGTGCTGGTACCGGTGATCATGCTGTTCGCGGGCATCGGCGACACCATGAAGGTCGTCGTCATCGCGAGCGGCTGTGTGTGGCCGGTCCTGCTCAACACGGTCGAGGGCGTGCGGGCCGTGGACCCCGTACAGGCGGAGACAGCCCGCTCGTACGGCATCACGGGCGTCGCCCGGCTGCGCGCGGTCGTCCTGCCGTCCGCGAGTCCGCAGATCTTCGCGGGCCTGCGCCAGGCGCTGTCGATCGGGATCATCCTGATGGTGATCAGCGAGATGTTCGCCGCGAGCAACGGGCTCGGCTTCACCATCGTGCAGTTCCAACGGGGCTTCGCCATCGCCGACATGTGGACCGGGATCCTGGTGCTCGGTCTGCTCGGTTTCGTCCTGTCGGTCCTCTTCCAGGTGGTCGAGCGGCGGGTGCTCGGCTGGTACCACGGTCTGCGCGCCGCCACCCGGCGGTCCCCGTGAGCCTCGCGAAAGGGCGGTCCATGCCCGTGCTTCTTGACGTGTCCGGTCTGCGGAAGGTCTACGAGGGGTCCGGCCGCCGGGTCGAAGCGGTGCGCGACCTGACCTTCACGGTCGACTCCGGTGAACTCGTCTGTCTCGTCGGCCCGTCGGGCTGCGGCAAGACGACCCTGCTGAAGTGCATGGGCGGGCTGCTCGCCCCGACCTCCGGCGAAGTGCTGCTGGCGGGACGGAAGGTGACCGGTCCACCGCCCGGTATGGCGTTCGTGTTCCAGGAGTACGGACGCAGCCTCTTTCCCTGGATGCGGGTGGGCGCGAACGTCGAACTTCCCTTGAAACAGAAGGGGTTGACGAAGACCCGACGACGTGAGCTGGTGGCGGACGCGCTGGCGTCGGTCGGACTGGCGGACGCCGCCGGTGCGTATCCCTGGCAGCTGTCGGGCGGGATGCAGCAGCGGGTGGCCATCGCTCGGGCGCTGGCCTACGAGCCTCAGGTCCTGTTGATGGACGAGCCGTTCGCGGCGGTGGACGCGCAGACCCGCGCCGATCTGGAGGACCTCGTGCGGGGGCTGTGGCGGGAGCGGGGGATCACCATCCTGTTCGTCACGCACGACATCGACGAGGCCGTCTACCTGGGTGAGCGGGTGGTCGTCCTGTCCGCCTCCCCCACCGTCGTACGGGAGCAGCTCAAGGTCGATCTCCCGGCGGAGCGCGACCAGTTGCACACCCGGGTGGCCCCGCGCTTCGCCGAGCTGCGTACTCATGTGTACGAGCAGATCCAGGCGGCGAAACGAGGGACACCTCAGGACGCGGTCCCGGTGGACCTGCTCAAGACGGATACGCCTCCACTTCGCTGAACCGGCCCGCCGGCCGACCGGAGTTGGCGGTGACGGTCAGCCGCAGACACCGGAGGCCGGTGCTCGCGGGCAGGGTGACGGTGGCCGTGCTGCCGGTGGCCGGGTCGAAGCGGTAGCCGACGGCGCCCACGACGGTGGAGCAGGCCGCGGCACCGACGGCGCAGTTGCGGGTGCGGTCGGGGCCGGGTCACCCTGACCGGGCTGCGGCCAGGTCGAGCAGTCGCCGTCGGTGAGCATGGATGTGCCGGAGCTCGCCAGGTAGGACAGCTGTAGACCCCGGCCGCGCCCACACCGGTGGCCCTGACATTCTTCGAACCGACCTCCACCAGCCCACCTCCCCACCGACCGGGGCGCCGTCGGCGACCTGAACGCCGACGGTGCCCGGGTCAGGCCTGGGGCGCGGGCACCACGCTGAGGTGGCTCGCGGTGCGCCGCGGGATGCGGGCCCTTCGGGGTGCCGGCGCGGGGCGCGGCGTGCGCAGGACCAGCGTCAGCCGGGTGTACCCCAGGCCTCGCAGGGTCCTCGGGGTCTCGCCGACGATACGGCATTCGGTGGCGCCCCGGCGCGGGTCGGGGTGGTGGAGCGGGCGGACGGCTCCGTCGTGCTCGACGGCATCCTCGCCGACCGCGCGGATCCAGTGCGGCAGCCCCTGCCGGTAGGCGGCTTCCATGATCGGGTCCTGGGCGATCTCCCGGCGGATGGCCTGCAGCGCCGGGTCGTGGCCGTGGCGTTCCACGGCGGCGGCGAAGCAGGCGAGCATGGGCAGGCACCAGCTGGACTCGTGGTCGCCGAGGACGGCCGCCGCGTCGGGATGGAAGAGGACGAACCGCAGGAAGTTGTCGCCCGGGAGAGCCGTCGGATGCGGGCTGACGTCACGGAAAAGTGACGCGAAAGCGGTGTTGGCGAGGACCACGTCCCAGCGGTGGTCGACGACGACGGACGGGAAGGTGACAGCCTCCAAGTAGGTGGCGTAGTCCTGGAGATACGCCTGGGCCTCGGGATCCTCGGGGACGGGCCGCGGTACGGACCGCTGCCCACCTGCCTGAAACGCCATCGGGAGGTCACCCCTCTTGCCGGTGCCGCCTTCACGCGGCGCCCCGATCCTGCTGCCCGGACGCGAGAGGTGTCAACTATCGTGGCATTCCATGCTCGTTGACGGCTGAAATTGGCCACAGTTGTGGCGAGACCTGGATGTGAGTTCGAAAGACCCGCTACTCTCCACGCAGTTCACGGGGGATCGCCTGTGCCTGTGAGAGGGACGTGAGAGACGTAGGAGACCTGCCGGTGTCGGATGGCTTCGAGGTTCCGGGCGCCGTGGCGACGGTGCTGCTGTCGGCCGTCGTCACCCGTGTCGCCGCACTCGCCGACCGGCTCGGCGTGCCGCACGCGGAGGTCTTCGACACCCGGCGGCTGTCCGTCGCCTGCGGTGTCCCGGAGTCCGTGGTCAAGGCCCTGCTCAGCGGCCGGCCGGCGGGCGAGCCCGATGTGCAGGCCCGGTTCCTGCAGCGCCTCGACCTGCTGCGCCGCACCCGGCTGAAGCCGAACGGACGCAAGTACACCCAGCAGGAGATCGCCGACGGCGCGGGCATGTCGCGGCAGCAGGCGGGTGCCCTGATCAACGGCGACCGCCGCCCCACGATGGAGCACTGCGACGCGATCCAGCGCTTCTTCCGGGTGCACGCCGGCTTCCTCACGGCGGAGGATCCCGAGGCGCTCGCGGGCGTTCTGCAGCACACCGAGCAGGAGTTGCTGCAGAAGCTCGCCGCGCGGGAGGCCGCCGCGGCGGCCGAGGACCCGCTGGAGCGGCTGTTGCAGGACCACGGCGTACGCGGGATCGCGTGGCGGGCGGCGCAACTGCCCACCGACCAGCACCGGGACAAGGTCGCCGAGTGGCTGGACATGCTCCTGGAGAGCGTGAAGCGGCCCGAGTCGTGAGCCGGGGGAGAACTGTGGGCATCGCCAGGGAAATGCGCCGTCTCAGCGGCGAACTCGTCAGCGAACTGCGGCTGTCGGCCCCCGCCGTGCCGGCCGACCTGTACAACGCCCTGTGCGACGGGATGAGCAGACGGCGCGGTCGGCCCGTCCACTTCCGTATGGCCCCCTTCCCGGCCGACACGGCGAGCGGGCTGTGGCTCGACATGACGGACCAGGACCTGGTCGTCATCGAGGAACGCACCGCACCCGACCACCAGTTGGTGATCCTGGGCCACGAGCTGTGGCACATGAACGCGGGCCACTGCGGCCGGCATGTCGACGGCGCCTCGGTCGCGGCCCGGCTGCTCAGTGACGGGGCGGACCTGCGGGCGACGGTCCGCAGGGTCGCCGCGCGCACCCGCTTCGACCTGACCGACGAGAAGGAGGCCGAGAGCTTCGGCCTGCTGCTGGCGAGCAAGTGCCGTACCCTGCTGGCCGGTTCGTCGCCGCGCGGGCTCGGCCGGGATCATGTGGCGGGCCGGATCGGGGCGTCCCTGGGATACCTGGGCCCGCAGAACTGATCTGTCCGGTACGGCGGTCAGGTCAGGTCGCGCTGCGTTCGCTCGCCTCCCGGAGTTCCTGCCCGGCCCCGTCCGGCATGTCCGGGTGTGTTCCGGGGCGGCCCTCGCGCAGGAGTTCGCGCCAGTGGTCGCGGCTCCAGTCGGCGGGAGCGGTGGTGCTGGTGAACTCCTCGACCAGGGACCGGAATCGGGCGGGGTCGCTGTGGAACGGGAAGTGTCCGGCGCCCTCGAAGATCTCCAGCCGGCTGCCCGGCATCGCCTCGTGGGCGCCGTAGGCGTGCCGTACCGGCACCACGCTGTCCCGGTCGCCCCACAACAGCATGGTGGGCATGCCGGCGGTCAGATAGCAGCGGTCGAGCATGGTGACGACCTGCCCGCGCCAGTCGACGACCGCGCGCAGGGTACGGATGAAGGCGTTGCGCGACGTCTCGTCGGGCAGGGCGTCGACGAGGTTGAGCAAGTCCGGTGCATCCTGGCCCAGATCGGTGTCCAGGAGTTTCATCAGGCTTACCACGAGGCCTACTTGGAGCCGCATACCCGGCAACCGGAGTGCGGAGAGCGCCAGATGGGCGCCGGGCAGCGAGACGAGCCGCAGGGCCGGGTTGACCTCGCGGCCGACGCCCCCGGCGCTGACCAGGATGAGCCGCTCGGTGCGCTCGGGGAACTGGTAGGCGAACTGCATCGCCACTCCCCCGCCGAGCGAGTGTCCGACCAGGGTCGCGGACTCGATGCCCAGGGTGGTGAGCAGGTCGCGCACCCCGTTGGCGTACGCGGCGACCGAGTAGTCGGCCCGGGGTTTGTCGGAGGCGCCGTGGCCGAGCAGGTCGGGGGCGACGACGGTGTGGGTGCGGGCGAGGTCGGGGATCAGCCGGCCCCAGGTGGCCGAGGAGTCCCCGATGCCATGGATGAGGACCAGCGCCGGACCCTCGCCCGCCATCCGGAAGGCGCGCCGGTAGCCGTGCACCGTCCGGTACCGCAGGGCCAGCTCCGAGTCGCCCACCGGGCGCAGCCGTGCGGCGTGCGCCGGGCGCGCGTAGGGGACGTCGACCATCGGCTCGCCTCCCGTGCTCCTGGCCGTCGGCGATCGGCCGAAAGCCCTTCACACCAGCGTAGAGACCGTTTTCCCCGCTGGATTTCGGAGAGGTTTCACGTCCGCTAAGCGGGCGAACGGAC
Source organism: Streptomyces vulcanius (assembly GCF_042653945.1). Classification (NCBI taxonomy): domain Bacteria; kingdom Bacillati; phylum Actinomycetota; class Actinomycetes; order Kitasatosporales; family Streptomycetaceae; genus Streptomyces; species Streptomyces vulcanius. The sequence continues at coordinate 41,788 of NZ_JBHSFK010000053.1, read as the reverse complement.
GGCCGCCGGGACCCGATTGTCAGTGGGGGACGGCAAGCTGGGAGGTGCGCCGTCCTGACGCGGCGCACGCGCCGCCTCGGCGCGGGGGAGAAGACGCCGACACGGGGAGAGCCGACCGATGCCCACTGCCGTCCTGACCGACCGTGAGCGCACCGCCGTCCAGGCCTATCTGCGCCTGCTGCACACGGTGCGGGCCGCCTTCGGCGAGGAGAGTGACGACTCCTCGGGTCCGCCGCGCGACCGGCGGCCGAGGATGGTCCCGCCCGCCGTGCTCGCCGAGGCGGAGCGGGCCCTGGCGGAGGCGGGGCTCGCGGGCAACGAGGAGGAGTTCTTCAGACTGCTGCACAGCTGGTGCCCCACACCGTGACCTTGCCGCGGCCGTCGCCGGGCCTCACGCGTGGTGGACGCTGACCGACGTCGCCACCAGGCCCCTGCGCACCGTCCAGGTGCCCTCGAAGTGCCCCAGCCGGTGGCCGTCGACCACCGGCCCGGGGACCAGCAGGCGCGCCCGGAAGGTGCCGTACGGCTGTCCCGCGGTCCCGGCCGGGAGGTCGATGTCGGCCTCGCTGAAGTCCAGCCACTTCCGGGTGAGGGGGAACCACGCCTTGTAGACGGACTCCTTCGCGCTGAACAGCAGCCGGTCCCAGTGCACCTCGGGCCGGTCCGCGGCCAGGCGGCGCAGCCGCTCCTCCTCTGCGGGCAGGGCGACGGCGGACAGCACGCCCTCGGGGAGCGGTTCGTGGGGTTCGGCGTCGATGCCGACGGAGGCCAGGTCTGCGGCGCGTACCAGGGCGGCTGCCGCGTAGCCGTCGCAGTGGGTCATGCTGCCGGCCAGGCCTTCCGGCCAGCCGGGCGCGCCGCGTTCGCCGGGCAGCACGGGCTGCGGGGGCACGCCGAGCTTCTCCATGGCGCGCCGCGCGCAGGCGCGTACGACCGTGAACTCACGGCGTCGTTTGGCGACCGAGCGGGCCACCAGCGCCTCCTCCTCGGGGTACAGGGGCGCGTCCCCGAACTCGCGCACCCCCTCCGCACCGAATGCCTCGACGCACACCACGGACTCCGGCAGCAGCTCCTCGATCACCGGGGCTCGCCCTCCGTCGACACGTTCGGCTGCTCCTGCTGCTCCTGCTTCGGCTCGCTCGGCAGGATGCGGCGCAGGCGGCCCGGGGGCTGCGACCGGGTGCGCCATTCACGCGGGTAGCCCACCGACACCTCCTCGAAGCGGACGCCTTCGTGCCAGGTGGTGCGGGGGATGTGGAGATGGCCGTAGACCATGGTGGCGACGCGGAAGCGGCGGTGCCAGTCCGCGGTCAGCGAGGTGCCGCACCACATGGCGAACTCGGGGTGCCACAGGACGTCCATCGGGTGGCGGTGCAGCGGGTAGTGGTTGACGGGGACGACCGGCAGGTCCTCGGGCAGCTCGGCGAGCCGGCGCTCGGTCTCGGCGACGCGGGCGTGGCACCAGGCCTCGCGGGACGGGTAGGGGTCGGGGTGCAGCAGGTACTCGTCATTGCACACAATGCCGGTCCCGTGCGCGTACGCCAGCCCCTCCTCCTTGGTCGCGCAGCCGGCGGGCAGGAACGAGTAGTCGTACAGGAGGAAGAGCGGCGCCACGGCCACCGGGCCGCCGGGGCCCTCCCACACCGGGTAGGGGTCCTCCGGCGTGATCACGCCCAGATCGCGGCAGACGTCGACGAGGTGTTCGTAGCGCGCGACGCCACGCAGGGTGACGGAATCGGAGGGGTGGGTCCACAGTTCGTGATTGCCGGGGGCCCAGACGACCTTGCGGAAACGGCTCGCGAGGGTCTTCAGCGCCCAGCGGATGTCCGCCACGTTCTCCGAGACATCCCCCGCGACCAGCAGCCAGTCGTCGTCCGTCTCCGGGGCCATGCGCTCGACCAGGGCGCGGTTCTCGGGATAGCCGATGTGAAGATCACTGATGGCCAGCAGCTGTCCGGCACCACCGGCCGTCGAGGTCACCCCGCGCCTCCGTTCCCGAGTTGTCCAAGGTCACCACGACAGCACATTCGGGGGCACGGGACAAGGCCACACCCCGTGGTCACGGACGGCCTCCCTACGGCTACCGGGCGGTCACTTCCTTACCGGACGGCATGACATTGGTGAACAAGATCAGAAAATCCGTAACACGGGCGTTGCACGCGGCACCCCTGGGAAGCCGTATGATCGCCCCAACACCACCGCCATGAACGCCCCTTCAGCAGGGCGGTTTGGTGTCCCTCCAATCCCCCTGCCCGGGCCGGGCCTGCTTCGCCCTGCCCGCGAACCGTGAAAGGCGGCCTCGCATGGTCTCTCGCGTACGCGTCTGGCTCAACCGCACGTACGCGGAGAACGTGTTTTTCATGGATCAGCTGCGACGAAATCCGAGCGATCGCGCCGTCGAGATCCATGCGACGCACGGTGACGCCGACTCGCCCGTGCTGGCCGCCGCCGACACCGCCGACCTGGAGCCGGAGGGCCTGTCCCCCGCCGCGTACGTCGAGTACGCCCTGGACCAGTGCCGCCGCCGGAACATCGACGTGTTCGTGCCCCGTCTGCAGCAGGCGGAGATCGTGGCGCACCGCGCCGACTTCGAGGCGGCCGGTACGGCGCTGCTGGCGCCGACGCCCGAGGCCGTGGCCGTGTTCGAGGACAAGGTTGTCGCCTACGAGGCGGTCCAGGCCATCGGGGTACCCGTGCCGCCGTGGTACCGGGTGCGCACGGCGGACGAACTCGTCGCCGCCGTCGAGGAGTTGGAGGAGGCCGGACACCGGGCCTGCTTCAAGCCGGCGTCCGGCGCGGGCGGGGTGGGCTTCCGCGTGATCACGCGCTCCCCCTTCTCGCTCATGCACCTCAGCGGCTTCCCGACCCCGTACGTCCAACTGGACCTGGTCGTGGACGCGCTGCGGCGGGCCGAGGGCACCGAAGAGACCGTGGACTGGCTGGTGATGCCCCGTCTGGAGCAGCCGGAGGTGTCCGTGGACTGCCTCACCGGCCCCGACAACCGTCTGCGCATGGCCATCGGCCGCACCAAGGACGGCCGCCGCCGGGGCTTCACGCTGCACGAGCAGTGGCTGGAGCCGGCCCGGCGCATCGCCGAGGGCTTCGGACTGCACTACCTGTCCAACGTCCAGTTCCGTATGTTCGGCGACCAGCCGGTCCTGATGGACGTCAACACCCGTCCGGCGGGCGGGCTGCACCAGCTGTCCCTGTGCGGGGTCAACGCCCCTTGGGCCGCTGTGCAGTTGGCGCTCGGCGAGGACCCGGGCGAGGTCGTACCGCCGTTCCTGGGACAGGACTACACGGTGGTGTCGGGACCGCGTCCGCTGCGGGCGTCGTCGGTTCCGCCGCAGCGCGTGGAGGAGACCGCCGAGCCGCTGCTGTCGGCCGTTCCGGCACCCGTCGAGTCCGTCGAGGTGAGCCACACCGGGGCCACGGCACAGGCGCTGCCGCTCTAGACCTCCCACCCTTCACCCTTCACCGGTATGGACCAATCCCGCCGCGAGTCTTGACACGTGGATTGGTCCATACCAACTTGGTTGCGCACCCCCATGCATTCCCTGCACTCCCGAACACCCCACCTCTTCAGGGAGATCGCGTGCGCACCACTTTCCTACGGCGTTCCAGGCGCCGTCTGTTCGCCCTGCTCGGAACCGCCGCACTCGCCGTCGCCGGGGCGGTCGCCCTGCCCGGCACCGCCGAGGCCGCCAACGTCCTCACCAACCCCGGCTTCGAGTCGGGCGGTCTCTCCCCCTGGTCCTGCACCGGCAGCCTCGGCTCCGTCGTCTCCTCGCCCGTGCACGGCGGCTCCAAGGCCCTCGCGGGCGCCGTGAGTTCGAGTGACAACGCCAAGTGCAGCCAGACGGTGTCCGTCCAGCCGAATACCGCATACACGCTGAGCGGCTGGGTGCGCGGCAGCTACGTCTACCTCGGCGTCGACGGCGGCGCCTCCACATGGACGTCGTCGCCGTCGGCGTACAGCCAGTTGCAGGTGTCCTTCACCACGGGCGCCTCGCAGACGAGCGCCACCGTCTACGTGCACGGCTGGTACGCGCAGGGCACCTACTACGCCGACGACGTCGGCCTGGACGGGCCGGGCGGCGGGGGCGGCGGCTCGGACACCCAGGCACCGAGCACGCCGTCGGGGCTGACCTCCACCGGCAAGACCTCCTCCAGTGTCTCGCTGTCCTGGAACACGTCGTCGGACAACGTCGGGGTGACGGCGTACGACATCTACAGCGGGTCCGCACGGGTGTTGAGTGTCTCCGGCACCTCCGCGACCGTCAGCGGGCTCTCGCCCAGCACGAGTTACTCCTTCACGGTGAAGGCGCGCGACGCCGCCGGGAACACCTCCGGCGCGTCCAACCAGGTGTCGGTCACGACCAACGCGGGCAGCGGGGGCGGGAGTTCGTTCAAGCAGGCCGCGCCCTACCTGTACGAGGGCTGGGGCGATCCGCCGAGCGTGTCCACGGTGATGAGCGCGACCGGCATCAAGTGGTTCACGATGGCGTTCATGCTGGACGGCGGCGGCTGCAACCCGATGTGGGACAGCACCCGGCCGCTCACCGGCGGAGTCGACCAGAGCGTCATCAACCAGGTCCGCTCGGCGGGCGGTGACATCGTGCCGTCGTTCGGCGGCTGGCAGGGCAGCAAACTGGGCGCCAACTGCTCCTCCGCGAGCGCCCTCGCCGGCGCGCTGCAGAAGGTGATCGACGCCTACTCGCTCAAGGCGATCGACATGGACATCGAGAACACGGACGAGTTCGAGAACGAGGCCGTGCAGGCGAGGATCCTCACCGCGCTGAAGACCGTGAAGGCCAACAACCCCGGTCTGAAGACCATCGTCACCTTCGGCACCTCGACGACCGGTCCGACGTACTACGGCAACCGCCTCATCGAGCAGGCCAAGTCGCTGGGCGCCGACATCGACGTCTTCACCATCATGCCGTTCGACTTCGGCGGCGGCTCGGACATGTACGGCAACACCGTGAACGCCACGGAGGGGCTGAAGACCAAGCTGAAGTCCACCTTCGGCTGGGACGACGCCACCGCCTACTCCCACATCGGCATCTCCGGCATGAACGGCCTGTCCGACCAGCAGGAGAACACCACCCCGGCGATCTGGACCCAGATCCGAGACTGGTCCAACTCCCACCACATCGCCCGGCTCGCCTACTGGGCCGTCAACCGCGACCGGCCCTGCCCCGGCGGCGGCGTGGTCAGCAACTGCTCCGGCATCAGCCAGAGCACCTGGCAGTTCACCTCCATCACGGCGGGCTTCACCGGCTGAGCCGACGGTCCCGTCACACTTCCCCGGATCCCGCTCCAGGATCCGGGGAAGTTTTTTTTCGTGAGAGGTGTATCAGGGCGCGAGGTGCGGGTTCTTAAGGGTGTAACCGTGAAGGCCCACCGGGGACGACGGGGGAACGTGAGGGACCTGGTGGGCCGCCGCGGGAGCACTGCGGTTCAGAGTTCATGACTCTCGGGCCATGACTCATGGGGAAGCACCGGGATCCACGGGGGAAGCGCACGGGGGCCCAACGGGGGAAAGCACGGGGGAAGTACGGGGGAAGCACCAAGCCCCGGGAACCAATGGGGGATTCCCGGGGGCACGGGGGTTCCGGGCGGGCGGCCGCTGTCACGGGGAGCGGCCGCCCGCTCGACCCATGTCCGGGCACCCTCACCCCGTGGTGTAACCCCAGGCGCGGGCGATCTCGTGCAGACGCGGCGGGAGTTCGAGGGCCGGGTCGGCCGTGCGGGCCGGCTGGATACGGCCGGACTTGATGGTGCCCGACCAGTCGCCCAGCTGGGGACGGAACTTACCGTGGTCGCGGCGGCCGTACTCGAGCATGGCGGGCTCCCACGGCACCCCGACGTACTCGCACAGACCGCGGGTGACCCGCTCCGGCTCGGCCGTGAGCTCCTCGTAGGTGACGATGTGCGCGTTGTCGAGGCTCTGCCGGGCCTCCTCCAACTTCTCGGCGTAGCCCAGGACTTCGGCGCGGATGGCCTCGTGGTCGGGATCCTTGCGGCGGTCGGTGAGAGAGGCGATCACCGCGCCCGGGTGGCGCAGCAGCAGGACGTACCTGGCGCCCGGCCAACATCGGTGCAGGCGTGGCCAGATGAGGGTGTTCGGGGGCGTCTTGTCGACGATGACGTCCTTGCCGCTGCGCGCGAGCTCCAGGTGCAGCACCCGGTCCCAGAGCATGTGCTCCAGTTCGGTGCGGTCGAGTTCGAGCGCCTTCATGGCCGCGGCGGTGAAGTCACGGCTGAGCCGCACGTGCAGGGTGCGCAGATGCATCTCGTGCGGGGCGCGGACCTGGCTGTGGCTGTTGAGGATCACCCGCAGCAGGGTGGATCCGGAGCGCACCGAGGAGAGCACGAAGACCGGGGACTCCACCAGTCGCGGCGTCGGAGACGCGGTGTACGAGGCCGCGGCGGCCGGGGGCTGTGCCCTGCGCGGGGAGGGCACGGCGTTCAGGGTGCGCAGCGGCGGGCTCACCGCCTCCCTCATCAGCCTCCCCCGCCGCTTCAGCCCCTTGCCGATCGCTGTTATGCGCGGTTCTGTCACCGTGACACCTCTCTCTTGCGCCTTGCGCCCGCATCCCAGGCGCCCGGAGCGAACTTCAGGTGTCGCGCAGATGAACCACCATGGCCGCGGAACGCCGAATTCCGCCCCTGGCCTGGCCTCTTACCCCTTTCTTAATTGTTCATATGAGGTGCCTGAGTGTGTGATAAGCGTGACGGCGGTTCGGGGTGCGTACGGGGTCGGCGCGAGGCCTCAGAATCGGCCCGCACCCCGGTAGAGCTCCAGCTCACCGTCCAGTTCCAGGGCGAGCACCGTGGCGTGCGGGTCGAGGTCCGCCGCGGCCGGCGGGTCGATCCATGTCACACCGACCGCCTCGTGCAGCCCGCCCACCACACGGTGGCCGAGTTCGGTCCCCGAACCGAGGACGGTGACCCTGCGCACCGGCGTCACCAGGCCCCGTACACCGATCTGGGCGCGCGGCACGTCGAACAGGACGAGGTAGAGGGTACGGCCGTCCGCGGAGAGGGTGCTGGGCCCGTAGTGATGCCCGGCCGGGAGTCCCCGCACCGTCCCGTACACCGCGTCGGCGTGCTTGCGGATCCACTTCCCCAGGCCTTCGAGACGCTCGACCTGCGGCTCGGGGATGGTGCCGTCCTCCATCGGGCCGACGTCGAGCAGCAGGTTGCCCCCGCCGCCGATCGTCTCCGTGAAGTAACGGATCAGCTGGTCCAGCGACTTGTGGTTGTGGTCGTGGTGCTGATAACCCCACGAGTCGTTGATGGTGAGGCACAACTCCCAGGGACCGTCGGGCGGTTCGATGGGCGCGCCCTGCTCGGGCGTTGCGTAGTCGCCCTCGCTGAGCATGCGTGCGTTGAACACGACGTGCGGCGAGTACGAGCGGATCAGCGCGGCCAGTTCGGGGATGCGCCACTGCTCCTCGCTGCGGTCCCACTCGCCGTCGAACCACATCAGGTCGGGCCGGTAGCGGGAGGCCAACTCCCGGATCTGGCCGTCCCGGTAGGCGATGAACCGCTCCCAGGCCTGAAGGTCCTCGTCCTCGGCGGAGCACTCGGAGTAGCGGTTGTCCTCCTGCTCCGGCGGCCGGCCGGGCTTGCGGGTGCTGGCGTAGTCGGGGTGGTTCCAGTCGGAGTGCGAGTAGTACAGGCCGACCTTCAAGCCCTTCTCACGCAGGGCGTCGGCGTAGCCGGTGAGGTAGTCGTGGCCCAGGTTGAGGTCGCCGTGGGCGGTGTCCCACAGGGCCACACCGTCGTGGTGACGGCTCGTCAGTACGGCGTACTTGGCCCCGGCTCGTTCGAACAGGTCGGCCCAGGCCCTCGGGTCGTACTTGGCGCCGGTGAAGCGGTCGAGCTGGGACATGTACTGGTCGTGCGGGACGATGTCGTCGTAGAACGACCAGGACTCCTGGACGCCGTCGACGGCGTAGATCCCCCAGTGGACGAAGATCCCCAACTTGGCGTCGGTGAACCAGGGTTGCATGGGCACGGCTGAACTCCTCGGCGAGGCTGATGACTTCGGGAGGTGGCGGGCGGGCACGGCGGACCGTGCCCGCCCGGAGGAGGTCCGGCCCTACTGACCGCGCCGCAGCCGCAGCGTCAGGACCTGGAAGGGGCGCAGGGTCACCTCGACCGCGCCGTCGGCGAACACGGCCGCGTCGTCCTCCAGCGGCCGCTCCAGCAGGTCGGTGGCCTGGGCGCCGGCCAGCGGGAACGCGGTGCGCAGCACACCCGTGGCACGGCCGCCCCGGGACTCGTACAGCCGGACCACCACATCGCCCGACCGGTCGTCGGCGAGCTTGACCGCCTCGACGGTCACGCCGTCGCCCGCCACGGACACCACCGGCTCCGCCGCGCCCGCCGAATCCGCCACGCGCAGCGGCAGGTTGAGGGAGTAGCCCTCGGCGACCGCGTCGCCGATCGTGGCGCCGGGCAGCAGGGAGTATGTGAAGCGGTGCCGGCCCTGGTCGGCCTCGGGGTCCGGGATGCGCGGGGCGCGCACCAGGCTGAGGGCGACCGTGGTCGTCGTACCGCCGTCCTCGCGGACGGTCCGGGAGACGTCGTGGCCGTACGTCGAGTCGTTGAGGACCGCGACACCGTAGCCGGGTTCGCCGATGTGCACCCAGCGGTGTCCGGAGACCTCGAAACGGGCCGACTCCCACGTGGTGTTGGTGTGCGTGGGGCGCTGGACGTGGCCGAACTGGATCTCCGCGGAGGAGTGCGCCGCGCGGACGTCGACCGGGAAGGCCGCCTTGAGGATCTTCTCGACCTCGTGCCAGTCGATGTCGGTCTCGATGTCTATGCGGGGGCTGCCCGCGCGGACGGTGATCGTCTGGGTGATCGTCGAGCCCTTGCCGAAGGAGCGGGTGACGCGGATCGCGCCGAGCAGGGGGTCGTCCTCGACCACGGTCACCGCGTCCGGGTCCAGCAGGTCCGTGAAGCGGTTCTTGTAATGCTTGTCGATGTCCCAGGCGTCCCAGTAGTTGGGCAGGTCGGTGTGCAGACGGAGCAGGTTGCCCGGGCCTGCGAGGACCTCACGGTTCGCCAGGATGTCGTATACGGACGACAGTGTGCCGTCTTCCGCGACCTCCACCCGGACCAGACCGTTGTCGAGGACCCGGCCCGCGACGGTCACCGGCGCGGGCGACGCCGCCGCGGGCGCGGCCAGGGAAGCGCTGCCGCTCGCGGGCACCTCGACGTACGCCGGCGCGCCCACGGAGGTGCGGATCACCTCGGCGCGGTCGTACGGGCTGGTGTTGAACACCCGGGTGTCGCCCCCGCCGAGCGCCGCGACCGCCTCGGCCGTCAGTGCCTCCAGCTCCTCGGCGACCCGGGCGTACTCGGCCTCGGCCTCGCGGTGCACCCAGGCGATCGACGAGCCCGGCAGGATGTCGTGGAACTGGTGGAGGAGGACCGTCTTCCAGAGGCGGTCCAGCTTCTCGTACGGGTAGGCGTAGCCCGGCGCGTGCAGCGCGGCCGTCGTCGCCCACAACTCGGCCTCGCGCAGCTTGTGTTCGCTGCGCCGGTTGCCCTGCTTGGTGCGGGCCTGGGAGGTGTAGGTGGCGCGGTGCAGCTCCAGGTAGAGCTCGCCGACCCAGACGGGGGCGTCCGGGTACTCCTCGCGGGCCTTGGCGAAGAAGGTGTCGGGGTGCTCCACGACGACCTTGGCCGAGCCCTCCAGGTCGGCGAGGCGGCGCGCCCGCTCCATGATCTCGCGGGTGGGGCCGCCACCGCCGTCGCCCCAGCCGAACGGGGCGAGGGAGCGCGAACCGGCGCCCTTCTCCGAGTAGTTGCGGACCGCGCGGTCCATCTCCTCGCCGCTGAAGCGGGCGTTGTAGGTGTCGACCGGCGGGAAGTGGGTGAAGATGCGGGTGCCGTCGATGCCTTCCCACCAGAACGTGTGGTGGGGGAACTTGTTGGTCTGGTTCCAGGAGATCTTCTGGGTGAGGAACCAGTCGTTGCCGGCGAGCTTGGCGAGCTGCGGGTAGGCGGCGGTGTAGCCGAAGGAGTCCGGCAGCCAGACGCCCTTGGTCTCGACGCCGAAGTGCTCGATGAAGAAGCGCTTGCCGTGGATCAGCTGGCGCGCGATGGCCTCGCCGCCGGGCAGGTTGCCGTCGGCCTCCACCCACATGCCGCCGACCGGCGCCCACTGACCCTTCTTCACGGACTCCTGGATGCGGGCCCACACGTGCGGGTAGTTGTCGCGCACCCACTCGTACTGCTGGGCCTGGGAGCAGGCGAAGATGAAGTCCTCGTACTCGTCGGCCAGCGATGTGACGTTGGAGAAGGTGCGGGACGTCTTGCGCTTGGTCTCGCGGATCGGCCACAGCCAGGCGGAGTCGATGTGCGCGTGGCCGACGCCGGAGACCGTGTGGGCGCTGGCGTGCGCGGGGCGGGCCAGGACGGGGGCGAGCACCTCGCGGACGGCGGCGGCGCTGCCGGAGATGTCGTCCAGGTCCAGGGCGTCCATGGCCCGGTCCAGGGCGTGCATGATCTCGTGGCGTCGGGGCTCGTGCTCGCCGAGGTGCACCATGAGCTCGCGCAGCACCTGGAGGTCCAGGTCGAGATGCCAGACGGTCTCGTCGAGGACGGCGAGGTCGGCGCGGCGGAATGTATACAGTGGACGGTCGCCTGCCGTCAGTACATCGCCGAGCGGCGACGGCGCCGCGAAGTCGTTCGCCAGGATGTCGGGGTTCGACGCCGCCTCGACCAGGTAGTCGATCCGCTCGCCGCCGACGGCGGGGTTGGCGATCGGGACGTACTGGTTGAGCGGGTTGACCGCCTTCAGCGGGGTCCCGTCGGTGAGGTGGACCAGGGCCTCGGCCTGGCTGCCGGGCCAGTCGCCCACGAAGCCGAGGTCGATGACGGCCTCGACCCGCTTGCCGGCCCACTCCGCGGGCACCTCTCCGCTCATCCGGAACCAGGTGGTGCCCCAGGGCGGACCCCACGGGGTGTCCGTCGCGAACGGCTCATAGGCGGCGGCCGCGGCCTCGGCGAATGGGACCGGCTCACCGGGCGCCTGCCACGCCTCCACCTCGAAGGGAACGGTGGCGGCGTAGATCGCGGGCTTGATGCGCTGGTTGTGGACGCGCTCGACGCGCTCCTCGATGCGGCGGCGTTCGTCGTGCATGAAAGGTCTCCAAGGAGGGAGAGTGAGCGGAGGGAAAGCGCTTTCCGTGCCTACGCTACGTGGCAGGCGCTACTTGAGGTACGCCAGGCCGGGATGGACCCCGGTGTACCCCTCGACCAGCTTGCGGGCGACGTTCACGGAGTCGACCAGCGGATGCAGTGCGAAGGCCTTCACCGCCGTCGCACGGGAGCCGGACTCGGCGGCGGCCAGCACCTCCCGCTCCACCGCCTTGACCGCGCACACCAGTCCGGTGGCGTGGCCGGGCAGCGGATCCACCGCGACCGGGTGGGCGCCGTTGGCGTCGACGAGGCACGGGACCTCGATGACGGCGTCGGAGTCGAGCACCGACAGGGTGCCCTGGTTGCGCACGTTGAGGATCAGCGTGGTGCGCTCGTCGCGGGCGATGGCCCGCATGAGGGCGAGGGCCACCTTCTCGTAGCCGCCGGACAGGTCGTCGGCGTCGCGCTCGCCGGCGCCGGCCGTCTCCCGGTTCTCCGACATGTAGGTGGCCTCGCGCTCGGCGCGGGTGCGGTCCCACGCGGTCAGGGCCGCCGCGTCGGACTTGCGCATCTCCTCGTAGAACCGGTCCTGCTGGTCGCGCAGGAAGGCACCGCGGGTCTTCTCCGCCTGCTGGTAGGAGCGGACGGCCTCGCGGTTGAAGTAGTAGTAGTGCAGGTACTCGTTCGGGATGGCGCCGAGCGAGCGCAGCCAGTCGACGCCGAACAGCTTGCCCTCCTCGAACGAGCCGAGCAGGTCGGGATCGGCGAGCAGCCGGGGCAGCTCGTCCCGGCCGGCGATCCGGAGGCCGCGGACCCAGCCGAGGTGGTTGAGGCCGACGTAGTCGATCCAGGCCTCGTTCGGGTTCGCACCGAGCACCCGGGCGATCCGGCGGCCGAGACCGACCGGCGAGTCGCAGATGCCGATGACGCGGTCGCCGAGGTGGCGGGACATGGCCTCGGTGACGAGGCCGGCCGGGTTGGTGAAGTTGATGAGCCAGGCGTCGGGGGCGAGGCGGGCGACGCGCCGGGCGATGTCGACGGCGACCGGGACCGTCCGCAGACCGTAGGCGATGCCTCCCGCGCCGACCGTCTCCTGGCCGAGGACGCCCTCGGCGAGGGCCACCCGCTCGTCGTCGGCGCGGCCCTCCAGGCCGCCGACGCGGATCGCGGAGAAGATGAAGTCGGCACCGCGCAGTGCCTCGTCGAGGTCGGTCGTGGCGGTCACCGTGGGCGCGTCGGGGACTGCGGCGGCCTGTTCCGCCAGTACACGGGCGACTGCATACAGTCGACTGTCGTCGAGATCGTGCAGAACGACCTCCGTCACCCGCCCCTCTCCCCGGTCCCCGAGGAGCGCCCCGTACACGAGCGGCACCCGGAACCCGCCGCCGCCCAGAATCGTCAGCTTCACGCCTGCACCTTTCCTGCCACGGCCACCTCGACGCCCGCCTCCTCGAAGGAGGAGCGGGTCACCGGGTCGACCGGCGCGTTCGTCACCACCGCGTCCAGATCCTCGGGACCGCAGACCTTCGCCATGCCGGTACCCGGGAACTTGGCCGCGTCCGCCAGCAGGACGACTTTGTCACTGGCCTTGATCATCGCCCGTTTCACCGGAACCTCGACGACCGTCGTGTCCATCACCTGGCCACCCGGGCGCACCCCGCTGGTGCCGAGGAAGAGCCAGTCGGCGTGCAGCTGGCGGAGGTTGTCCTCGGTGAGGAAACCGACCAGGGAGCGGTACTCGCGGCGGACCATGCCGCCGAGCAGCACCAGTTCGATGCCCTCGTCGTCGGCGAGCTCCTCGTAGACCACCAGGTTGCTGGTGATCACGGTGAGGCGGCGGCCGTGCAGCCGGCGGGCCACCCGGTAGGCGGTGGTGCCGATGTCGAGCAGCATCGACTGACCGTCCCCGACCATAGCCGCCGCGTGCTCGGCTATGGCGTCCTTCTCGGCCACGCGCATCTCGGCGACCTCGGCGAAGGGCTGGTCGCCCTCGTCGGCGACGGCTCCGCCGTGCACCCGGGTGAGCAGGCCGTCCTCCTCGAGTTTGACCAGGTCACGCCTGATCGTGGCCGGGCTCACACCCAGCTGCCCGGAGAGATCGGTCACGGCTGCGGGCCCTCCGGAGCGCAGGGCCCGCAGGATGAGTTGATGTCGTCGTTCTGCCAGCACGCCGCGAACACTACTCGTCATCTTCAATCATTTCTATGCTCAGTTCTGCTCGGGTATTGACCAATCGCGACGAGCAGCGCACGATTCCGGTCAACAAAATGAAGAGTTTTGACGATCTCCCCTGAGCTCTCCCCCGAGCATGAACACAGGGTGAAGACGCAGGGTGAACCTGAACGAGAGGACGTTCCCGTGGACGACGACCGGCCCGATGTGCTGCTCACCGGGCTGCTCTTCTACGACCTCGTCCTCACCGGGCTGGGCAAGCCGCCCACCCCGGGCGAGGAGATCTGGACCGCCGGCATGGGCTGCGGCCCCGGCGGCATAGCCAACCTCGCGGTGGCCGCCTCCCGCTTCGGCCTGCGCACCTCCCTGGCGACCGTCTTCGGCGACGACTTCTACGGCGGTTACTGCCATGACGTCCTGGCCGGCCAGGAAGGCGTCGACCTGTCGCTCTCCCGGGTCGCGGACGACTGGGCCACCCCGGTCACCGTCGCCCTCGCGCACGGCACCGACCGGGCCCTGGTCACCCACGGCCAGGAGCCGCCGTACTCGCAGGACGAGCTGATGGGCGACCCGCCCGCCGCGCGCACCGCCCTCGTGCACCTCGAGGCCGAACCACGGGCCTGGCTCTCGAAGGCCGCCGCGAACGGCACCCAGATCTTCGCCGACGTCGGCTGGGACCCCAGCCAGGAGTGGTCCACCGACCTCCTCGACCAGCTCCGCCTGTGCCACGCCTTCCTCCCCAACGAGACCGAGGCGATGGCATACACCCGCACCGACAGCGCGGTCGCGGCCCTCGGCACGCTCTCCGAGCTGGTGCCGGTGGCGGTGGTCACCCGGGGCGGCGACGGCGCCATCGCGGTCGACCAGACCAGCGGGGAGTACGCGGACGTCCCGGCCCTTGACATCGATGTCCTGGACGCGACGGGCGCCGGCGACGTCTTCGGCGCGAGTTTCGTCACCGCCTCCCTCGCCGGCTGGCCGCTGGAGGAACGGCTGCGGTTCGCCGTACTGGCCGCCGGACTGTCCGTCACCCGCCACGGCGGCGCGCTGGCCGCGCCCGGCTGGTACGGCGTCGACCGGTGGTGGCGCTCCCTGGCCGACCCCGAGTCGAAGCGGACGTACGGCTTCCTCGCCGACCGGCTGCCCGCCGACCCCGGCCCCCCGGTCCGGTACGCGCCCGTCACTCCCCCCGCGCCACAGCACTGACTCCTCCTCCCCCACGACTGACTCTCACTCCCCACACGACTGACTTTTCACACCCCCACGGACACATGCGAAGTCCAGAACAGATCCGAAAGGCGGTGGGAGCTGTGCGGCTCTCACGAAGGGGCCTCCTACGCGCGGGACTGGCCGGTACGGCCGCCGGCGCGCTGGGAGGCCTGGCGTCCGGCTGTGCCGTTCCGACCGGTTCCACCGGCCGGAACATGGTCCTGTGGTACTGGGACGGCGGCCTGGGCGAGACGGTCGTCGAGAAGGCCAAGGCCCGTTACGAAAGCAACGTCGACCTCGACGCGATCAAGATCGGCGGCTACTACCGGTCGAAACTGATCACGACGTTGGCCGGCCGCGCCCACATCCCCGACATCGCGGGCCTCAAGGGCGAGGACATGGCGTCCTACCTGCCCAACGCCGACCAGTTCGTGGACCTCAGGACACTGGGCGCGGACAAGTACAAGAGCAAGTACCTGTCGTGGAAGTGGGACCAGGGCATCGCCGACGACGGCACGATGGTGGGCTTCCCGATCGACTGCGGCCCGGTCGCGCACTACTACCAGTACGAGGTGTTCCGCAAGGCGGGACTGGCGTACGAACCGGACGACGTGTCACAGGAGTTGAACACCTGGGAGAAGTTCTTCGCAGCCGGCGAGCAGTTGCGCAAGCGCATACCGGGGACCTATCTGCTCAGCGACGTCAACGTCGTCTTCGAGAACGTGGTGCAGCAGGGCAGCAAGCGGTACGTCGACAAGGACCGCAACTTCATCGGCGACCAGGAGCATGTGCGCGACGCCTGGGCGCTGGCCGTGGAGGCGAAGCGGCGCAGGATCGTCTCGGATCTGGTCAGCGGCACCCCGGACCAGCTCTCCGCCATCCAGGACGGCAAACTGCCCAGCCAGCTGAACGCGTCGTGGGCGACCAGCGACATCAAGAACGGCGTGCCGAAGACCAAGGGCCGCTGGCGGGTGGCGCAGATGCCGGTGCGGCCCTCCAACAGCGGCGGGTCGTTCCTGTCGATCACCAAGGCCTGCCGGGAGCCCGAGCAGGCGTTCCAGATCATCACCTGGATACTGGATGCGGCCAACCAGGCGCAGGGGTTCGTGGACGCGGGCCTGTTCCCTTCCACCCCCGCCTCCTACGGCATGAAGACGCTGCGTGCGCCCGACCCGTTCTTCGGCGGGCAGGTCACGATGGACGTCTTCGGGCCCGCCGCGCAGAAGGTCACGGTCGCCTACAACAGCCCGTTCGACGTGGCGCTCGGGCAGCCCCTCAAGGACGAGATCAAGAACGTCGGCGTCCTCGGCAAGGACCCGGAGAAGGCCTGGAGTGACGCCATGAGGAAGTGCCGTCGCATAGCCGACCACCTGGGGGTGAGCCACTGATGGCCACCGCCCTCGAGAAGCCCCCGGCGACCGTGGAACGGACCGCCACCACGCGGCCCCGCACAGGGTGGCGCAAATACTGGCATCTGTATGCAGCCATATCACCCTTCTATCTGCTGTTCCTCGGTTTCGGCCTGATCCCGGTCGGTTTCTCGCTCTACGTCTCCTTCCACCGCTGGGACGGCCTCGGCCCGATGGAGTGGGCGGGCCTGTCGCAGTACCAGTACCTGCTGAGCGACACCGACTTCTGGAACGCGGTCGGGAACACGATCATCATCTGGGCGCTGGCCACCATCCCCATGATCTTCCTGGCGATGGTGACGGCCGTGATGCTCAACTCGGCGGTCCGTTTCAAGAACGTCTACCGCTTCGCCTACTTCCTGCCGAACGTCACCTCGGTGGTGGCCGTCGCGATCATCTTCGGCTCGGTGTTCTCCACCAACTTCGGCCTGGTGAACGCCCTGTTGCAGGCGGTCGGCCTGGACCAGGTGGCCTGGCTGAACACCCCGTGGGGCATCAAGGTGGCCATCGCCACGCTGATGACCTGGCAGTGGACCGGCTACAACGCGATCATCTTCCTCGCCGGTCTGCAGACGATCCCCAGCGAACTGTATGAAGCGGCGCGCATCGACGGCGCCGGTCCCATGCAGACCTTCTTCCGGATCACGCTGCCACTGATGCGGCCGGTGCTGCTGTTCGTGCTGGTCATCTCGACGGTGACCGGTCTGCAGAGCTTCTCCGAACCGCAGGTCCTGCTGCAGACGACCGCCAACGACTCGACGTACGCCGGCGGTCCCGGACACTCGGGCCAGACCATGGTCCTCTACTTCTTCCAGCAGACCTTCGACAACAACGACTTCGGCTACGGCGCCGCCGTGGCGTGGGGCATCTTCCTCGTCGTCATCATCTTCTCGATCATCAACTGGCGCCTGGTGCAGCGCCGGGGCGAAGACTAGGGAGGCCGCTCACCATGGCATCCATCCAAGGCACACGCCGGCCCAAGGCCATCCGGGGCACCCGGAGCCGGGGCATCGCGCTGCACGCCGTCCTGGTCCTCGGGCTGCTGTTGTCGGCCTTCCCGTTCTACTGGGCCGTGATCATGTCGACGCACTCGTCGTCGGAGATCTTCTCGTACCCGCCGAAGCTGCTGCCGGGCTCGCACTTCCTGGAGAACGCCCGCAGCCTCTTCGACAGCATCGATTTCTTCGGGTCGATGTTCAACTCGCTGCTGGTGGCGGGGACGGTGACCTTTCTCGTCCTGTTCTTCGACTCGCTCGCGGCCTTCGTCTTCGCCAAGTTCGAGTTCCCGGGGCGCGGGCTGCTGTTCGCGCTGCTGATGGTCATCTTCATGGTGCCGGCGCAGCTGTCCGCCATCCCGCAGTTCGTGATCATGGCGAAGCTCGGCTGGATCGGCTCGATGACCTCACTGATCGTGCCGGCCGCCGCGAACGCGTTCGGCATCTTCTGGATGCGCCAGTACATGAAGAGCGCCATCCACGACGAGCTGCTGGACGCCTCGCGCATCGACGGCGCGAACTTCCTGCGCCAGTACTGGCACGTGGCCCTCCCGGTGGTCCGCCCGGGCCTGGCCTTCCTCGGCATCTTCACCTTCATGGGCCAGTGGAACGACTACGCCTGGCCCCTGATCGCCCTCACCAATCCCGACAACGTGACCCTCCAGGTAGCGTTGTCGCAGCTCAACGGCACTCACGGAACGACGGACTACGGAATGGTCATGACCGGCGCACTGCTCGCGCTCGTACCGCTGCTGATCGTGTTCGCGATCGGCGCCCGCCAGATCATCGGGGATCTCGCCAAGGGAGCAATCAAGTGACGGATCCCCTGCTGACGCTCCGCCCCTGGGAGTCACCCGAGGTGACCTCCTGGGGGCGGATGCCCATGAACGCCGTCGACCGGCGCACCGGAGCACACTCCCTGGACGGCGACTGGCGTTTCCAGTTGCTGACCGCTCCGGGCGCGCCGGTCGGCGGTGCGTGGTCGACGGCGGCCGTGCCGGGTGTGTGGACCATGCAGAATGCCGGGAAGGCCGACGACCCGCTGCGGGCGACGGTCGACCTTCCGCAGTATCTGAACATCCGTATGCCGTATGCAGAATTCCCGCCGCTGTCGCCCGTCGACGACAACCCGACGGGTGTGTACGAGCGCGAGATCGACATCCCCGCCGAGTGGGCGGGCCGCCGCATCGTGCTCCAGGTCGGGGCCGCCGAGAGTGTCCTGCTGGTGCACGTGGACGGGCGGCCCGTCGGTGTGTCCAAGGACTCCCACCTCGCCGCCGAGTTCGACCTGTCGGACGTCGTACGGCCCGGGGAGCGGTCGACCGTCCGGCTGACGGTCGTCAAGTGGTCGGACGCCTCGCACATCGAGGACCAGGACCACTGGTGGCACGGCGGGATCACCCGCTCGGTGCTGCTGTACGCGACAGACCCGCTGTATCTGGCCGACGTGACCGTGCGGGCCCGGGCGGACGGGGAGCTGCGGATCGACTGCCTGGTGCGGGACGCGGGCGGGGCGCTGCCCGAGGGGTGGTACGTCAGCGGGGAGCTGGACGGGCTGGCTCTCACGCAGGACGCGGCGTTCGACCTGGCCAACGCCGAGGACGAGCGGGTGTCCGACTTCCTCGGCGAGGCGCGGATCGCCGCGCGTGTGCCCGAGGTGCGCACCTGGAACGCCGAGACGCCCGAGCTGTACGGCCTGACGGTGCGCCTGCACCGCGCCGACGGCACGGTCGCCGACATCTCGCGGCACCGCATCGGTTTCCGGGACGTCGAGGTCGTCGGCCGGGACCTGCTGGTCAACGGCGAGCGCGTGTACATCCGGGGCGTGAACCGGCACGACTTCCACCCGCTGACGGGGCGGACGGTGTCGTACGACGACATGCGCGCGGACCTGGTCCTGCTGAAGCGTTTCGGCTTCAACGCGATCCGCACCGCGCACTATCCGAACGACCCGACGCTGTACGACCTCG
Organism: Streptomyces vulcanius; assembly: GCF_042653945.1. Taxonomy (NCBI): domain Bacteria; kingdom Bacillati; phylum Actinomycetota; class Actinomycetes; order Kitasatosporales; family Streptomycetaceae; genus Streptomyces; species Streptomyces vulcanius. The sequence goes on along the minus strand of NZ_JBHSFK010000053.1, from coordinate 22,864 downwards.
CCGACGAGCTCGGTTTCTACGTGGTCGACGAGGCGGACATCGAGTCCCACGACCACGCCCACGAGATCGCCGACGACCCGCGCTATCTCAACGCCTTCGTGGACCGGGTGTCGCGGATGGTGCTGCGGGACAAGAACCACCCCTCGGTGATCATCTGGTCGCTGGGCAACGAGTCGGACTACGGCGCGAACCACGACGCCGCCGCGGGCTGGGTGCGCCGGCACGACCCGACCCGGCCGCTGCAGTACGAGGGCGCCGCCAAGCGCGGCTGGGCGGACCCGGACGTCGCCTCCGACATCGCCTGCCCCATGTACGCGCCGCTGGAGGACTGTGTCGCGCACGCCCTGTCCGGGGAGCAGACCAAGCCGCTCATCCAGTGCGAGTACTCCCACGCGATGGGCAACAGCAACGGCACGCTGTCCGACCACTGGGCTGCCATCGAGGCCACCCCTGGTCTTCAGGGCGGGTTCATCTGGGAGTTCTGGGACCACGGAATCCTCCAGCGTGTGAACGACGGAAGACCGGTCGGGCGTGGGGGCGCCGGGCTCTATGGCAACGGTGTCGCCGCGCCCGGGTACCGCTGGGCGTACGGCGGCGACTTCGGCGAGAAGGACCACGACGGCGCGTTCATCGCGGACGGCGTCGTCTTCCCCGACCGCACCCCCAAGCCCGTGATGTACGAGCACCGGGAACTCGCGGCGCCGGTACGGGTGTCGCTCTTCCGGCACGAGGGGCTGGTGCTCTCCAACCACCAGCACTTCCGGGGCCTGGAGTGGCTCCGGGGCGAGTGGGAGCTGGCGCTGGCGGACGGCCGTACGCTGACCGCCCCCGCCCAACTCCCCGACCTGCGGCCGGGCGAGACGGCCGTGGTGCCGCTGCCCCTCGAACTGCCGGCCGACGGCGGCGAGGCGTGGCTCACTCTGCGGGTGACGACGGCCGAGGACCTGGCCTGGGCACCGAGGGGCACCGAGGTGTGCGCGCCGCAGGTACTGCTGCGGACGGCGTCGGCGGACGGGGACGGGGACCCGGTGGTCTCCGGCCGCGTCGAGGTCGACGACGACGGGCTGCTGGTCCATCCGCTGCTGACGGCCGCTCCCACGCTGTCGCTGTGGCGGGCGCCCACCGACAACGACGAGTTGGGCGGCATGGCGCTGCGCTGGCGGACCTGGGGGCTGGACTCCCTGGTGCGCAAGGTGGTCTCGATACACCGGGACGGCGCGTCGGTGACCGTCCTCGCGGAGTACGCCGGCACGACCGGTGTGGTGCGCCACCGACAGGTCTTCACCCCCGTCGAGGACGGCATCCGCGTCGACGAACAGGCCGAGCTGCCCGAGGAGTTCGAGGACGTGGCCCGGGTCGGGTCGGTCTTCGAGACGGTCGCGGGACTGGACCTGCTCGAGTGGTTCGGGCAGGGCCCCTGGGAGTCGTACCCGGACCGCAGCGGGGGCGCGCCCGTCGGCCACCACGCCCTGTCCGTCGACGAGTTGTTCACTCCGTACCTGCGCCCGCAGGAGAGCGGCGGCCGGCACGGCGTACGGCGCTTCACACTGAGCGCGCCGGAGGCCGACGACCTCGGCCCCACCGGCCTCGCGGTCACGCTGGACGAGCCGCGCCAGGTCTCCGTCACGCGGTACCGCGCCGAGGACCTGACCGCCGCCGCCCATCACGACGAACTCGTGCCGCGCGCAGGCTGCGTGGTGCACCTCGACGCGGCGCACCGGGGCCTCGGTACGGCCTCGTGCGGCCCCGACACCTTCGCCTCCTACCTCGTCGCACCGGGCGTCCACCACTGGAGCTGGACCCTGCGCGCCCTGTAACCGCCTTTCCCGACAGCCGACTTCACTTTCACCCGAGCTTCCTACGGAGCACACATGTGTACTTCGCATGCCCATGAACCGTGCGAGGCCGCGCAGGCCGGTGCCGGGCGACGCAGTTTCCTGCGGGCCACGGCACTGCTCGGCGCCGCCGCGACGGCCTCGGTGGCCCTGCCCGCCGCGTCCGCCGAGGCGACGCCCTCCACCTGGCGTCCCGACACCGACAGCCGCCGTTTCACGCTGGCCGTCATGCCCGACACGCAGTACCTCTTCGACGGGCCCAGCATCGACAAGGCGCCGATCGAGGCGTCCCTGCGCTATCTGCTGGAGCACGGCCGGGACGAGAACATCGTGTTCCTGTCCCACCTCGGCGACCTCACCCAGAACGGTGCGAAGGAGGAATGCGCCGCGATCAGCGAGGCGTTCGAGCTCCTCGACCGGCGGGGCGTCGGCTACAGCGTCCTCGCGGGCAACCACGACGTCCGGTCGTCGACCGACGACCAGCGCGGATCGACCCCGTATCTGGACGAGTTCGGGCCCAAGCGCTTCAAGGGGAAGCCCACGTTCGGGGGCGCCTCCCCGGACGGCTACAACTCCTACCACCTGTTCCAGGCCGCCGGACGCCAGTGGATGGTGCTCGCGCTCGACTGGCGGCTGTCGGAGAAGGGGTACGCCTGGGCGAAGGACGTCCTCGCCGCCCACCCGAAGACGCCGGTCGTGCTCACCACGCACGAACTGGTCGTCGAGGACGACACGTTGTCGGACTACGGGCAGCAGCTGTGGGACCGTCTCGTCAAGGACCACGACCAGATCTTCCTCACCCTCAACGGGCACTACTGGCCCGCCGGGCGGGCAACCCGCAAGAACACGGCGGGCAATGACGTCCACCTCCACCTGACGAACTATCAGAACCGCTACTTCGGCGGCGCGGCGATGATCCGCCTCTACCACTTCGACCTCGACCGCAAGGTCATCGACGTGGAGACGGTCTCCCCCTGGATCCTCGGCCGGGCCAAGAAGGGGCTCAACGAGCTGGAACGGCAGGAGATCGAACTCAGCGGCGACGCGGACCGCTTCTCGGTCGAGGTCGACTTCGAGGAGCGCTTCGCGGGCTTCGACCCGGTGCCCGTCCGTCCGGCACGCCCCGTCTCGAAGATGCTGATTCCCGGCACGGCCGCCTACTGGCGGTTCGAGTCGGCGCCCTCCGGCACCGTCCACGACCTCTCGGGGAGCGGCAACGACCTCACCGTCGTCCCGGTCGGCGGCGGCACGCTGGGCTGGTCCTCGGACCACCACCCGGACCAACCCGGGCACGGCAGCCTGGAGTTCACGGGCTACAAGTCCCCGCTGAAGGGCGCGTATCTCCGCACGGTCGACGGTGCGCCCATCAACTCGGCCACCTTCAAGGGTGGTTACACCATCGAGGCGTTCTACCGGCTGCCGGCCGACTGGGACCCCGGCCACAACGCCTGGTCCGGCCTGGTCAGCCGCACCGGCCGCAACGGCTCGGTCGGCACGGTCACCGACGATCCGGACGAGCCGCTCGCCACCCTGTCGATCTCCGACGGGCCCGGCCCGCAGTGGGCGGTCCACCCGCTCAACCAGCAGCAGCTCGCCACCAACTGGGGCGACGAGACGGCCCGCGAGACCTGGTGGCACCTCGCCGTGGTCAACGACGGACGGCACACGACGATGTACGTCCAGGGCTGCCCCGTGGCCCGCAACCCGCACGCCGCCGCGATCGGCATCGCCTCGGCCGGACTGCCCTGGCTGCTCGGCGGCTACGAGTACGGCGGGAAGATCGACCAGATCCTGCACGGGCGGCTCGGCGACGTCCGTATCGTCTCGCGGGCGCTGCCGGTCACTTCCTTCATGACCCACTGAGCACCTCCCGCGAACCGCTTCCCGCTCACCCGTTTCCCGCTGACCCCCTTCACGAGGATCACGAGATCACCATGACCGAGCAGCAGCTCCCCGTCTGGGCCGACCCGGCGGTCTCCCCCGCCGACCTCGACGCCCAGGGCGTCTCCAGACGCCAACTCATGCGCCGCGCGGGCCTGTTCGGCGCCGCGTTCGCCCTCGGCGGTGCGGCCGCCCCGGCCGTCGCCGCACCGAACGCGGCCGCACCGAACGCGGCCGCCGGACGGGGCCTGGGCGGCGACGACCCGCGTCTCGCCTACCTGGTCGGCGACCACCACGTCCACTCCGTGTACAGCCACGACGCCAAGTACACGTTCTCGCAGCAGGCGCGGGCCGCCGCCAAGTACGGCCTCGACTGGATGGTGTTCAACGAGCACTCCAACTTCGGGCACGCCCACTACGGCGCCGCGATGGAGCACAGGGAGATCCTCAAGGCCCGGGCCGAGAACCCGCGCCAGCTGATCTTCCAGGGCCTGGAGTGGTACATCCCGGCCGCCGAGCACTGCACGGTGTTCGCCGCGCCCGGGCCGCACGAGGTCGACCTGCTCACGCAGTTCGAGCTCGCCTACGACGGCAAGCTCCTCAACTACACCGAGGGCGCCGCCGGCGCGGCCGACACCGCCCGCAACGAGGCCCACGCGGTCAAGGCCATCAAGTGGCTGGCCGAACAGCGCCGCAAGGGCTACGTGGACGACGTCCTCGTCCTCGCCAACCACCCGCTGCGCCTCGGCATCGACTCCCCGCACGAGCTACGCAACTGGCGCGACGCGGCCCCCGAGATCATGATCGGCATGGAGGGCGCGCCCGGCGCCCAGGGCGCGGCCATCCCCGGCTGGGGCGGTGCGACGGCGATCCGCGGCGAGTACCAGAACGCGCCGTCCGCCCAGTCGCACTCGGGCTACCCGGCCGGCGCCTACGTCACGTACGGCGGCTTCGACTGGGCGACCGCGACCGTCGGCGGTCTGTGGGACTCGATGCTGGCGGAAGGCAGCCTGTTCTCGATCACCACGAACTCCGACAACCACCGCACGGTCTTCGACACCTGGAAGAACGGCGACTGGCAGGCCGGTCAGAACTTCGACAACACCGGCCGGCTGCCCGACCCGGTGAACACCGACACCACGCAGCCGGGCAGCGACTTCTGGCCGGGCGAGTTCAGCCGCACCCATGTGGGCGTGACCCGCTACGGCTACGGCGCCGTGATGGCGGGCCTGCGCGCGGGCCGCGTCTGGCTCGACCAGGGGCATCTGCTGGACGGGCTCGATGTGCGGGTGCAGCGCGACTGCGACTCCGGCCGGGGCGTCACCCTCGGCGGACGGCTGCGCGTGCGCAGGGGCGAGCGGCTCACCCTGAACGTGACCGTGACGACCGCCTCCCGGGCCAACCCACACGGAATCCTGCCCCAGTTGGCGCACCTCGACGTCATCCGCGGCGCGGTGCGCGGCCCGGTGACCGACCGGGACACCTGGAAGGCACCCGACACCAAGGTCGTCCACTCGAAGGACGTGTCCGGCCGCAAGGGGACGTACACCCTGCGCATCCCGCTCACGGCGGGCGACGAGTCCTTCTACGTCCGGCTGCGCGGCAGCGACGGAAACCGGAACGGAACCGGTTACCTCGGCGCGTCGGTCGACCCGCACGGCCCGGTCCGGCACGAGCCGGGCAACGGCGACCCGTGGGCCGACACCTGGTTCTACTCCAACCCGATCTTCGTGGACGTCGTGCGCTGAGGCGTCCCTGAAAGGGGCGTGGGGAACCGCGGGACCAGCCACGACTGTCCCGCGGTTCCCCACTCTCTACGCGTAGAACCGGGAGAGACTCTGCAGCACCGCCGCCGGCTTGGCACCGCCTTCGATCTCGATCGTGCCGTCCACGGCGATCTGCACCCCGCCCGGCACGTCCTCGACCTCCGTCAGCTTCCCGACCAGCCGGATGCGGGACCCCACCTTCACCGGTGACGGGAAACGCACCTTGTTCAGCCCGTAGTTGACCTTCGTCGTCACACCCTGGACGTCCAACAGCTCGGTGAACAGAGGGATGAACAGGGAGAGGGTCAGATAGCCGTGGGCGATCGGGGCGCCGAACGGGCCGGCCGCGGCCCTCTCCGGGTCGACATGAATCCACTGATGGTCGCCCGTGGCGTCGGCGAAGGTGTCGATGCGTTCCTGGGTCACCTCGATCCATTCGCTCGCGCCCAGGTCACTGCCGGCCAGCTTCTTCAGCTCGTCGAGGCCGTTCACGATGATGCTCATATGGCTTTCCTTGACTAGGAGTTGGTGCCGAAGCGCTGGCGCACCCGGGCCTTGAGGAGCTTTCCGGAGGCGGTGCGCGGGAGTTCGTCGGCGACCACGACCGTCTTGGGGATCTTGTACTTGGCGAGCCGCCCGGCCAGGGAGGCCAGTACCTCGTCGGGGTCGAGCGCGACACCCTCTCGGGGCACGACGACCGCGCGCGGCACCTCGCCCCACTTGTCGTCCCGCACACCGATGACGGCGGCCTCGACGACGTCGGGGTGGGACAGGAGCAGGTCCTCGATCTCGGCCGGGTAGATGTTCTCCCCGCCGGAAATGATCATGTCCTTTATGCGGTCGACGATATACACGTAACCGTCTTCGTCCACCCGAGCCGCGTCGCCGCTGCGGAACCAGCCGTCGGCGAAGGAGGCGGCCGTCTCCTCGGGCAGCCCCCAGTAGCCGGGCATGACGTGCGGCCCGCGCACGACCACCTCACCGGTCTCGTCGCCCTCGACCGGAGTGAGGTCGGGGCGCAGGACCCGTACGTCGCTGAAGAAGTGCGGGACACCGGCCGACCCCGCCTTGCTGGTCGCGTGCTCGGCGTCCAGGAACAGCGTGCCGGGGGCGGCCTCGGTCATGCCGTACCCCTGGAGGAAGGTGAGCCCGCGCTCCTGGTAGGAGGCGATCAGCGGGCTGGGGACCGGGGAACCGCCGCAGGTCAGGATGCGCAGGCTGGACAGGTCTGCGTCGGCCCAGCGCGGATGCCGCGCCACCTGGTCGAACATCGTCGGCACCCCGAACATGAAGGTGATCCGGTGGCGTTCGATCAGGTCGAAGGTGGCCTCCGGGTCGAAGGCCTCGACCAGGACGCAGGTGCCGCCCTTGAGGAACACCGGGAGCGTCAGCATGTTCAGGCCGGCCGTGTGGAACAGCGGCGCGGAGACCAGGGCCCGCTCGTCGGCGATGAGGTCGGTGTCGACGAGGACGTTGACCGCGTTCCAGGTGAGGTTGCCGTGCGTGAGCATGGCGCCCTTGGGACGGCCGGTCGTGCCCGAGGTGTACATGATGATGCAGGTGTCGTCGGGGCCGACGGGTTCGTCGATCGGCTCGTCGGAGGCCGCGGCCAGCGCCTTCTCGTACTCGGCGCCGACCTCGACATAGGTTCGGACGTCCGTGCTGCCCGGCAGTCCCGCGACCAGGCCCGCGTGCGAGGGGCCGTAGACGAGGGCCTTGGCTCCGGAGTCGGCGAGCTGGTAGGCGATCTCTGGGCCTGCGAGGCGGGTGTTGAGCGGGACGAAGACCGCGCCGAGGATGCCGGAGGCGAACAGGGTCTCCAGGTAGGCGGGGTGGTTGGGGCCGAGGTAGGCGATCCGGTCGCCGCGGCGAACGCCCCGGGCACGCAGGGTGTGGGCAAGCCGCGTGACGCGTGTATGCAATGTGCCGTAGTCCGTCGACTGCTCACCGTGGACCAGGGCAGTGCGGTGCGGGGTCTTGCGGGCCCGGCGTGCGGGCCACGACCCCAGTCCCTCGTTGCGCATCTGCGACGCCCCTTACGGTCTCGTCAGCCCGAGCAGACGGGCGGCGTTCTCCTTGAGGATCTTCGGCTTGACCTCGTCCTTGATCGTCAGCTTGTCGAAGTCGGCGAGCCAGCGGTCGGGGGTCAGGACGGGGAAGTCGGAGCCGAAGAGGACCTTGTCCTTCAGCAGCGTGTTGGCGTACTGCACGAGCTGCGGCGGGAAGTACTTCGGCGACCAGCCGGACAGGTCGATGTGCACGCCGGGCTTGTGCGTGGCGACGGCCAGGGCCTCGTCCTGCCAGGGGAACGACGGGTGCGCAAGGATGATCTTGAGGTGCGGGAAGTCCGCGGCGACGTCGTCCACGTGCAGCGGGTTGGAGTACTTCAGCCGGATCCCGCCCCCGCCGGGGACCCCCGCGCCGATACCGGTCTGGCCGGTGTGGAACAGGGCGATGGAACCGGTTTCCTCGATGACCTCGTAGAGCTCGTAGGCCACCGAGCGGTCGTTGGGGAAGAAGCCCTGGATGTTGGGGTGGAACTTGAAGCCCTTCACCCCGTACTCCTCGACCAGGCGGCGGGCCTGCCGCACGCCCGCCTTCCCGCGGAAGGGGTCGATGGAGGCGAAGGGGATGAGCACGTCCGCGTTGGCGGCGGCGGCCTCGGCGACCTCCTCGTTGGGGACGGGTGCCGTACCGGTCGCGGACTCGGCGTCCACCGTGAAGATCACGGCGGCCATCCTGCGCTCGCGGTAGTAGGCGGCCGTCTCCTCGATGGTCGGCTTCCGGTTGCCCTCCACCTTGAAGTAGGCGGAGGACGCGTCGTGCAGGTCGTCGTCGAGCGAGGAGTGGCCCTTGGAGGACACCTCCGCGTGCGTGTGGACGTCGATCGCGACGAGTTCCTCGACGTTGAGGGTCGCCATGGTCAGGCCTCCGGGAACTTGGGCGCCGGTATACCGACCGTCTGCAGTTCGGCGCCGACCGAGGTGGGGAAGGCGTCGGCCAGGGCGGACGGGGTCCAGCCGCCGTCGGCGTAGGCCGCGCGGATCTCCTGCGGATGCGACCAGAGTGCCACCTTGTCACCGCCGATGCCGATGGCCTGGCCGGTGATGCCGCGAGCCGCCTCGGAGGCGAGGAAGGGCACGAGCCCGGCGCAGTCCTCGGGGGTGCCGAAGCCCTCGCCCTTGCGGAGGAAGTCCGGGAAGGACTCGCCGTTCTTCAGCGCCTCGACGTAGGGGGCGAACGCGGGAATGGTCTCGGTCATCGCCGTCGCGGCGACCGGGACGATCGCGTTGACGGTGATGTTCGCCCGTCCCAGCTCCATCGACCAGGTACGCGCCATGGCGGCGATGCCGGCCTTGGCCGCGGCGTAGTTCGTCTGGCCGAAGTTGCCGCGCTGGCCGGCCGGCGAGCCGACCAGGATCAGCGTGCCGCCCTCACCCTGCTCGCGCATCCGCACGGCGGCGGCCCGGGCGCAGGTGAAGGTGCCCTTGAGATGGGTGGTGATCACCGCGTCGAAGTCGTCGTCGGTCATCTTCCACAGCACCTTGTCGCGCAGGATGCCGGCGTTGGTGACCAGGACGTCGAGCCGCCCGAACTCCGACACGGCACGGTCGACCAGCCGCTGGGCGGCCTCGGCGGTGCCGACCGGGACCACCTCGGCGACCGCGGTGCCGCCGGCCTCGGTGATGGACTTCACGGCCTGCTCGGCGACCGCCTCGTCCACGTCGTTGACGACCACGGACGCGCCGTGGGCGGCCAGGGCGTGCGCGTACGCGAGGCCGAGGCCCCGGCCGCTGCCGGTGACGACGGCGGCCTTGCCGGTGAGATCGATGCTGGGCACGAGCGAGTCCCTTCACGAAAGGTGCTGCCCCGGGGGCAGCGGGCGTTGCGGCGGAGTGCGGCCTCGAAGGCGAAGTCGGGATCAAGGCTGAGATCGAAGCTAAGAGCAATAATTGTTGACGTCAATAGTTGTTGCAAACCGATCGGTGCGCCAGACTGGTACCGGCACGAAGAACCGCCCCGCCCGGCCGGGGCCTCGACCAGGGAGCCCGCCATCGCCCGCCAGCAGCACACCGCCAACCCTCCGATCGACGCCGAGGAGCCGTGGATGCGCGGGTTGCACGCGGACACGGGCTACCTGATGTACCGGCTGGGGCTGCGCTCGGGGCAGCTCTTCAACGCCTTCCTGCAGGAGTCCGGGCTGCGGCTGCGCCACTACGCCGTGCTGCGCTTCCTCGCCACCTCGCCGGGCGCGCTGCAGCGGGAGCTGAGCACGTCCCTCGGCTACGACCCCAGCGCGATCGTCGGCCTGGTCGACGACCTGGAGAAGCTGGGCTTCGTCGAACGCCGGCCCTCCCCCGACGACCGCCGCAGCCGGATCGTCGTCCTCACCGAGACCGGCGGCACGTTTCTGCGCGACACGGACGAGGCGGGGCTGCGGGTGACCAACGAACTCCTCGGACCGCTCGACCCCGCCGAACGCGAGACGCTGCACGGGCTGCTGCGACGGCTTGCGGAGGATGGGCTGGGCTGATGCGGTGGGAGGGATGGTGTCTACGGAAGGCGGTGGCCCGCGCTCGGTGGGCGGTAGGCAGTAGGCAGTAGGCAGTAGGCAGTAGGCAGTAGGCAGTAGGCAGTAGGCAGTAGGCAGCGAGGAGTATCCCGTGAGGAACGCCGAAGTGAACCGGGGCGCCCTCGCCATGTCCTCCCGTTCCGCACCCGACCGTCTGCTGGCCGTGCTCGCCGCTTTCGACCACACGCACCCCGCCCTCTGCCTTACCGACATCAGCCGGCGGGCCGGGCTGACCCTCACCACCGCGCACCGACTGGTGGCCGCACTGACCGACTGGGGCGCCCTGGAGCGGGACGACGCCGGCCTGTACCACGTGGGGCTGCGGCTGTGGGAGATCGCCGCGCTCGCCCCGCGAGGCCTCGCGCTGCGTCAGGCGGCGCTGCCGTATCTGGAGGATCTGTACGAAGCGACGCACGAGAACGTGCAGTTGGCGGTGCGGGACGGCGCGGAGGTCGTCTACACCGAGTGGATCTCCGGGCGTTCGGCGGTCGGCGTACACATCCGGGTGGGTGCCCGCTGGCCGCTGCACGTCACCGGCGTCGGGCTGGTCCTGCTCGCGCACGGCGGTACCGAGTTCCAAGAGGAGTACTGCGCCGGGCCGTTGACGTCCTTCACGGCCCATACGATCACCAGACCCGGACGGTTGCGCCGGATACTGGCCGAAGTGCGGCGTACGGGCGTGGCGGTGAGCAGCCGTCAGGTCACGGAAGACGCCCTGTCGGTCGCCGCACCGGTGCGTGGGCCGGGCGGGGCGGTGGTCGCCGCCGTGTCGGTGGTCGTGCCCTACGCCGACGCGCAGGTACCGGTGCTGATACCGGCCGTACGGGTCGCGGCGCGCGGGATCTCGCGGGCGCTGGGGTGGCGGCCGGACCGCAGCCAGGAGTAGGCGGAACCCGAGCCCGGGACGGGACCCGGCGCCGGACCCCCACACTGCGGGGTGCCGGTCCGGTCCCCTTCGTCCGGCCCCGCAGTCGTGTCGCCCTGTCCCCGCAGTCGGCGCCGGTCCGGGGCGCCCGACGCCTGTCCACCGCCGACCGGCACAGCCGCAGGGTCCTCACGGAAATCTCAGACTGCGGCCCGGGCATTCAAAGGATCGACCCAGGTCCGGGGCGCAGGATGCAGGCACAAAGGTGGACATCCGAGGAAGGCGTGCCGTGGGCGTGTCGCACATATCGAACCGGTCCGAGCAGCAGTCGGAGGGGTGGTCCCGGCGCGGGATCCTGGCCGTGCTGGGTGCCGTGCCCGCCGTCGCGCTGACCGGGTGCAGCTCCGGGTCGGCGGACGCGTCCGAGGGCACGGACGGCAGTCGGGCGTCCGCGTCCACCAAGGCGTCGGCGGTCGCGAAACAGCCCGTGATCACGGTCACCCCGGCCGACGGCACCAAGAAGGCCGCGTTCGCCAGCCCGGTCGAGGTGACGGTGACCGACGGCACCCTCGCGTCCGTGAAGGTGACGGGCAACGACGGTTCCACCCTGGCCGGCTCCCTCGACGACGCCAGGACGAAGTGGACGTCGGCCGAGAACCCGTACTCGGGCACCAAGTACACGGTTACCGCGCAGGCGGAGGGTGCCGGCGCGGCGCAGACCTCGACCTTCACCACCAAGTCGCCGGGCGAGACCTTCGTCGGCTACTTCACTCCCGAGGCCGATTCGACCTCCGGCGTCGGCATGCCCGTGTCGATCAACTTCACCCACGCGGTGGCGGACCGGGCGGCCGTGCAGAAGGCGATCACGGTGACCGTCGAGCCGGCGGTGGAGATCGTGGGCCACTGGTTCAGCGACACCCGGCTCGACTTCCGGCCGGAGACGTACTGGGCTCCCGGCACCAAGATCACCCTCGGTCTGCGGTTGAAGGACGTCGAGGGAACGGATGGCGTATACGGCATACAGTCGAAGGACGTCACCTTCCACATCGGCCGCGAGCAGATCAGCACCGTCGACCTCTCCGCCAAGGAGATGGTGGTGAAACGGGACGGCGCGACCCTCGCCACCTACCCCGTCTCCGGCGGCGACTCCGACCACACCACCTGGTCCGGGATCATGGTGATCAGCGAGCGGTTCAAGCAGACCCGGATGGAGTCCTCGACGGTCGGCCTCGGTGACGAGTACGACATCTCCGATGTCCCGCACGCCCAGCGCCTGACCACCTCCGGCACCTTCGTCCACGGCAACTACTGGGCCTCGACCTCGGTGTTCGGCAGCCAGAACACCAGCCACGGCTGCGTCGGCCTGCACGACGCCAAGGGGGCCAACGACAGCTCCGTGCCGGGCTACGAGTTCTACGCGAGTTCGATGCTCGGCGATGTGGTGATCGTGAAGAACTCGGGCGAGAGGACCGTCGATCCGGCCAACGGCCTGAACGGCTGGAACCTGTCGTGGGCGGACTGGAAGGCGGGCAGCGCGCTGTAGAACAGCCGCAGTCCACAACGTCATTCACTGGGTGAACCCACCTGCCAGGGAAGGACTTTCCTTGCTTTAAGTCTTGACGGCGGAAGTGCCGGGGAGCACATTGGGCCCACTTTGAGAGCGCTCTCAGAGTGCGCTCGAAGGCACCCGCGCACCCCCACTCCGTACCCGAGAGGCACCCCACATGCGTGACACCTCCGGCACACCTCGCAAACGACGCCCGCTGCGGCGGGCGTTCGTCGCCGCGCTCGGCGGACTCGGCCTGGCGGCGGCTGCGGCCACGCTGGCCGTCCCGTCCGCGAACGCCTCCGCGCCCACGCCTCCCTCGGGCTGGTCGCAGGTCTTCCTCGACGACTTCACCGGCACCGCCGGCACCGGCGTCAACACCTCCAACTGGCAGTACAGCACCGGAACCTCGTATCCGGGCGGGCCCGCCAACTGGGGTACCGGCGAGGTCGAGACGATGACCAACAGCACCAGCAACGTCTCCCTCGACGGCAACGGCAATCTGCGCATCACCCCGCTGCGCGACTCGGCCGGCAACTGGACCTCGGGCCGTATCGAGACCACCCGCACCGACTTCCAGCCCCCGTCGGGCGGCAAGCTGCGCGTCGAGGCCCGGCTGCAGATGCCGAACGTCACCGGCACCGCGGCCGAGGGCTACTGGCCGGCCTTCTGGATGCTGGGCGCGCCGTACCGGGGCAACTACCAGAACTGGCCGAGCGTGGGCGAGTTGGACATCATGGAGAACGTCCAGGGCCTGAACAAGGTGTGGGCGACTGTGCACTGCGGCACGAACCCCGGGGGCCCGTGCAACGAAACCACCGGGATCGGCAATTCGACCGCCTGTCCCAACACCACCTGCCAGTCGGGCTTCCACACCTACACGATGGAGTGGGACCGCTCGGTGAGCCCCGAGGCGATCCGCTTCTACGTCGACGGCGTCAACTACCACACGGTGACGGCCAGTCAGGTCGATGCGACCACCTGGACCAACGCGACCAACCACGGTTTCTTCGTCATCCTGAACGTGGCGATGGGCGGCGCCTTCCCCGACGCGTTCGGCGGCGGCCTGGACAGCGCCACCGAATCGGGCCACCCGATGGTCGTCGACTACGTGCAGGTGCTCCAGGCCGGTGGGAGCGGTACCACGACACCGCCGCCGACCGGCAGCCGTGACGCCTACTCCACGATCCAGGCCGAGTCGTACAACAGCCAGTCCGGCACGGCCACGGAGACCACGAGCGACACCGGTGGCGGCCAGAACATCGGTTCCCTCGCCAACGGCGACTGGGCGCTGTACCAGGGCGTCAACTTCGGTTCCACGGCGGCGACCCAGTTCAACGCGCGGGTGGCCAGCGGTGCGGCGAGCGGGGTCAGCGGACTGGTCGAGGTGCGTCTCGACAGCCGCACGAGTACTCCCGTCGGGAGCTTCGCGTTGGCCAACACCGGTGGCTGGCAGTCCTGGCGGACGGTCCCGGCGAACATCAGCTCCGTCACGGGCACGCACGACGTGTATCTCACCTTCACCAGCGGGCAGTCGGCGGACTTCGTGAACGTCAACTGGTTCACCTTCGGACACTGATCCGGTCCGGCAGGCCGTGGGGGCAGCGGAGTCTGCCCCCACGGCCCTTCCGCCGGAGGGTGGTTGGGCGATATCCAGAGAGGTGTCGTCCCGCCCGCTTGGAAGGCACGTCGTGCGCACACCGAAACCCGGCAGAACTCCCGACGAGGCGCCCCGCAAGGGCGCGGCGGCCCCGGCGAAGACCGGCGCCCCGCCGGCGCACCGGCTGCTCGCCCTCCAGCGCACCGCGGGCAACGCGGCGGTCGTCCAGATGCTGCGCCAAGCGGGCCACTCAGAGGCGACGGCGCAGGACGAGCACCGGCACGGCCCCGACTGCGGCCACCAGGAGGCCGCGGCGCCGCAGGCGGCTCCCGCGGTGCAGCGCTCGGCCGTCCACGACGTGCTGCGTGGTACCGGCCGGCCGCTCGACACGGCCACCCGTACGGACATGGAGGGCCGGCTCGGCGCCGACTTCTCCTCCGTGCGCCTGCACACCGACTCCACCGCGAAGGCGTCGGCGGCCGAGATCGGGGCCCGGGCCTACACCTCGGGCAACCACATCGTCATCGGTGACGGCGGCGGTGACCGGCACACCCTGGCGCACGAGTTGACCCATGTCATCCAGCAGCGACAGGGGCCTGTCGCGGGCGCCGACAACGGCGCGGGGCTCCAGGTGTCCGATCCGTCGGACCGCTTCGAGCGTGAGGCGGAGGCCAACGCGACCCGCGTCATGGGCAGTTAGTCCCGCGCACCCTGGGCGCCACCGCTCACGTCGGCAGGAGGGGCGCCGTCCCGCGTTCTACGACGCCGTGAACGCCCCCTCCGTCAGCACCGGCACCGTCGTGGCGGCGTCGAGTTCCGTCGCGACCGTCACGTCGGCGGCGAAGCCGTCCCGGGCCAGTTCCAGGCCGGAGGAGCAGCGGCCCACCGCGTCCGGAACGTCGGGGGTCCCGATGAAGGCGGCCCGCGCGGCGGCGGCTTCCGGCGACAGGGGGCCCGCTCCCTGCCGACGTAACTCGGCGATGACCGCGCCGGCGCCGAGCAGGTCCTCCAGCGCGGGCCGCAGGGTGTCGTCCGGCCAGCGCTCGCCCGCGGCGATCACCCCGACCGGGCGGTGTTCGGTGCCGTATCCCTGGGCGGCGAGCCAGCGGCCCACCGCCGTGGCGTTGCGCAGGCAGCCCGCGACCACGGTGGTGTCACCGGCCGCCGCGGAGATGGCCGAACCGTTGGGCGACGGGAGGACCAGCCGGGGAGCGAAGGGCGCGCCGAGCAGTGCGGCGGGCGACAGCGACCACGGGTGATCGGGCGTCACTTCCCGTCTCCCTACCGCGAGTTCGGCGTCCCGTTCACTGGCGAAGGCGCGTGCCGTTCCGTCCCGCCAGGCGTACGGGTAGACGCGGGTCCCCGTCTCCACGGCGACCGTGACGGACGTCGTGAAGGACAGGACGTCGACCACCACCAGGCAGGCGACGTCGGCGGCGAGCCGCCGGGCGCCGACCGGGCCCCACTCGAACCGCACCCCGTGCCCCTGCTGCCGGAACCAGTCACTCATGGCACAGGAGTCTCGGCACAAAGTCCCCGGTCTTCAACCCCTCGCCGCCGCACGCCACCCCTCGCCACCCCTTGCCGCCACTCCTCGGCGCCGACCACAACCCCGTCCCGCCTCACCGCAGTTCGGCGCGGAACGCCACCGGTGTCCGTCCGGTGTGCAGCTGGAAGAACTTGGAGAAGTTGGCCGGGTCGGGGAAGCCGACCGCCGCGCCGACCCGGCCGATCGGCAGGTCCGTGTGGGCCAGGAGCCGCTTCGCCTCCAGGACGACCCGTTTGTCGATGAAGCCCTTGGGTGTCTCGCCGGTGGCGGCGCGGACCGCACGGACCAGGGTGCGGCGGGAGTAGCCGAGGGCGTCCGCGTAGGCGCTGACGCTGTGGTTGACGGCGAAGTCCTTTTCCACGGCGTCCCGGAACAGGGTGAACGTCGACTCGGTGCGCCGCCCGGCCTCCTCGGAGCTCGCCGCGAGGTGCCCGAGGCGCAGCAGGAACGCGGTGAGGGAGTGCCGCAGTACGGCTGTGTGCAGGCTCGGCGGAAGCGTCGCGCTGTCCTCGTACTCCTGCTGAAGGTACGTCAGTGAGGCGCGCAGGCCGACCAGTTGGGTCGGGGTGAGATGCAGGAGGGGCGGCAGGTCGTAGCGGTACAGGCCGGTCGCCTCGACCGTGGCACGGGGCAGGAAACCGGGTTGCATGGTGAGTACGGTGCCGCGGTACTCGCTCGACCGTGAGAAGCGGTGGACCTGCCCCGGGCGGATCCAGAGCAGGTCGCCGGCCGTCGCCTCGTACTCGGCGAAGTCGATCATGTGGTGTACCGGGCCGTCGGCGAAGAGCAACACCACGTGGAAGTCGATGCGGTGGACGCGGTCCAGCGGCGCGCCGTCGGCGTGCCAGGTGCGGCCGGTGCCCATCGGGCCGACCTGCATACCGACGCCGCCCAGGCTGAGTTCGACGGGAAACGGGAAGGTCCTGATTCCGTCGCCGTCCCCGGAGTGATCGTGAGGGTGACCTTGGGAGTTTCTGTCCGTCATGTCCTTCTCGTGCCGTCCTGCCGCCACTGCCGTGTCCCACTTTCACCACAGGCTGACACAGCAAGACCTTCCGGCCTAAAAGTCAGACTTTTACTTTTGAACGTGTCAGAGCCGGATCACCTCTCGCACTGAGGACTTCTTGAAGATGAGCACGCAGACACCGAACAGCTTCGAGTGGACCGACCTCGACCGGCGTGCCGTCGACACCGCACGTCTCCTGGCCGCGGATGCCGTTCAGAAGGTGGGCAACGGCCATCCGGGCACCGCGATGAGCCTCGCCCCTGCCGCGTACACGATCTTTCAGAAGGTGATGCGGCACGACCCGGCGGACCCCGAGTGGACCGGCCGCGACCGGTTCGTCCTCTCCCCCGGGCACACCTCGCTCACCCTGTACACCCAGCTCTTCCTCTCCGGATACGAGTTGGAGCTCGACGACCTGAAGAGCTTCCGCACCCACGGCTCGAAGACGCCGGGCCACCCCGAGTACGGCCACACCGCCGGCGTCGAGACCACCACCGGCCCGCTCGGCCAGGGCGTCGCCAACGCCGTCGGCATGGCGATGGCCGCCCGCTACGAGCACGGCCTGTTCGACCCCGGGACGCCGCAGGGCGAGTCCCTCTTCGACCACACGATCTGGGCGATCGTCTCCGACGGCGACCTGGAGGAGGGCGTCTCCGCGGAGGCCTCCTCCCTCGCCGGCCACCAGAAGCTCGGCAACCTGGTCTTCCTCTACGACGACAACCACATCTCCATCGAGGGCGACACCGCGACCGCGTTCTCCGAGGACGTGCTGAAGCGGTACGAGGCGTACGGCTGGCACGTGCAGCGCGTCGAGCCCGCGGAGGACGGTGACATCGATGTATCCGCACTGTATGCGGCCCTGAAGGCGGCGCAGGCGGAGACCGGACGTCCCTCGATCGTCGCGATGCGCACGATCATCGCCTGGCCCGCGCCGAACGCGCGCAACACCGAGGCCTCGCACGGATCGGCGCTCGGCGCGGAGGAGGTCGCCGCCACCAAGCGCGTGCTGGGCTTCGACCCCGAGCGCTCCTTCCAGGTCGACGACGACGTCCTCGCGCACACCCGTGCCGCCCTCGACCGGGGCGCCGAGGCGCACGCGGCCTGGGACAAGCGGCTCGCCGAGTGGCGCGCGGCCGACCCCGAGCGGGCGAAGCTCTTCGACCGGGTGGTCGCCGGGCAGCTCCCCGAGGGCTGGGAGGACGCCCTGCCGGTGTTCGAACCCGGGAAGTCCGTCGCCACCCGCGCCGCCTCGGGCAAGGTGCTCCAGGCGCTCGGCGCGGTCGTCCCCGAGCTGTGGGGCGGCTCGGCCGACCTGGCAGGTTCCAACAACACCACCATCGACAAGGCCTCTTCGTTCCTGCCCGAGGGCAACCCCCTGCCCGGGGCCGACCCTTACGGCCGTACGATCCACTTCGGCATCCGCGAGTTCTCGATGGCCGCGGAGATGAACGGCATCGCGCTCCACGGCAACACCCGTATATACGGGGGCACTTTCCTCGTGTTCTCCGACTACATGCGCAACGCCGTCCGCATGGCGGCGCTGATGCAGCTGCCGGTGACCTACGTGTGGACGCACGACTCCATCGGCCTCGGCGAGGACGGCCCCACGCACCAGCCCGTCGAGCACCTGGCCGCACTGAGGGCCATTCCGGGGCTGAACGTCGTCCGCCCCGCCGACGCCAACGAGACCGCGATCGCCTGGGCCGAGATCCTGAAGCGGCACGCCACCCGCCCGGCCCCGCACGGCCTCGCCCTCACCCGGCAAGGTGTCCCGACCTACGCCCCCGACTCCGATGCCGCGAAGGGCGGTTACGTCCTCTTCGACGCCTCTTCCGGGACTCCGGACGTCGTCCTCATCGCGACCGGATCCGAGGTGCGGCTCGCCGTCGCGGCGCGGGAGACGCTGGAGGCCGAGGGGATCGGGACGCGGGTGGTATCGATGCCGTCCGTGGAGTGGTTCGAGGAGCAGCCGCAGGAGTACCGCGACCGTGTGCTGCCGCCGTCGGTGAAGGCCCGGGTCGCGGTCGAGGCGGGCATCGGCCTGACCTGGCACCGGTTCGTCGGCGACGCCGGACGCATCGTCTCCCTGGAGCACTTCGGCGCCTCCGCCGACGCCCAGACCCTGTTCACCGAGTACGGCTTCACCCCCGAGAACGTCGTCGTGGCGGCCCGGGAATCCTTTGCCGCCTCGCGTGGTTGATCCGAACGCCAGAAAGAAGATGATCACAGTGCACGAAGCCACCGCGCCCGCGGAAGCCCTCAAGCGTCTCTCCGACGAAGGCGTCTCCATCTGGCTGGACGACCTGTCGCGCAAGCGGCTTCGGTCCGGCAACCTCGCCGAACTCGTCGCCACGCGGAACATCGTCGGCGTCACCACCAACCCGTCCATCTTCCAGGCCGCCATCGGCTCCGGCGAGGGCTACGAGGAGCAGCTCGCAGAGCTGGCCGTGCGGGGTGTGACGGTGGACGAGGCCGTCCGGATGCTGACGACCGCCGACGTGCGGACCGCCGCCGATATCCTGGATTCCGTATACCGCACATCGAATGGTGTCGACGGTCGTGTGTCCATCGAGGTCGACCCCCGTCTCGCCCACGACACCACCGCCACCATCGCCGAGGCCAAGCAGCTCGCCTGGCTGGTCGACCGCCCCAACGTCATGATCAAGATCCCGGCGACGAAGGCCGGCCTCCCGGCGATCACCGAGGTCATCGGCCTCGGTATCAGCGTCAACGTCACGCTGATCTTCTCGCTGGAGCGCTACCGCGAGGTCATGGACGCCTACCTGGCCGGCCTTGAGAAAGCGCTTGCGAACGGTCTCGACCTCTCCACCATCCACTCCGTGGCCTCCTTCTTCGTCTCCCGCGTCGACACCGAGATCGACAAGCGGCTGACCGCCATCGGCACGGACGAGGCCCTCTCCCTGAAGGGCAAGGCCGCGCTGGCCAACGCGCGGCTGGCCTACGAGGCGTACGAGGACGTCTTCACGAGCGAGCGGTGGGGCGCCCTGGCCGGGGCGAAGGCGAACCGGCAGCGTCCGCTGTGGGCATCCACCGGTGTGAAGGATCCTGCATACAAGGACACGCTGTATGTAGACGATCTGGTCGCACCCGGAACGGTCAACACCATGCCCGAGGCCACGCTGAACGCCGCCGCCGACCACGGCGACATCACCGGCGACACGGTCACCGGCGGCTACCCGCAGGCCCGCGCCGACCTGGCCGCCGTAGAGGCACTCGGCATCTCGTACGACGAGGTCGTCACCCGGTTGGAGCACGAGGGCGTCGCCAAGTTCGAGGCGGCGTGGGAGGACCTGCTGAACACGGTCGCCAAGTCACTGGCGAGCAAGGCGGCCGACGCGCGCGAGGGAGCTGACGCGGAATGAGCACCACCCCGAACCACACCCCGGACACCGCCTCCAGGACCGTCACGAGCACCACCGCCGACTGGGACAACCCGCTGCGGGACGCCCGTGACCGGCGGTTGCCGCGCATCGCGGGCCCCTCCGGCCTGGTCATCTTCGGAGTGACGGGCGACCTGTCCCGCAAGAAGCTGATGCCGGCCGTCTACGACCTCGCCAACCGGGGTCTGCTGCCGCCGGGCTTCTCCCTCGTCGGTTTCGCCCGGCGCGACTGGGAGGACGAGGACTTCGCGCAGATCGTCCACGACGCGGTCCGCGAGCACGCACGCACCCCGTTCCGCGAGGAGGTCTGGCAGCAGCTCGCCGAGGGCATGCGGTTCGTCCCCGGCGACTTCGACGACGACACGGCGTTCAAGCAGCTCAAGACTGCCGTCGAGGAGCTCGACGCCTCCCGGGGCACAGGCGGCAACTTCGCGTTCTACCTCTCCGTGCCGCCGAAGTTCTTCCCGAAGGTCGTCGA
Source organism: Streptomyces vulcanius (assembly GCF_042653945.1). Taxonomy (NCBI): domain Bacteria; kingdom Bacillati; phylum Actinomycetota; class Actinomycetes; order Kitasatosporales; family Streptomycetaceae; genus Streptomyces; species Streptomyces vulcanius. The sequence goes on along the minus strand of NZ_JBHSFK010000053.1, from coordinate 2,364 downwards.
GCAGCTCAAGAAGCACGGCCTGGCGAAGGCGCCGGAGGGGTCCTGGCGGCGGGCGGTCATCGAAAAACCGTTCGGCCACGACCTGGCGAGCGCCCAGGAGCTGAACGCTGTCGTGCACGACGTGTTCGACCCCGACCAGGTGTTCCGTATCGACCACTACCTGGGCAAGGAGACCGTCCAGAACATCCTGGCGCTGCGTTTCGCCAACACGATGTTCGAGCCGATCTGGAACCGGTCGTTTGTAGACCACATACAGATCACGATGGCCGAGGACATCGGCATCGGCGGCCGGGCCGGCTACTACGACGGCATCGGCGCCGCCCGTGACGTCATCCAGAACCACCTCCTCCAGCTGATGGCCCTGACCGCCATGGAGGAGCCGGCCTCCTTCGACGCGGCCTCGCTGCTCACCGAGAAGCTCAAGGTGCTCAAGGCCGTGAAGCTGCCGGAGGACCTCGGGAAGCACACCGTGCGGGGACAGTACGCGGGCGCCTGGCAGGGCGGCGAGAAGGTGCTCGGCTACCTGGAGGAGGACGGCATCGACCCGGCGTCCACCACGAACACGTACGCCGCCGTGAAGCTGGAGGTCGACAACCGGCGCTGGGCGGGCGTCCCGTTCTACCTGCGCACCGGAAAGCGGCTCGGCCGCCGCGTCACCGAGATCGCCGTCGTCTTCCAGCGGGCGCCCCACTCCCCCTTCGACTCGACCGCCACCGAGGAACTCGGGCAGAACGCGATCGTCATCCGCGTCCAGCCGGACGAGGGCGTCACGGTCCGGTTCGGGTCCAAGGTGCCGGGCACCTCGATGGAGATCCGGGATGTGACGATGGACTTCGCATACGGCGAGTCGTTCACCGAGTCGAGCCCGGAGGCGTACGAACGGCTCATCCTGGACGTGCTGCTCGGCGACGCCAATTTGTTCCCACGTCACCAGGAAGTGGAAGAGTCCTGGAAGATCCTCGACCCGATCGAGGGGTACTGGGCGACACACGGCAGGCCGGCGCGGTACGCGTCGGGCAGCTGGGGTCCCGAGGAAGCCGACGAGATGCTCGCACGAGACGGACGGAGCTGGCGCAGGCCATGAAGATCGACCTGACCGACACCACGGCAAGCAAGGTCAACAAGGCGCTGGTGCAGGGCCGCCGCGCCATCGGCACACCCGCCGTGGGCATGGTCCTGACGATGGTCATCGTCACGGACGAGGAGAACGCCTACGACTCGATCAGGGCGGCCGAGGAGGCCTCGCACGAGCACCCCTCGCGCACCCTGGTCGTCATCAAGCGGCATGCCCGCAGCCCCCGGGAGCGGACCCAGTCACGGCTGGACGCCGAGGTCCGGGTGGGTTCCGAGGCCGGCACCGGCGAGACGGTGGTGCTGCGGACGTACGGCGAGGTGTCCGAACACGCCGACTCCGTCGTCCTGCCGCTGCTGCTGCCGGACGCACCGGTCGTCGTCTGGTGGCCGGTGGACGCGCCTCACAACCCGTCCAAGGACCCCCTGGGCGCCCTCGCGCAGCGCCGGATCACCGACATGTACGCCGTGGAACGGCCGCTGACCGCCCTCGAGGCGCGCGTGAAGTCGTACGCCCCCGGCGACACCGACCTCGCCTGGACCCGGCTGACGCCGTGGCGGTCGATGCTGGCGGCCGCCCTCGACCAGGCCCGGATGCCGATCATCTCGGCGGCCGTGGAGAGCGAGGCCGACAACCCGAGCGCCGAGCTGCTGGCGCGCTGGCTGGAGGCGCGGCTCGGCGTGCAGGTCGACCGGGTGGAAACCGCGGGCCCCGTGGTCACGGCCGTACGGCTCGGGACCGACAAGGGCGAGATCGTCATCGACCGCCCCGAGGGCCCGCTGGCCACGCTCTCGCTGCCCGGCCAGCCCTCGCGCACCCTCGCGCTGAAGGTCCGTCCCACCTCCGAACTGATCGCCGAGGAGCTCAGGCGCCTCGACGCGGACGAGATGTACGCCGTCGCCCTGCGGGGCGAGGGCACCAAGGAGACCCCTTCCCATGTCTGACTCACCCCGGCTGACGGAGCGGCCCGAGTGGACCGCCCTGGCGGACCACCGCGCCGACTCCCAGGCGCACCTGCGCGAGCTGTTCGCGACGGACCCCGGGCGCGCCGAGCGGTATGTGGTACGCGTCGGCGATCTGCGCATCGACTACTCGAAGCATCTGGTCACGGACGAGACGTTGCGTTTGCTGCGTGAACTGGCGGCGGCGACGGATGTGTTCGGGCTGCGGGATGCGATGTTCCGTGGTGAGCGGATCAACACGACCGAGGACCGGGCGGTGCTGCACACCGCGCTGCGGGCGCCGCGGGAGGCGGTGGTCGAGGTCGACGGGCACAACGTGGTCCCCGCGGT
>NZ_JBHSFK010000052.1:0-79380 GCF_042653945.1 Streptomyces vulcanius | reverse complement strand
GTGCGCGGTGGGCAGCGGCAGCCGGTCCAGGTCGTCGTCGGTGACCGGCACAAGGGCGCCGGAGGCCTTCTCGTACGCGCGGCCCACGTCCTGCTCGGCGACGCGGGCGCCGTCGAGTTCGCACACCTTGCGGATCCAGATGCGGCCGAAGCAGCCCCCGGCGGTGTGCATCTGGTGCAGGGGCGAAGCGGGACGGCGGACGGCGGGCACCAGGGCCACGGGCACCGAGATCAGTCCGAAGGTGATGTGGCCCCTCCACAGAACGGGTCCCGGCATGGCGCCTGCCTTTCACCCCCCCTTCAGGGTAGGTCCCCCCGGCGGGGTGCGCCGGGCGCCTGCGGGGTGATCTGGCCGTGCGGGCCGTCGCCCGGAGACCCAGACGGGGTTGGGCAGGACATGAAGAGAATCACGATGCTTCTGCACGCGGGCCGCGTGGCCTTCCTCGGCCGAGCGCCGCAGTCCCCCCGTCACCTCCGGCCCAGAAAGAAGTTGATCGATTCAGATCACTTGGACTTCTCCATTGAGCGCATCCGAGTGATTACTTTGTGTAATATTTTAGTGGTCGGCATGCACGTTTCCGGCTCCCCGAACGCTCTACTGCTGGAGGCGCTCGCCTCCCGACGCCGGGGTGGGGCGGCGTTTCCCAGATCACTTCCAACGGGGAGGGCACGTGCACGACGCTGTTACGGCGTTGCTGCTGACCGCGCCGGCCATCCGGGTCCTTGGCCCCGACGCGCTTCGAATTTCCAGGCAGACACTCACCGCCGGCGTCCGTGTGGGCATCACCGGCATGCGCCCGTCGGTACCGGACGAGCAGCACGCCGCAGCGGGCGAGCCGCCCGGGGGGACCGGTGAGTGAGGGCGGGCCGGAGGAGTCCGGCGGCGCCGTAGGCGTTCCGAGTCGGCGACGGAAGACCGTGCCGATGACGCAGTGGCCCGACTCCGCCCGAGTTTCATACTGGGCGTTTCACGCCGATCGGCGACAGGGCTACATGAGCTTCGCCTATCTACAGCTCGGATCCGATGCGGACACCGAGGAGGCGGTGGATGCCACCTTCGATGCCGTAATGGACAAATAGGATCATATGCTTCAAATGGATCATATGAGGCATACGCCTGGGCCATCCTGAAGAACCGCATCACCGACCAGCAGCGCAAGAGGTTCCGGCGGCCGGAGCCGATGGGCATCGCCGCCTTCGAGGCGGCACTGCGGGACAATTCGGAAGATCCTTACGACGGCCTCGTGGACGCCATCACGCTGTACTCCGCCAGACGAAGGCTGAGTGAACGCCAGCCAGCGCCCGCGCGGAGTCCGTGTAGCGAATCGCGGTCTTCGCATCGAGTCCGAAGACCTCGGCGAGGTGGAGGGGGTCGGGGCCATGGGCGAGGGCTTCTTCGAGCTGCCGGTCGACGCGGAGCTGTTCCAGAGTGGCGGCCTGGCCGCGAAGCGGTGTGGTCAGGGAGACAGCGCTGACCGGGCCGGTGCCCAAGGCGGTGAACTTGTTGATCAGCAAGTGCGGGTTAGCGGTGTCGGGCCAGCGGCAGCGTCGGTGGTCCAGCCACTCGCGGGCGACGTGCAGTGTCAGCGCGTCCAGAGGCCGCACCCGGCCGTCGATCACGAGCTTGCGATTGCCGATGTCAAGATCGTCGAGTTGGAGGCGCCGGATCGCACCGGATCGCGCGGCGTGCACCACTGCGAGCGCGAGGACCAGCCGGTCCGCCGGCTTGGCGACCGCGGCAACGGAGTTGTTGACGTGCTCGGGCTCCAGGGGTTGGAGGATGCCGTACTCGTGCTGGCCAACGCGGATGCGGCTGGTCGGATTCTTGAAGATGGTGCCGCTCTTCTTCGCTCGGCCGAACAGCGACCGCAGCACGATGAGCATGTGCCGTCGCTGGCTGCCGTGGAGGGCATCCAGCTGGGTGAGGACGTCGTCGCGCGTCACCTCGCGCAGATGGTCGTAGGGGACAGACCACTCCAGCAGGACGGGACGGATCCGGTTGAGGTAGCCCCAGACCGTGGCGTCGTCGCGAGGCCCAGTGCTCCACGTCGCGGCGGATTCCGGAGGCAATGCCTTCGAGCTTGCGCTCCAGCCACTGTTCGAACGACGGCGTCCGGTCGTCTTGGAAGACGCCGATGTCGGCGAGTACTTCCACTGTGCGTTGGACGCTGAGCCCGCGGGATCGCAAGGCCGGGAAGATCTCGGAGTGCCGCACGACTTCCCCGCTGACATGGCCGGACAGCACGATCACCAGGGCTCGGCCGACGTCGAGGCGGACACCGCGAGGCCAGCCATGCGCTTCGCCGAGACGATGTGCGGCATGCCGGGCCCAGGCCAGCCACGGGTTGTCGAGCCGGGCATGTTCCTGGCGATTGAACCGGGTGAAATCTCGGCGGGCCTCGAACAGCGGCGGCTGGAGCCAGCCGGAGACCGGCCGGTGGGCGGGGGTCGGGGTTGAGGTTCCCCCGAGATGCAGGGAAAGGTGACAGCAGGTCAGATGGGCCTCATGAAAGGAGCCCAGACGATGCCTGCCCCGAGGAAGTACCCCAAGACCACGGAGTTATGGCCGGGCCGCTGCTGTCAACAGGGCAGGGGAAGTCAGGGGAAGTGCCGGTCACGGCAACGGGGCTCCTGGTAGAGCGAGGAAGCCGACCAAGGTCTTCCTGCTTGAAGGAGCCCCGTTGCCCATTCAGTGTCCCACCGTCACCCTCGCGTCGTCCGTCACCGTCGCCGACGGCGTCTTCGCTCCGGGGCATCTGGGCGAGCTGACCCGGCAGCTGCCCTTTGAATTGGTCGATGACGTGCTGAAACGTACCGGCAGCACTCAGCAGAGGCTGCGGCTGCTGCCGTCGAGGGTGGGTGTGTACTTCATCCTGGCGCTGGCTCTCTTTCCGCAGCTGGGGTACGTGCGTGTGTGGGACAAGCTGGCCGCCGGGCTGCGCGGACTCCTCCCACGACGTCCGTCGGAGAAGGCACTGCGAGAGGTGCGCCGGCGGCTGGGTGTCGCGCCGCTGCGGTTGCTGTTCGAGACGCTGGCCGGCCCTGTGGCGCAGCCGGTCACACCCGGGGTCCGCTACCGGTACTGGCGCACGGTCGCCTTCGACGGGTGCAGTTCCACCAAGGCCCCTGCCCGGCCGCGAGTCTGTGCTTGGCTGGGCAAGCACAGACACCGTTACGGCACGGACGGCTATCCGATGCTGAAGATCATGGTGCTGTGCGAGACCGGGACACGGGCGCTGCTCGGCGCGGTTTTTGGACCGACCCCCGAGAAAGAGACCGGGTACGCGGAGCAGCTGCTCCCGCTGCTGGACGACACCATGCTGCTGCTCAACGACCGGGGTTTCGACTCTGACGGCTTCCTCGCGAAAGCCGCGGCCACCGGGGCACAGCTGCTGGTACGCCTCAAGGGAACCAGGACACCCGCCCGCTGGGCACTATTGCCGGACGGGTCGTTCCTGACCAGGATCAACGGGACCCGGCTGAGGATCATCGACGCGCACATCACGGTGACGACCGCCAAGGGGCTGCGGCTGGAAGGCCACTACCGGCTGGCCACCACGCTGACCGACCACCGACGCCACCCCGCCGCCGAGCTGGTGGAGCTCTACCACGAACGATGGGAGATCGAGTCGGCCTTCTACTCGCTCCGCCACACCCTGCAACGCGGCCTGGTGCTGCGTTCCCAGGACGCGACCGGGGTCCAGCAGGAGCTCTGGGCTCACCTGACCGTCTACCAGGCACTGCGCCGGGCGATGGCCGAAGCCGTCGAGACACTCCCCGGCACGGACCCGGACCGCGCCTCCTTCACCGTCGCCCTGGAAACCGCCAAAGACCAGCTCATCGCCGCCGCCGACGTACTGCCCGACACCGGACCGGGACGCATCACATCGGCCCTGCTGCACAATCTCCTCCCGCCTCGCCGGGCCCGCGTCAACCCACGTCGCGTCAAGTGCCCGATCTCCCGCTACGCCGCCCCGCCCGACCAGGCACAAGTCCTGGGCGCCTCCAGGATCACCAGCATCAATGTCACCGTGCACCCGGCCGCCGGACCCGGACCCGACGGACGCCGCGACCGCACGCTGCAACTCCTGCGCACCGATCCCCTCCGCACCTGGCGCGCACGTGAAATCGCCCGCGGCATCGGACTGGACGACGCCCAAGGACTACGCGCGGAACTGGGACGCTGGGTCCGCGAAGGAATCCTCCGCCGCACCGGACGGGGCCTCTATGCCCTCGAACCCGAGTGGACTACCCCCGACCTCCACCAGCCCTTGCCCCAGACCCTGTTGACAGCAGCGGCCCGGCCATAACTCCGTGGTCTTGGAAGTACCCGCTGGAGTTGCGTGAGCGTGCGGTGCGGATGTACCGGACCGCCGAGCCGAAGCCCGTGATCCGCCGCATGGCCGAGGAACTCGGCGTGCATCACGAAGCCCTGCGGAACTGGATCCGGCAGGCCGAGGCCGACGCCGGCGAGCGGGATGACCTGCTCACCACCGAAGAGAAGAACGAGCTCGCCCAGCTGCGGCGCGAGGTGCGGGACCTGCGCCGGGCGAACGAGGTCCTGCGGACGGCCTCGGCTTTTTTCGCCGCGCAGCTCGACCCGACCCGGCCCAGGTGAGAGCGCTCCTCGACGAGCACCCGCACCTGGGGGTCGAGCCCGTACTGCGGGAACTGCACATCCCCTCCTCCACCTACTACCGCTGGCGCCAGGCCGAGAAGGACCCCTGTGAACGGATCCGCCAGGACACCGAGCTGACCGGGCAGATCCGGCAGATCCACCAGGACTCCGGCGGGATCTACGGATCACCCAGGATCCATGCCGTCCTGAAACACGAGGGCGTCCACGTCGGCCGCAAGCGGGTCGAGCGGCTCATGCGCCAGGCCGGCCTGGCCGGGATCAGTCCCCGCAGAAGCAAGAGCTTCACCCGCCGCGACCCAGACGCCGACCTCGCCCCTGACCTGGTGCAACGCGACTTCACGGCACACGCGCCGAACCGGCTGTGGGTCACCGGCCTGACTATGATCCCCACCCTGGAGGGGCCACTGTGGCTGTCGGCGATCCGCGACGCCTTCTCCCGCAGAGTCGTGGCCCGGGAGACCTCCGCCCGCGCGGACGCCGACCTGGTCCTCACCTCCCTCGAGTACGCGCTGGCCAGCCGCGAGGTCACCCCCGGCCAACTCGTCCACCATGCCGATCACGGCACGCAATACACGTCCATCAAGCTCACAACCCGCCTGGTCAGAGCAGGTGTTCAAGCGTCCATGGGCTCGGTCGGCGACTCCTTCGGCAATGCCCTGCCGGAGAACCTGTGGATGCCGATCAAGACCGAGTGCATCCGCGGACGGACCTTCGACACCAGAGCCGAGGCGAATCTCGCGCTCTTCGAGTACATCGACGGCTTCTATAACCACCGCCGCATCCAAGAGCGCCTCGGCTACCTCAGTCCCATCGAGTTCGAAGAGAAGCACTACGCCGACCAGGCAGCGGCCGAACCAGTGAAACTGAAACCACGTCAACCCGCCCTGACCTGCTAGCCAGCCACTCCCGCACAGCGGGGGAACCTCAGGTCGGGGTGGCGCGGGCGACCCCGACGGCGTCCCTGCTTACCTCTGGGAGGGCCGGGCTGACGCGGACGGTGGAGGTTGGTGAAGAACAGTTGATGATGCTGCACCTTCTCCAGGTAGGGCTCCAAGACGGTGACTTGCCCCCTGGCGTCCTGGCTCGCCTGATGCCAGCACAGACGGCAGTACCCCTTCTTCAGCCGCACTGTTCGCCGACAGCCCCTGCACTCGGCAGGCTCCTCGTTGCGGCGGAAACTCTCGCATGCGCCGCAGGCGCGGCCGGGCAGCACGCCCCAGCCGAAGCAGGTCGGGCAACTGGCTGGCGGTTTGCACTTGCCCGCCGGCAGAACGTAGGCCATCACATCGGCGGCAGAGACCGGCCGTCACGGCGACGCGGAACCACCACCGGGGCCGGGCCAGCCGCAACGGCGGCCTGCAGGCCGGTCTCCTCGCCGGGGCGCCGGACTTTCTCCGGCTCGGGGATCAGCAGATCGCTGATCTCGCAGCCGAGGGCGACGCAAATGACGTCCAGGTCCTCCAGCTTGAGTGAGACGGGCTGGCCGGACCACAGTCCGGACATCTTTCCGGCCGAGATCACCAGGCCGTGCTCTGCCAGGCTCCGCTGGAGCTCGGAGGCTTTCCAGACGCCCTTGTTCGCGGCGGTCAGCCGTAGGTTCCACCTCATCGGACCAGTCCTTCCAGCCGCTTCGCGGCCCGTTCCGTCCCGGCGACCCAGGCATCTTCAACCCGGGTCTGCTGGACGTGGATGTATCGCATGGTCGTGGCGATCCAGGAGTGCCCCAAAACCTCCTGGATTGCGAGCAAGTCAAGCCCGTTTCCATAGAGTTGGGACGCGCAGAAGTGCCGAAGGACGTGCGGAGTCAGCGTCTCGCCCCACCCCGGCAGGTGCGCTTTGGCCGCGTCCTTGAGCCCGCTTCGCAGGGCGTCGTCGCCCACCCGGCGGGAGGAGCCATCGGTGCTCTTGCGCTCGGAGGGGAACAGCGGGGCACCAGGGCGTGTGTGATCGTCGAACTGGCCCCAGACGTCCTCGATGAACCACCGAAGCGTCCGATCAGCGCCGTTGATCAGCGGCACCATCCGCTCACGTGGCCCCGATCCGCGGGCGCCCTTGCCGTGGCGAACGTGGAGCTTGCCGAAGCGGCCCAGGTCCCACTTGATGTCGGCCAGGTCGAGCTTGCATGCCTCGCTCACCCGCAGGCCGACCTGGGACATCAGCTTCGAGGCGGTGTAGTTCCTTGCGGTAGGCGCGAACTTGCGGCAGGTGGCCAGGTCGCCGCCCCAGCCAGCGAATAGGGTTCCGACCTCCGGCTCGGTCGGCGGGATCCGCAGCTGGACGTCCTTGGCCCCGCGCGGTCGGTTCATCTCGTCGATCGGGCACTCGACGACCCGGCCGGTCATCCGGTGGAGTTCGACCTTGTGCCGCAGCTCCAGGAACATGAAGTACGTCGTCAGCGCCTGCGACCGGGCCAGCCGGGTACCGCTCGGCGAACCACGCAGCACCTTCCCGAAGTACGCATCTGCGTCGGCGGGCTCCATGTCCCACAGGGGTCGGCCGAACCAGGACCTGATCTGGTCCAGGTGCCCGACGTCCCCACGGATCGTGCCGTCCGCCAGCCCCGCCGAGGCCCGCGCGAGGACGAACCCGGACAGCACGTCGGTCTCGAACCGCTCCAGCTCCTCCGCCGACGCGGGGGCCCAGTGCTCACGCAGGTCCCGTACGACTGCCAGCGCCGCCAACCCGAGCCTCCTCGCCTTCGGCCCGACTGCAAACCGGTCGGACGAGGTGAGAACGCTTCAAGAATCCCGAAGTTACGTCACAAGGCCACAGAGCACCCGAAGGAGGAAGAACCCCCTGGCCACGTTGCCAGGGACTCACCGAGGCTTCAGGGGAACTCACGGGATGTCGCACAGGAGCGCGGTCAGTCGGTGAGTGCCCAGCCCACGGCTTGGATCCGGTTCTGGGTGGACTCCTCCAGCCAGGCACCGTGCAGGGCGCACATGACCGCGAGTTTGTAGAAGCCGCGACGGAACTTGTGCCCGCCGCGCCTATTGACCACCACTGCGTCACCGGCGTCCAACAGGCCGTTCACCAGACGGTCGAGATCCTTGCGGGAGCAGTGGCCCGCAGACAGCAGCAGCACGTCGTGCCAGTGCGATTCCCCAGAATGCCGAAGCAGTTCGTGCAGCTCGTCGCCCTCGACGAACTACTTGTCGTCGTACCAGTCGTACGGCTCCCGGGCCGCGTCGGCCATGTCCGCCCAGTAGGCGGCCTCCGACTCTGCGTCCTCGGCGGCCCGTCACCGTCGACGTCCAAGTCCAGCCCGACCATGCGCGAGGCACGGCAGCCGACAACGATGTTGTCGCCGGCGCACCACATACCCCGTACGCGGGAGAGGTCGCTCAGGCAGCGGGCATGCCACCCGCCTGCGGCAGGCCGCAGGTTGTGCAGTGTGGATCACCCGCACCGTTCATCCCGGCGTGTCAGCGCTTGCCCCTTCCTCGAGTGGTTCATGTGCGGTGATCGACCGGAGCACCACGAGGGCGGCCTGGAGGACCAGAGCGACCCGGTGCCGGGGCGGGCGCCGGTCCACCAGGTCGTGGAGGACCTCGTTGCGCAGATTCAGACCTTCCTTCGGGTCGGCGAGCAGGAAGCGGAAGACGGTCGGCCACGGTGCTTCGAAGCCGCCGGCTTCCATGTCTGCGATGAGCGCGCCGAGTTGGCTGATCTGGCCGGGGCGATCCCCTTGAGCATGCTGGATCACGGGGATGTCCGTGGCCTTCAGGTGACGACGCAGGAGGCCCTCGATGCGGATGAGGGCGAGTTCGATGGCGACGTCATCGTCGTGTTCGAAGTAGGCATGGAAGGCGTGGGCGAGACCCCGCATTGGCGCGGGCGGCGCGACCGGGGAACGAATGCGTCGGGTACTCCCTGGGCAGCGCCATCGGCGGCCTGATCCTCGCCGCGGGCACCGGCCCCGGCCACCTCTTCCCCGACGACAGCGCCTACACCACCGCGGCGCTGGTCGGCATCGGCGCCATGGCGATCACGACGCCGATAAGCCTCGCTCTCGCCCGCCGACGCTCGTCCGAGACCAACCCGTAAGTCAGATGCACTCATCCCAACACTGGAGGTTCCATGCCCAAGAGCTACTGGGTCAGCGCCTACCGCACCATTTCAGACCCTGAGAAGCTGGCTGCTTACAACAAGCTGGCCCCTCCGGCCGTCAAGGCCGGGGGCGGTCGGGTCCTCGCCCGTGGCGGTCGGGTCGTGGCGCATGACGCCGGAATCGCCGAGCGCCGTCCTGATCGAGTTCGACAGCTTCGAGCAGGCCGTCGCGGCGCACGAGAGTGCGGCCTGCCAGGAGGCGCTGGTCGCCCTCTCCGACGGCGTCGAGCGCGACTTCCGCATCGTCGAAGGCATCGACTGACCGAGGTCCAGTCGGATCTTCACTGAAGATCCACCATCTTGGTTTTCGCTGGTGCGGCTGCTGGTGTGGCGGGGTTCGTAGGTGCTCGTGCTGGTCGTGGGCGGCTGTCTTCGGTCTTGATCGTCTGTCAGCGGTCGAGTTCGAGGTTCGTCAGGACGAGCAGGGCGCGGAGCAGGTTGGTGGCGCGGACGGGGCTCGCCTCGATCACGCTTATGACCCGCGGGCTCACCCGGCCCGCCGCCCAGCCCAACGCATCCATGCCCCGATCTGCCGAACCCGTCCACGCTGCTTGAGGCGTCCCAGGCATGACGCCGACCAAGCCTGGTGCCAGCATGTCTGCCTGGGTCATGCCCCCAGATCCTCCGTCACGGGCAGGCACTCGGCGAGCAGGTCGACGACGTCGCGCCAGGCTCGCTGCGCGTGCCGCGGGTGGTAGCCGACGCCGGGGACCGTGGGGTGGTCGACCGGCGGATGGTGGAAGGCGTGCAATGCGCCGCCGTAGACCGCGAGGCGCCAGTCGACGCCCGCGGCCTGCATCTCAGCGGTGAACGCCTTGCGTTGCGCGGGCGGCATGATCGGGTCTTCCGACCCGACCCCGGCCCACACCGGGCAGCGAATGCGCGCTGCCTCGCCCGGTCGGCCCGTGGTCAGTGCGTTGACTGTCCCGATCGCGCGCAGGTTGACGCCGTCGCGCCCGAGTTCCAGCCCGACGGCGCCCCCGGTGCCGTAGCCGACGACGGCGATCCGGTCGAGGTCGGTCCGCGGTTCGGCGCGCAACACGTCGAGCGCTGCATGGCCGATGCTCCGCATCCGGTCGGGATCAGAGAGCAGCGGCATGCAACGGGCCAGCATCTCCTCGGGGTCGCTCAAATAGCGCCCGCCGTGGAGGTCGAAGGCCAGCGCTATGTATCCCAGCTCGGCGAGAGCATCGGCCCGGCGGCGCTCGACGTCGCTGAGCCCCGTGCCCTCTGGTCCGAGCAGCACTGCGGGCCGGCGGTCGACACCGACCGGGAGCGCGAGGTGCCCGATCATCGTCAGACCGTCGGCCGGGTACTCGACCGTACGCGTCGAAATCGTCGTCATGAGACTGGACTGTAGTGATCGTCGAGCCCGGTCCGGCCGGTGTTCTGCCGCTGGCAGAGCAGCGCGGGTATCCCCCTGAAATACGGCGAGGGCTCACAAGAACCGTCACAAACCTCGTCCCCACGGCAGCTATCCATCCCGTTGCCCCTTTGACCCGTATCTCGGTCAGACCTCTCACCGGTTTGAAGATGGGTTCTCAACCCGCCCCGAAGACCGGCCAGTCGGCTGCCCTCGAAGAAGGAACCGCTCGTGTGTGAAACCTCTCCGGCAAGCCGTCCGTGTTGTTCGTGTGCGTGCACAACGCCGGACGCTCCCAGATGGCCGCCGCCTTCCTCACGCACCTGTCCGCCGGCCGGGTGGAGGTCCGTTCGGCCGGGTCCGCCCCGGCCGAGACCGTGAACCCGGCGGTCATCGAGGCGATGGCCGAGGCCAGGATCGATCTGTCCGCCGAGGTGCCCAAGGTGCTGACCATCGAGGCGGTCCAGGCGTCCGACGTGGTGATCACGATGGGGCGCGGGGATGCCTGCCCGGTCTTCCCGGGCAAGCAGTATCGGGACTGGAAGCTCGACGACCCGGCTGGTCAGGGCGTCGAGGCGGTCCGCTCGATCCGGGACGAGATCGAGGCGAGCGTCCGCACTCTGCCGTGTGTCAAGGGCTACAAGACCGAACGCTCCGAAGGCGAACCGCCTTCCACCGCCATGCAGGAACTCGGCATAACGCTCCCGCTGTAGCGCTGGTCCTGCCTGCGCCTCCTGACGAACCATCTGCCCGCCAGGGCCAAGACGGCCAGCGCCCCCGCCGCCAGCGGCCAATGGTGCCAGTGCCAGATTGGATTCTGCCACCGCCAGAGCGGGGCGGGTGTGGCGTCGACGGGGATTGTGTCGCGGTCGTTGCCGGGCACGGGGTCGTTCGGACCGTACACGGTGACGGAGCCCTTGGCGCCGGGGATCCGCTTGTCGATGCGGATGTGGAAGCCGAGGGTGATCGAGCCCCCGGTCGGTGGCGAAAAGTCGCACAGGAAGAAGTAGTTGTCCTTGCCCTGCGGCGGCTGGCAGGCATATCTCCGATCGTCGTCGTCTCCTTCCCAAGGAATGGACGTGACAGTGGTCCCGGGCGGCGGTACGACCGCGAAGGATCCGGCTTCGCCGTCGGGGAAACCGGGGCCCAGGTTCCTCACACCGAGCCGGACCACGACGGTGTCCCCCACCCTGCCCCTTACCGTTTCGGCGACGGGTATGTAGTCGGCAGGCGACGACGGGGACACACCGACGGTGAGGGCCGTGCCAGGGTGCGCCAGGTCGACGTCATGGACCGCGGTGGTGGGCAACATGCGGGTGGTGGTCTCGGGCCGTTGAGGCCGTCGGCTCCGGTGGCCGGTGGGCAACGGTCCGCCGGTCTGCATCCGGGTGCCGTCCTTGACGGGCACCGTGGATACCTCGGCCCTTAAGGTGGTTGGATTTCCCGCCGCCTGCTGAGGTTGTGCCCACACCGGCCCCACCGCCGTGCCGAGCGCGATCAGGGACACGACGGCAGCTCCGATCCGGCGCCTGACAGCATGGTCAGCCATGTGGCCCGAACCTTTCTGGTCGCAACCCTGTCGCACATCCCTTGATGGTCGGTGCGTCCTCCTGCGAGAGTTCGCCGCGTGCGAGATGGTAACCAAGCCCTCAAGCGGCGGGATACACCCACCAGCGAGGCCACCGTCAGCCTGGGCCGAAAACCTCAGTAGCCGGCGAGCAGGTTCAGGATCCGGGTCCAGGCGTCATCGCGGGCCTTCTGATCGAAGGCCGGCGTGCCGCGCCAGAAGAACGCGTGTTCGACCCCGGGGTAGGTGACCAACTCGTGCTCGACGCCGGCCCGCTCCAGTGCGGCGTGGATCTGGCCGCGCTGGCCCGTGTCGATCAGCGCGTCGTCCTCGCCGACCAGGTACAGGAGCCGGCCGCTGATCCCTGGGGTCAGGTCGAGCGTGGCTGTCGGCCGGCTCATCGGGATGTCGGTCGTGGGCAGCCAGCCGCCGTACAGCACTGCGGTGCGGCTGACCGGCAGCCGGCACGCCGCCAGGTATGCCAGGTGGCCGCCGGCGCTGAAGCCGATCAGTGCGGTCCGTTGAATGCCTGGCTGCTGCCCGAGCCGGCCAAGGCATGCGTCCACGTCGGCCAGGGCGTCCTCCCGGCTCAACCGGTGCAGCAGCGCAAATCCCTCCTGGCGCCCGGCGTCTGTGCGTTTCAGCCAGCGGCCGGGTTCGGTGTGCCGGTGGTAGAACTCCGGCGCGATGGCCAAGTACCCGGCCTCCGCCAGGTCGTCGGCCACGCCGCGGATGTCAGGGTTCACCGCGAACAGTTCATGCGCCACGACCACCCCGACCGGAGCGGTGCGGCCCACCGGGCGGGCCAGGTAGGCCGGCAGGGTGGTTTCGTCGGCCACGGGGATGGTGATGGTTTCCGTAGTGATCGTCATGGGCTGAGCATGGGCGAGCCGGAAACTGGTAACCAGAGCACCTCGTTACTGGTACTGGCATGACTAGGCTGCGCTGTATGGCAGTGAGCGGAGATCCGCAGGCCCTGGGAGAGTTGCTCCGATCGCGGCGCGAGCGCCTGCGCCCCGGTGATGTCGGGCTCCCCGGAGGAAGCCGTCGGCGCACGGCGGGGCTGCGCCGAGAGGAGGTTGCGCTGCTGGCCAACGTATCCGCTACGTACTACACGTTTCTGGAGCAGGGCCGTCCCGTGCGGCCCTCGACCCAGGTGCTGGACGCCCTGGCCGACGCACTGCGGATGTCCGACGCCGAACGGCAGTACCTGCGGGTGCTGGCCCATGGCGGCGAGGACCCGATCGGTACCGATACCGTCGCGGCACCGGCCGAGTGGCTCGATCCCGGAGTGGTCGCTCTGGTCCAGCGGCTCGAGCCGTTCCCCACGATCGTCAAGGGGCGCCGTTGGGACGTGCTGGCCTCGAACTCCGCCGCCCGCGAGCTGTTCACCGACTGGGACGCGTTGCCCGGCGATGAGCGCAACCTGGTGCGCTGGATGTTCACCGCGCCACGCGCCCGGGAGGCATACGTCCAATGGGAACCGGAGGCCCGGGCCATGCTCGGCCGGTTCCGGCTCACCGCAGCCAGGCACCCGGACGATCCCGGCTTCGAAGCCCTGATCGGCGAGCTGAAGCAGGACAGTGAGGAGGTCCGGCGGTGGTGGCCGCGTCATGACGTCATGACGGTGGGCAGCGGGACGAAGAAGCTGCGCCATCCGACGCTCGGGCCGCTCGACTACAGCCACGTCGTGCTTCAACTCGCGGACAACCCCGACCAGATCCTGGTCACCTACTCGGCGGTGGGCGCGGTCGGCTGAGCATCCATTGGCCTTGGCGAACCCAGAGGCATTCCGCGGGCCGACAAGCCCCGACCTCTGGGCCGCATCCAGGTGACGGCGAGGTGGACTTCGTGGCCGGCGCTGGAGACGGGCACGGGCATCAGTTTGCGCAGGCGTTCGCGTACAGCGTTTGGAGGGCGCTGCACCCACGGCCCGACCTGACGCCTGCTCCGACGGCTCCCCGGCAACTGCAGCTGGCCTGCCCAGCCGCGAGCGGTTCGGCCGAAGCGGTTCAGGTGTGCGCTGCGGCTGAAACTCATGCCTCAAAGGAACGTTCTTGCTCAGGAGAGACTGCCTGAGGTATCTCGAACGAACATTCAGGGGCGCGCGCTGCCCCTCCGTGCCACAAAACGATCTTGGACACCCTGGTTCTCGTCTCCGCAGGCACCCCTTGGACCACACCACCAGGAGGAACCAGTGTCATACCCGCAACTGCTCACCCCCGAGGAGAAGCTCGCCGACGCGAAGAAGCTGTTGAGCCTCCCGCATATCGTCGTGATCTGCGGCTCCACCCGCTTCATGACCGAGATGAACGAGGCCGATCTGCGGGAGACCAAAGCCGGAAAGATTGTCGTCAAACCCGGCATTGACATGAAGTCGCCGCACGAACTTTGGTCCGATCCTGTCGAGGCCGAAACGCTGAAGGTTCGACTCGACGATCTGCACCGGGCGAAGATCCGGCTCGCTGATGAGGTGCTCGTAGTCGGCGACTACATCGGAGACAGCACCCGAGCCGAAATCGCCTACGCCCGGTCGCTGGGCAAGCCCGTGCGGTTCACGCACCCCGAAGTCGACCCTGAGGCCTGACCGCCCGCTCCCACCTCGACAACCAGGGCCGGCAGCCCGCCGCCTGACCGTCTCGCGGTGGCTTCGGGCAGGCCCAGCCCAGCGTCTGCTTGATCATCCGGAATGTGTGCTCAAGATCGGATCTGCGCAGGAACGCCTGCCAGCGCACGTCGACGTCCTCGCCCGACAGGCCGGTGGCCGATGACGCAGCCAGACTGGGAGTGGATCGTGGCCGCCGAGCAGGCGCTCGTCCTCCAGGCGGATCAACGTGCCCTCAATGAGGGGAAGTTCGCCGGCGTGGTCAATCCACGTGGAGCGTGTGGTCAGACGAGGATGGATGCGGTTCCATCCCCTTGACGGTTCGGGATCACGTGTGACGGTCTGGCCGACCAGGTCAGGAGTCCTGATGTGCACTGTCGGCCGGCACGCACTGCGCATAGGCTCCCTGCCTTATGAAGGTGCTGATCTCTGTTGACATGGAGGGCATCTCGGGGATCGTGCATCCCGCCGAGACGAATCCGGATCGCTACGACTACGAGCGAGGCCGTGCGTTGATGACGGCCGAGGCGAACGCCGTGATCGCGGGCGTCCTGGACGCCGAGCCCGCGGCTGAGGTCTGGGTCGCCGACGCTCACGGGCCCTTCCGTAACCTGTTGCCGGAGGAACTCGACCGGCGGGCTCGTCTGGTTCGTGGCAAACCCCGCCCCATGGGCATGCTCGGTGGGCTCGACGAGCACACCGACGCGGTGATGCTCGTCGGCTACCACGCCCGAGCTGGTGGCGGCCCAGCCGTGCTGGCACACACCATGAGCGACGCCATCCTGGACGTACGCGTAGGCGGACGTTCCGTGGGCGAGATTGGCCTCAACGCTGCCATGGCCGGGCATTTGGGTGTGCCGGTCGTGCTGCTCAGTGGCGATGACACCGCCTGTGCCGAACTGTGTGATCTGGTCCCCTCGGCTGTCACTGTCGAGGTCAAACAAGCCCTCGGTCAGGCCGCCGCCGTGGCACTGCACCCCGAGGAAGCCCGAGAACGTCTGCACCAGGCAGCCGTCGAAGCTGTCAAGCAGCGAGCGCTCGTCACGCCACTCGCCCTTGCCGGACCGCTTGTGGTTGAGATCGACCTTTACGGCCCATACATGGTTGACCTGGCGACACTCGTGCCGGGTGTCTCACGCGCTGAGGGTGGCCGGACGGTCACCTTCACCGCCGCCGACTTCGCCGACGCCTACCGGCTGGTCCTGCTGCTCGTGCAGCTCGCGAGCATTAAGCCCGGCTAAGAGGTCGTTTTCTCCCGTTGTTTCATCCTGGAATCTGCTGTTTGGCCTGCGTTGTCGGGTCGCGCCAGGAGATGGTGTTCTCGCTGGTGAGGCCGCGGGCCATGAGGTCGGCCATGGCGAGGTGGATCATGGCTTCGGAGCGGACGGACAGGGTCTCGTAGTCGCGGGCCAGTCGGCGGTTGAGCATGAGCCATCCGTAGGTCCGCTCGACTGCCCAGCTTTTCGGGATCGGGGTGAATTCCCTGGTCCCAGGCCTGCGTTGAGTGATTTCCATGTCAATGCCGAGGGTGGCTGCGTGCTCGACGAGGTGCTGACGGTAGCCGCCGTCGACCCACACCTTGCGGATGCGGGGATGCTCGGCGGCGACCTGGTCGAGGAGTTGGGTGCCGGCGACGGAGTCCTGCACGCTCGCGGCAGTGACCAGCACGGCAAGCAGGAGCCCGATGGTGTCGGTGACGATGTTCCGCTTCCTGCCCACGATCTTTTTCCCGGCGTCGATGCCCTGGCCGGTGGCGGGGACGCTGGTGGAGGTCTTGACGCTCTGGGCGTCAATCACACAGGCCGACGGCTCGGCACCCCGCCCCTCCTTCTCCCGCAGGAGCTGCCGGAGCAAGCCGTTGAGCTGCGCGAAAACGCCCTCGTCCGCCCACTTGGCGAAGTAGCCGTAGACCGTGTTCCAGTGTGGAAAATCGTGCGGCAGGTAGCGCCACTGAACGCCGGTCGAGTCCAGGGCTCTGCCGCGGCGCTCGAAGCGCCAGGCTGAGAGCACGGGCTCGATCAACTCCCAGCGGGCATCGGACAGATCACTCGGATACGGACGCCGCTTCGCCATGCTCGTGATGTATCGCTGCGGACCGAGTGCGCCCAGGCGCACAGCGATGACGCCGGAAGCACGCAGCCCTGAAAACCGGGCATCCTGGAATGAAACAGGAACCAGCAGCACACTGCCCCACTCGTCCCCCCTCCAGACCCACCAACCCCGGCCACACCTACTGCCTCTCCCGCACCGCCACTCCACCCCCTCAAAATCAGTCTATAAACCACTAAAACAGATTAAAACGACCTCTAAGAGAGTTGAGCAATGCGGTCAGGAGGCCTTGCGGCCTCTCGCTCCGCTTTGATCTTCAAATAGCGGGCTCTGTCGTACTCCTGCTTCGCCGTGCGGCGTGGAA
Organism: Streptomyces vulcanius; assembly: GCF_042653945.1. Taxonomy (NCBI): domain Bacteria; kingdom Bacillati; phylum Actinomycetota; class Actinomycetes; order Kitasatosporales; family Streptomycetaceae; genus Streptomyces; species Streptomyces vulcanius. Next base: position 62,684 of record NZ_JBHSFK010000052.1, on the reverse strand, counting down.
TGGATCCGTCATCATGCACGACGAAATTATCCCGTGATTGCCACGTCTGAACAGCGGAAGCCTGGGATTCGGTGCCTACTCCATCGGTCACCTGCCGTCTACCACGGCCGAGAGCTCGACCCAGCTGCTGCAGCGCCTGCCATACAGCCTCACGCGCAAGCAGGGGCCCTCGGGTAATCGCGGACCCGCAGCTCAGCGGGAAACTGCGTGAAGCCCGTCCAGGCGCCGTCTCCGGCCCCTGCGGCCACGCGTGCGACGAAGGGCCCGAGCAAGACGCAGCAGGCGTTCCAACGAGGCCTAGCAGCCCTCGCACAGTGGGTGGAACGAGAAGGCGCCCACCGGCCCGTACCACGCAGCCACGCTGAAGAGATCGCGGTAGACGGCGAGACCGAGCCGATGGCCGTCAAGCTGGGCGTATGGGTCTCCAACACCAAAACGAGACGCGACAAACTCACCCAAGACCAGCTCGACGCACTCCGGAAGCTCGGTTTGGACTGGATCTGACGGTCGGCAAGATCCGTCCTGTTTGGCAGTGATCCGAGGCTGGGTCAGGGGGCACCGACGGAACTCTGCGACCTGGTCGACCCGTCTCTCAGCGGAGATCGATTCCCGCGCTGCCGTAGATCGTTTCCCGTCACGCAGGGCATCCCGCTCCGGCGGCCTGGACTTGCCGTATGCCAACTCGCCACCCGGCCGCAGCAGCCCATACAAGTTGCCGGTCGCCGAGTCGACCGCGCGGGTACAGGACGACGTGCCCGTGCCGAGCCCGTGTGAGCAGGCCGACGCGATGCAGCCCACCTCGGTCGTGGCTGGCAGCCGGCAACGTGACCGGGATGGTCGTGACGCCCACGCTGCTTGTGATCCGCAGTGCGGGGTCGGCCGAAAACGGGCACTCGTCACGAATCGCCCACCGGTTCCGCCGCGTTGCGCCAGATGGTGAGATCCAGAGTCACGTACTGGTTGGGGGCGTTCTCTGGCGAGAAGCCCCGAATCGTGATGAGTCCGATGTGGCCGGTGCCTGCCGTGACGCAGATCTGGGTGCCCTTGCTGACGCTGCTCAGCGGGATGAATTCGGCGTAACGCGTTTCTGCACGACAGGTCTTCAGAGACCCGACTTGGCTGTTGATCAGCAACACCATCGCGTTGTTGGTGTGGAACTCGTCGCCATCAAGGGTGATGCCGAAGTCAGCCCATTCGTCGTACAGGCCACCCTCAATCGGTTTGGGCGGGTCGTCGGCGAACCTGAGGGAGTAGTCCCTGGGAAGATCCACTTTGTACTGGACGGGGTTCGGGTCTGGCGGCGTTGTCGTTTCCGGGCTGCTGCTCGGGGCTGTCTCGGGCGAGTTGCTCGGGCTGCTGCTGGTCCGGCTTGGCCGCTTGCTTGTGTTCGGGCCGTCTTGGCTGTCGCCACCGCCATCTCCCAGCATCGCGGTGATGCCGACACCCGCCAGGCCGGCTACCAGGACCGCCGCTACGGCCAGTGCGATCCGCCCGCGATTCCTAAGCTGCTGAGGCGGTGGCACGAGCGCTGCCGTGTGGCGGTCGATGTCCGCTGCCACGGCGGGCGGGAGCCAGCCGTCGGGGCGGCGTAGTTCGGTCTGCGGCGACGCCCGTTGGCACAGGTCGATGATCTCGGCGGGCGTGGGGCGGGCGCTGGGGTCCTTGGCCAGGCAGCGGGTGACAAGTTCGTTCAGTTCGTCGGGCAGGTCGGCGAGGTCGGGGGCTTCGTGGACGATGCGGTAGAGCACGGCGTGCGAGGTGCCTTCGCCGAAGGCCGGGGTGCCGGTGGCTGCGTAGACGGCGACCTGGCCGAGGGCGAAGATGTCTGTGGCGGGTGCGCAGGCCGCGCCGGAGGCCTGTTCGGGGGTCATGAAGGCGGGGGTGCCGACGATGGCGCCGCTGCGGGTCAGGGAGGTGGCGTCGGCGGCCCGGGCGATGCCGAAGTCGATGACGCGTGGCCCGTCGGCGGCCAGCAGGACGTTGGACGGTTTGAGGTCGCGGTGGACGATGTCGGCGCCGTGGATGGCCTGCAGGGCTTCGGCGATCCCGGCTACGGCCAGCGCCACGGCCGGGACCGGCAGCGACCCGTGTCGGCTGACCGCGGCGTGCAGCGAGGGGCCTGCCACGTAGGCCGTGGCGAGCCAGGGGCGCTCGCCTTCCGTGTCGCTGTCGATGACCGGCGCGGTGTATAGGCCCTGCACGCGCTGCGCGGCCTGCACCTCCTGTGTGAACCGGCGGCGGAACTCCGGATCTCCGGCCAGGTCAGGGCGGATCACCTTGATGGCCACGGGCCGCCCGCCGGGCGTGTAGGACAGGTACACCGTGCCCATGCCGCCCTCGCCCAGCCGGGCACTGATCCGGTACCCCGCAATGGTGGCCGGATCACCAGCCACTAGCGGCCGGAACACCTGGTTCGCGCCCTCGGCACTCATCAGATCCCCCCTTCTCGCTCTGTACATGCCCACTAACCGTCGGGTGAATATAAGCGAAGGTTCCAAGCAGCGGCAGCCGAACAAGTACGCAAGACGCGCTGTTGTAACTCCCCGACGCAGAGCTGTAGTTCACGGTCGTGAGATCTCGGCGAGCGAACTCACTGAGCTGCCTGGAAGCAGAGGCTCTGAGTGGGTCTCCACCTCCTTCAAGCCTGATCGATTGACGTCACCGGCGACCGTCTTGTTTTCCAGCAGTCGGGGCAGATGTCGCGGCCGAGCCGGGGACGGTGTCAGCCCCTCGTTGCGAGCAGGCGGCGCAACGCGGTGTGGATCTCAACCGGAGTGGGCCAGCCGTTCTCGGCCATGCAGGGTGCCGTCGGGCGAGTCGGAATCATCCGCGTCGCACCGGATCACCAAATATGCGTCGGCCGTCATGTCACAACCTCCTTCGCCGACTTGGTGCAGAGGAGAGTCGAGACCACTCGAATCAGTGATAGCGCCACAGGTGTTGCACAAGATACTCTCGCTGACACCGGCCCTGAGCTGCGAAAAGCATCCCCGACTCGCCTCGCGCCACCTTAGATTCAACCGGTCAGAGCAACAGAGCTGGTTGAGGACGTATACGTGGCGAGACTGGGTCGGCCGGGGAGGGAGCATTGGTTGTCGCCAGCCTGGCTGCCTTCGTGGGTAAGTGCGATCTCACTTGCGCTGGAGGAGATGACGAAGGAGTTCGAGCGCAAGCACGGCTTCCCGTCGGGTACCAATCAGATCCGCCTGGCCGACGACGATGGCCAAGAGGTGGTGCAGGCTCTGGGCGGCGATGCTCGCGCGGACTGTCGAGGATTTCGGCGCTGATCTCCTGACCGACGGCAACGATGTCGCAGGGGTGGTTGATGGGACGCCATGACAACTCAGGGATATTGATCATCGCCTCGAAGCCGCCGATGTCCACGAAGGTGACGCCGAAACTGGCGATCTGGGTCACGGAGCCGGTGACGATCTCGGTGAAGGGTCTTGAGGAAGGCCCAGTTCCGATCGCTCGGCGTCGGCTCGGTTCGCCAGCAAGCCCGTACCACTCCGTCGTTGTCGGGCATGACGACGGTGAACAGAGGTACACGCTCATCGGCGTACACGGGAAGAAGTGCTGCAGCGCTGGCACCGGAAATCCGGGTGGCCAGCTCCGGGAACTCGTCCTCGTCGACCATGGCGCTCTGCAGCCGACCATCCTCGTCCTGCCAGACGCATTCGATCAGCCCTCGGTGGGGAGGGCACCGAGGACCGCGGCGATGTCGGAGGTCAGGTCCGGCCAGACGGCCAGCCGAGCGCGGGGAGCGAGGCCGGCACGCACCGTATCGATGGTGTCGCGGGTGAGGCGGTGCCCCCGCGAGGCGCCTTCGACGTATGTCTCCTCGAGGATTCCGGCACGGCCCGAGGCGACAGCCCAAAGCAGACCGGACCAGAACTCATCGTCGCCGGGCCGCTGGATGTCATCGCCATCGGTCTCCACCTCGTACGAAGACGCGCCTAAGCGTTCCGGGAACAGCCCGAGCGCGCGAGTCCGAGCCAGCGCCTCCTCGCAGGGCTGGCTGCTGCCGATGTAGAGGTACTGGTCCCATCCCACGTGCACAGCGAAGGCATCCTCCGCCTCCAGCCTGCACCAGGCTCCGCCGTCACGGAGCATGATCCGAACCAGTGCCAGCGCGATGTCGAGGGGCACCTCTGTCCCGTCGTGGAAGCCAGATGCGCCGGTCGGGAAGAGTCCGTCGAGCCCGAAGCCCTCCAGCGGCTGCTCGACACCGAAGTGCATGGGGGACGAGAGCTTCGGCTCGCGAACGGCCAGGTGATCGATTCCGGTGCTCATTGCAAAGGCCTCGACCGCTTGAAGATGGGCCGCCTCGACCTGGCCATGATCGCTGACCGTGTACTCGGGCCAACGTAGTGACCGTGTTCATCACGGTCGGCGGGGTCGTACTTGGTGACGCGATAGACGTAGGGCAGCACATCCCCATCTTCCAGCATGGGCCGGACCCGGCCCTGGGAAATGCCATGGGAGTTGGGACTCGGGTGCAGGAACGTGTCCTGAGACGACGGGGGAATCGCTGGTCAGTCGTGGTGCGCTATGCCGTGAGCCATCGCATGCGCGGCCTCGCAGTTGGCCTCGCCCTCTGCTGGCGGGCACTCGATGTACAGGTCGAGTCCCATGCCCCTTCCTCCCTGGTATCGGGGATGTACGAGAGGCCTTCCCTCGCGCGTCCTGAACTCACCCCGGTCAGACGGCCCCCACGGCTCCCGACGGCTCCCGTGAACCCGGCGAGCCGTTCCGTGAACGTACGGCGACTCGCACCACGCCAAGGATCCGTTCGAGGGGGAAATAGCCGAACGCCCGTGAGTCGAAGCTCGCCGACTGGTTGTCGCCCAGCAGTACGGCCATGCCGTTCGGTACCCGGTCCTCGGCCACATCGGCGAGTGCCGGGACGTCCCGGCGCGGGACGGGGTCCCCGGGCAGGGCCACGACACGCTTGATCATCCACCGGCGCTGGGACACGAGGGACGGGGCCGCCTTCGCCGCGAGCGCCCGCTGTCTCCAGCCGCTGGTGCCGAACGGGGACTCGACGACCACCACCCTGCCGACCTTGAGCCGCGTGCCCCGGATGGCCAGCACCTGGTCACGGTCCCGGTAGGCCGGTTCCATGCTGACTCCGTCCACGGTGACGGCCACCAGACGGCGGGTGAGCGCGGCGGTGACGACCGCGGCGTGGTCCGCGATCATCGTCCGGCCGCCGCTTCCACTGGGTCCGCCGGGCCGACGGTGCCCGGGCCATGCCGGTCGTCCGTGTACCCGTCGGCCTGGAGGGCGAACAGGCGCGCGTACTCGCCCCCAGACCCGAGCAGTTCGCGGTGGCTGCCTTCCTCCTTCACCTGGCCGTCGCCGAGTACGGCGATCCGGTGCGCGTCGCGCACGGCGCTGAGCCGGTGTGAGATCAACAAGCTGGTGCGGTCTGCCCGGTGGCGGCGGATCGAGAGGTGGATCTCGTGCTCCGCCTCGGCGTCCAGTCCCGCGGAGGGTTCGTCGAGGATCATCAGGTCGCGTCCTTCGCGGATGAAGGCCCGGGCCAGGGCCAGGCGTTGGTGCTGGCCGCCCGAGAGCAGCGTTCCTGGCCGGTGTTCCTCTGCGGGAGCGTCGTGGTGGAAGGTGCGCGAGAGCATCGTGTCGTATCCCTGGGGCAGTTGGGCGAGCTTCTCGTGCATGCCCGCCTTGGCCGCCGCGGCCTCGATCCGGTCGCGTTCCTCCAGCAGCCGCAGGTCACCGAGTCCGATGTTCTCGGCAGCGGTCATGTCGTAGTGCTGGAAGTCCTGGAAGAGCGTGCTCATCCGTGCGCGCAGCTCCACCGGATCGGCGTCGCGCAGGTCGACTCCGTCCCACAGCACGGCGCCGTGCGTGGGATCGTAGAAGCGGCACAGCAGCTTGACGAGCGTGGACTTGCCGGCACCGTTCAGGCCGACCAGGGCCAGGGAACCGCCGTGCGGGATGAACAGGTTCAGGCCGCGCAGCACCCAGTCATGGTCCGGGGCGTAGCGGAACCAGACGTCGCTCAGTTCGATTCCGTGTCGCAGGGGTGTCAGCGGCACCGGCTCAGCGGCCACGGGAAGGTCGGGTTCGGCCTCGACGACCTCCAGGTAGTGGTCGAACATGAGCAGCGCGCGCTGGGACGCCGCGAGCTGGATCAACAGGCTGCCGAGCGAGCCCTGCACACCATCGACCGCCGCCACGAACATCGTGACCCCGCCGACCGTGAGGTCGCCGGTGTGGGCCGCGAACACCGCCCACACCAGACCGGCTCCGGAGACGAGGCAGGACAGCACTTCCAGGACGCTCTGCACTTTGGTCTGGCGTGCGTCCACGGACTGGGTGACGGCGTTGGCCGCCCGCCGCTCGGCCAGCACCCGCGACCGCAGGAAGTCACCGATCGCGAAGAGCCGGATCTCCTTCGCCGCGGTGGGTGCGGCGATCAACCGGGCGTAGAAGTCCTCCCTGCGCTCGATCCTGCCCACTTCGAGCACGGCACGGGCCTGGTGTCGGGACAGGGCGAGCTGGGCCAGGAGCGACGGCACGCCCGCCGCGAGAACGACGAGCGCCATCACCGGGTTGAGCGCCACCAGGGACACCATGAACCCCGTGACGGTCAGCAGGGAGCGGCCCGCGGACAGCGTCGCGTCCGCGAGCTGGCCCGCGACCGTCCTGCCCACGTCCTGGGCCACCCGCAGGCGGTCCAGGAAGGCCGGATCCTCCAGCCGTCCCAGGCCGGGGTGGCGGCCCACCGCGGTGAAGAGCCGGTCCTGGGCCAGCAGCCCCACCTCACGGTCCACCACCCCCCGCAGATAGCGGGCGGCCAGCGGGCCGATGCCCACGATGATGGCCGCCAGCACGTAACCGAGTGCGGGGATGAGCAGCGTCCGCAGATCCGCGTCGTGCGTCAGTCCGTCGATCAGGAGCTTCGTCATCCACGCGATCAGCACCGGTACCAGGCCGGACGTGAGGGTGAGCGTCGCGTAACCGGCCGAGGCCCAGGGCGCCGCAGTGGCACACAGGACGACGGCGGCGGTGACGCGACGGCGCGCGGAGCGTGTATGCCCGGTCCCGGTCCCGATCTCCGAGGAAGCCGGTACGCGTCGGCGGAGCGATCTCACCGGGCCGGCACCGGTACGTCGAGGTCGATGTTGTCGGCGGTGACGATGGGGCGGCCGTGCTCGGGGCTGGGCGAGACGACCAGCACGGCAGGGAATCCCTGGAGGTCGAAGGCCTTGCTCATCTCCCCCTTCTCGGTGGTGGACTCGCGTACCACCCGGGCCACCGGACGCAGCCGCTCCAGCATGTCGGCGGCCTCCTCCGGCTCGCCCACGACGACGGCGAGCACCTTGTCCCGGCCGTCGGGGAACGAAGGGGCGAAGTCGACGAACTTCGGCAGCTTCTCCTGGCACGGGCGGCAGCTCGGCGAGAAGAAGGCGACGAGGGTGTCGCCGTGCCGCAGACTCGCGTCGTCCACCGGCTCGGCGTCCAGGGTGAGGGTGGTGAACTCGCCGATCTCGTCGCCCATGCCGACCGAGACGGGCGGGCTAGAGCTGCCGTCGCGGTTGAGGATCTCGGCCTGGTCCCGCAGGCGCTTGATGATGCCGAGGCTCAGCACGAGGTTGAGGATGCACAACGCCCCGACGAAGACGAGGGCGGCGATCACGAGGGGCACGGTGTTTCTCCTGTCGGATGGTGGTGGGCATGGTGGCGGGCGACGCGGCGGTGCCCGTACCCGGCAAAAAGAGCTCCACGAGTTCGTCGAGCACGGTCACGAGTGCGCCGCACACGAGCCCGATCACGATCGTCAGGGCGACTGCGCCGGTGGTGCCGCCGGAGCCCGGACCGACCAGGGCCGCGACACCGGCCGGGACGGCCAGTGCCAGGTTGCGTACCGCCTGCCAGGCGCTGACGGGTGTCGCGGAAGCCCCGAAGCAGCGGCAGGCCGTGGCCTGACCCCGCCATACGGCGAACGCGATACCGACAGCGAAGGCGAGCAGCAGACCCGTCGCGAGCCAGGCGCCGTACCGGAACGCCCCGGGCAGTGGCGCGATCAGCAGCCCGCATACGGCGAACTCCAGGGCCACCACAGCGGGAGCCAGCAGCCTGCGCGCCCCGGGCACGGGGGCCAGTGCCTCGACCGCCGCGGCGAAGTCGGCGAAGGACTGGCGGCCACGGACCTTGCTCACCGCGGATACCAGGAAGACCAGACCGATCAGACACCTGATCCAGGTCGAGAGATAAGGCTCCACGATCCCCCAGAGTTGCTAGGTCGAGTGGGCTGGCGCATCCGTCCTGCGCAGGGGGCCTTCGCCCCCGCCCGGACGCTGTGGAGCGGGGCCCGGCGCCGACGCCCCGGGCCCCACGAGCACGGTCAGCAGTAGCAGTTCAGGTAACCGCCGTCGGTGCCACAGCACGGAGCGTTGTAGCGGCACCAGGTGTTCACGTTCTGGTAATGGTTGGCCACGTTGCACTGCCAGCACGCGTTCCAGCAGCCCTGCGGCCCGACCTGCGCCGAAGCGGAAATCTTGGGCACAAATCGCTCGAGCAGGGCCTGCCCTGCGGATTCCAGCATGCGAAGCATGTCGCTCTCCTCTCTAGGTCAATCGGCCCGACGTTCGTCGGATGAGCGACCTTGGCATTCGGTCGGTCGGCCGGTATTGAAGGAAATCGACATTGGATATTTTCGACATGCACGGCAGGTACGGGACGCAACGCTGCAGCGGATTCCCGTCCATCCGGGGCGAGTGAGACCGCTGCGCGGGATTCAGCCTTCTTGCAGAATGCTGGTAATGCGACTGGCCATCCGATCGGCACCCCCTCCCCCACTCTGATATTCGGCGAGAAAACGTAGCGGCGGGCGTCCGGTCAGCGTGGTGAACTCCCTTGTCAGATGCGCCTGATCGCAGAACCCGCAGCTGGACGCGGCCTCACCGGGACTGCGGCCGGCCGTGAGCAGCGCCGCCGCGTGCTGCAAACGCAGCACGCGGGCCAGCCGTTTGGGAGTCAGCCCGAGCTGTTCCGCGAACCCGCGCTCGAGCTGGCGCTGGCTCCAGACGAGACTTTCGGCCAAGGCGGTGATCTTCAGGCGGCCGTGGGAACGTTCCAGCCGCTGCCAGGCCTCGACCACCCGAGCGGCCGCACGGGGGCCGTCCTCGCGGCAGCGCAGCAGGAACTGGTCGACCACGGCGAATCGGGAGGACCACCCCGAGGCCCGTGCGAGCTGCTCCGCCAAGTGATCGACCCGGACACCGAGCAGCTCGGAGAGCTCCACCCCGGGCTCGGGCAGGTCCCCGAGGGCCACACCGAACAGCTCGAAGGCCGCCCACGGCGCGAGCATCACCTCGACGCCACGGATCCCTCCGTGGTGCTCGCCCAGCGCTGGGCGCGTAGTGGGCGGGCTCAGCAGGGATACGACCGTGCGGGTCCGATGCGCCGCACCCACCGGTGAGATCCGCAGGGCTTCACCGAAGCCGAGGACCAGGGTCGCCAGCCCGCACGGGATCTCCAGACGTCTGCGGACCGGCCCTGGCGCGAACCGGAATCCCCGGTAGCAGAGCACCCCCGGCCCCAGCGACGCATGCGGCTGCCCCAGGGCCAGCTCCCACTGCTCCTCGGGGCATCGCAGCCGCCGCCCTGCCGGGACGTGCCTGGTCAGCAGGGAGTCGGACACCTGAGCACCCACCGTCGGCATGGACACTGCGCGGTGGCCTGGAGGTATGTGGCCTCGCCGTCGCCCCGCAGCGCCCGCACGGGGTCGTCGGACACAGCGGCGATCGCGGCAGTCGAGGCGGCGAGGGATAAATGGGGTAATGCACGCATGGCAGCTCTCCGATGGGCGTGGGGGATGGTGTGATGCACGAGCGGAGTCGAGTGCCGGCGGTCCGGTCCTCGCACGCGTCCGCTCGCCCTCGACCGAGGCATAACGGCGGGCGATTTTCGGTCAGGTGCCGAATTCGTACGCCTCAAGAACAAGCGGACAGCGCTTTGTTGTGCGGGAAGGCCCGGGTGAAGTGGGCCAGCCCGTCATTCAGTACGCGACGCTCGGCCGGGCCGTAGGGAGGGATGGGCAATCGGCTCAAATTCCCCTGCCAGGGAATCCGTGGCGGTCACCCATAGCCGTGCGCACTTCATGCGGTGTGCCGGGATTCCGTGTGCGGGTCTCGTGGCCGGACGGCATCGCTCGATTCAGCCATGTTCCCTCCCCGTAACGGAGACTGCTCCGCGGGGCCAAGAATCACACAGCGCCTCTAGCCACCGCCAGACCACGTAATGCCATTGGCTTGGTCTGTTCGCTCGGTCCGCCGTCGGCTTTAGCCCGACGGGTTTCACTGACCGGCTCTCCGCCGCCGGACCCTGCCGCGCCGCGGCCCAGATCTCCCTGCGCGGCGACGTACCTCTTCACCCTGAAGGCTCAACTGGGGCCAGACCTAGGCTCCGTAGCCAGCGCGCGCCTGGTCGGCAGTGTCCAGCTCGCCCGGACATGTGACAGCAGGTGCTCATGCGTCTCGCCAGCGGCCCAGATCTTGGTCCCGGTCGGCAGCCGTTGCAGTCTGCGAGCGAGCGCGGCCAGTACCGCGGTACGGCGGGGGTCGCCTTTCGCGATCAGCTTGGGCCGCCGCCACTTGGCCACCTGGCGCACCGGCCGATACAGCATGCGCCGACTCAGGCGTGGCCGCCCCAGGTACTGGTGCAGCCGGGGCGCCGTCCACGGCCCTGGCCTCCGGAGCAGGCCGCGATCCGGGCCTCGAGGCGCGGACCGTCCAGGCGGGGCCGCCCGCTGCGGGGACGATCACCCAAGGCGGACACGCCGTGGGTGTTGAACCGGACGATCCAGCGCCGGACCGCGGCTGGGTCGTACTCCGTGAGTGCAGCGATCTGCGCAGGCGACAGGCCGAACTCCAGGCCGAGTCGCGGGAGTTGGCCACCCGCGACAGCGGGGCGCCACCAGGGGGTGGCGCCCCGTCGCGGTGTCGGCGCCTCCGGTCAGTCGGCCGGTGTCAGCGCGACCTCGGCGCTACCCGAGAGGGAGGGCAAGCCGGCCGGGGGCGAGTCCTGGTAGGTGGCGTTGAAGACCGCCTTCAGGTTGTCCGAACCGGAGTGACCGCCGTCCACGAACGTCTCGAACGATCCGGAGCAGCCGTTGCTCGACGACAGCGGGTGGCCGTGCGAGTCGTGGCCGAGGATGAACGAGACGGTGACCCTCGAGCAGTCCACCGGCTGGTCGTCGGTGACGGTGACCTGCCAGGTGACCGTGTCACCCCAGTGGAACGCCGTGCCGCCGTGCGGAGCCGGGTCGGTGGTGAGCGAGACGACCGGCGCCCTGTTGCCGACGACGACGGGAACGGACGCGGAGGCCGACCGGCCGGTGCTGTCGGTCACCTTCAGCGTGGCGTCGTAGACGCCGTTCTTGGTGAACGTGTGCTTCGGGTTCGCCTCCCTGGAGTCCACGGTGCCGTCGGCGTCGAAGTCCCAGGCGTAGCGGAGGGCGTCATCGTCGGCGTCCATCGTGCCGGCGCTGGAGAACCGGACCGTCAGCGGGCTGGTGCCGTTGACCACGTCCGCGGCGACCTTGGGCTCCGGGGTGCGGTTGCCCCGCGTGAAGTCGATGCGGGAGAGCTGGGCCTCGGGCAGTTCCGCGAAGTAGCCGGTACCGTACTCCAGGACGTACAGCGCGCCGTCGGGGCCGAATTCGGCGTCGATCGGGCCGTCCGTCGTGATCGAGGGGATCGCGTCCTCGATCTTCTGGACCTCGTTCTTCTTGCCGAGGGTGATGGCCTTCATCTGGTCGCGGGTCCACTCGTAGAAGAGCGGCTTGCCGTCGAAGTACTGGGGCCAGCGGTTCTGGGCCTTGTTGTGCTTGTCGTAGCGGTAGGCCGGGCCGCCCATGGGGCCGATGCCGCCCGTGCCGAGCTCGGGGAACTCCGCGGAGGCTCCGTAGCCGTAGACGATCTCCGCGTCGGTGACCGGGGGCAGCACGCTCCGGCCGGTGTTGTGGCGCGAGTCGTTGACGGGCTTGGCGCAGTTGAAGGCGCCGCTGGAGGTCTGGGTGGCGAAGTCGTAGTCCTGGTAGGGCAAGTCCTGGGTCACGCAGAACGGCCAGCCGTAGTTGGCGGGGCGGTCGATGACCATCCAGCGTCCCTGGCCGGCGGGGCCGCGGCCGGGGTTGGCGTTCTGGGCGTCGGGCGAGTAGTCGCCGACGTAGACCTCGCCGGTCTTGTCGTCCACTCCGAAGCGGAAGGGGTTGCGCAGGCCCATGGCGTAGATCTCGGGGCGGGTCTTCCCGGTGCCCGGCGCGAAGAGGTTGCCCTTCGGTATGGAATAGCCGCCGTCGCGCTTGGCCTTGATGCGCAGGACCTTGCCGCGCAGGTCGTTGGTGTTGCCCGCGGTGCGCCGCGCGTCGTAGGCCGGGTTGCGGTCGGGTCGGTCGTCGAGCGGGGCGTAGCCGTCGGAGGAGAACGGATTGGAGTCGTCGCCGGTCGACAGGAACAGGTTGCCCTTGCGGTCGAAGTCGATCTTGCCGCCGACGTGGCAGCACAGTCCACGGTCGGCCGGCACGTCGAGGATCTTCTGCTCGGTGGTGTAGTCGAGCCTGTCGCCCACGAGCCTGAACCGCGACAGCCGTGTGACGCCCTTGTACTTGGCGAAGTCCTCGGCCGTACCGAACTGCGGTGCGTCCCCTTCGTTGACGCCCGCGGTGGCCGGGTCGTCCATGGGGGTGTCGAGGCGGGGCGAGTAGTAGAGGTAGACCCAGTGGTTCTTGGCGAAGCCCGGATCGACGGCGATGCCCTGCACGCCTTCCTCGTCGTGCTGGTAGAGCCCGGCGGGGCTCTTCTTCATGTCGGCGGCGAGGAAGTTCACGCCGCTCTTGGGGTCGTGGATCCGGACCTCTCCGGTGCGCGCCGTGTGCAGCACCCGCCGGTCGGGCAGGACGGCGAGGGCCATGGGCTCGCCCGGACGGTCGTTGAGGGTGACCTTCTGAAAGTTCGACGAAGTCGGCGGTACGGGATCTGACTTGGCGGCTTGGGCTGCGGAGAGAGGCAGGAGCCCGACGGCTCCGGCCAACGCGGCCGCCCCCACGAGGGTGACGATCCGTCTGTTGCGCATTCAGAACTCCTTTGGTCTGGCCGGCGGGTGAAAAGCCAGGCGAAATGCGTGAGTGGGAAGCTAGGGTTCGTCCTGGTATCTCATGTCTTTTCGGGCACACTCGGTGCCCGCCCGGCGTCAAAGCGCCGGGCGGGTACCGCGGATGACGTTTCGTCAGTCGCAGGCGCGCAGGGCCGCGAGGTTGCCGTAGCCGACCCGGGCGAACTCCAGGGACTGACCGGGAACACTCGCGCTCGGTGCGTTGTCCTGCTCGACCATCGGGTTGTGGTAGTTCTTCGCACCCACCCGGGTGAAGAACTTCGGGTAGTCGATGTCACCCGTGCCGAACGGCACCATGTCGTAGCCCAGGCCGCTCTGGGGATTGACCACGCCGTCCTTCGCGTGGAAGAGCGGGAAGCGGTTGGTGTTGCGGACCACGAGCGCAGCCGGGTCGAAGACGCGCTCACGCTGCGAGCCGTCGTGGGCGGTGTACGTGTGGAACTTGTACTGGGCCACGTGCGCCCAGAAGACGTCAAGCTCCAGATAGACGCTCTTGCGGTCCGTCGCCTTCAGGAAGTACTCCAGCTTCCGGATACCGGAGCTGCGGGTCGGCCGGCCCTGGGCGTCGAGCGGGCCGCCGTCCAGCAGGAAGTCGTAGGCGCTGTCGTGGTTGTGGGTGTAGAGCTTGATGCCCGCCCTACGGGCCACGGCGCCCAGGGTGTTCCACTTCTCCGCGGCGACGTCCCAGTCGGCCCGATAGGGGGTGTTGGTGGGGTCGGCGCCGGTACCCATGTGCTCCATGCCCAGGACGTTGGCGATCTCCAACCACCGCTTGAAGGTGTCCAGGTCGGACGGGGTCAGCGGCCAGGACGGCGGGATGAAGCCGTGGCTGCCCTGCGCCCGCAGACCGTACGCGTCGAGCCAGGAGCGCAGCAGCTTCGCGCCCTGGACGGTGCCCAGATCGGCGCCGCCGGGGGCGTTGGCGTGCTGGGCGTACCCGGCGAACTCCACCTGGCGGTAGCCGAAGCGCGACAGCTGCTTGAATACCCCGCGGAAGCCGGAGGGCAGGTCGGAGGCCAGCGGGTCGCGGCCGATCGCGTCACGGACGGTGTAGAGGATGATGCCGCGCTTGTGCGGCGGGACCAGAGCGGAACGACCCCGGTCGTGGCCGGCGGCCTCGGGTCTGTTCTGCGCCAGGGCGGGTGTGGCGCCGAAGACCGGGGCGGCGATCGCCGCGGCGGTGGCGGCGGTGCAGGTGCTGAGGAAGCGGCGGCGGCTGACGCCGAGGGTGCGGCGCAGGGCGTCGCCGGTGACGGCTTCGTCGTTGAACGCGGTCACAGTGGTTCTCTCTTTCGTTGTCACGGTGATGCGGGTGCCTGACGGCTGCTCAGGAGAGGCCGGCGAGCCGCAGGAGAAGGGACTTCACTTCGGTGGCCGCTACGCGGCCGGATACTGCGCGGGGGGTGGAGACCAGGACGAGCGGACCTTCTTCGTCGCTCGCGGGGCGGCGGCCGTGGCTGCCGCGTATGGGCGAGGGGTCAAGGGGTACGACGGCGAGCCGGTAGCGCATGCCGAGCTTCTTGCGGGCCACCGCCTTGACCGCCTTCAACCGCACGTAGGGATCCTCGGGATCCATGAACAGCTCGGCGGGGTCGTAGCCGGGTTTGCGGTGGATCTCGACGAGCCGGGCGAAGTCGGGGGCGCGGGCGTCGTCGAGCCAGTAGTAGTACGTGAACCAGGCGTCCGGTGCGGCTACCGCGACCAGTTCCCCGGAACGCGGGTGATCGAGTCCGTTCGCCTTCTTGCCGTCGTCGTCGAGGATCTCGTCGATACCCGGCAGGTCCTTCAGTGCCTCGCGGGTGGCTGCCAGGTCCTCGGTCCGGCGGACGTAGACGTGCGCGAGCTGGTGGTCGGCGACGGCGAAGGCGCGGGACGCCATCGGGTCGAGGTACTCCATGCCGTCCTGGGCGTGGACTTCGAGAAGCCCGGCCCGCCGCAGGGCGCGGTTGATGTCGACGGGACGGCTGACGCGGGTGATGCCGTACTCGGACAGGGCGACGACCGTACGGCCCTCGACTCGGGCGTCGTCGAGCAACGGGCCGACGACGGCGTCGAGTTCGGCGGCGGCGCGACGGGAGCGGGCATCGTCGGGGCCGAAGCGCTGCAGGTCATAGTCGAGGTGAGGAAGGTAGCAGAGCGTCAGGTCGGGGTGGCGGGTGCTCATGATGTGGCGGGTCGCGTCGATGATCCACTGGCTGGAGACGATGTCCGCGCCGGGGCCCCAGAAGTGGAAGAGGGGGAAGGTGCCGAGTTTGTCGGTGAGTTCGTCGTGCAGGGCCGGGGGCCGGGTGTAGCAGTCGGGTTCCTTGCGGCCGTCGGCGTAGTAGACCGGACGGGGGGTGACGGTGATGTCGGTGTCGGCACCCATGGCGTACCACCAGCAGATGTTGGCCACGGTGTAGCCGGGATACACGCGGCGGGCGGCGTCCCAGAGCTTGTCGCCGGCGACGAGACCGTTGTGCTGACGCCACAGGAGTACGTCACCGAGCTCGCGGAAGTACCAGCCGTTGCCGACGATGCCGTGCTCGGCCGGGTGGGTTCCGGTGAGGAACGTGGACTGCGCGGTGCAGGTGACCGCCGGGAGCACGGTGGACAGGTTCGCCCGCGAGCCGGAGACCGCCAGCGCCTTGAGGCGGGGCATGTGGTCCAGGAGACGGGGGGTGAGACCGACCACGTCGAGGACCAGGAGCGGAGTGGGGCGGATGCTCATGGCAACTCCTTCAGGCCGAGATCCGTCAACAGGGCACGGGCCAGGGCGAGTTCGGCGGCGATGCCGTCGACGAGCTGGTTCCTGGTGCGGGGGCGCAGCTCCGGCGGGAGGGCCTGCCAGGTGTAGGTCTCGACTTCGAGGTGACGGGTGCGCGGCTTAACGCCTCCCACCAGCAGGGTCAGGGCCTCCTGGAGCACGTCCAGCGTGGAGGTGAGCGGAGCGGCGGGCGGGGCGTGCAGGGGGACGTGGAAGTGAGCGCGCCAAGGTGCGTCGTCGGGCAGGGCATCACGGGCCAGTGCCTCCCCGAGGTCGTCGGTGCCCCGCAGTCCGCCCGGCGTGAGGGTGCGGGTCTGGTGCAGGAAGCGCGGTTCGGCGAAGGCCGCGAGGGCTTCGCGGACCTCCGGCCGACCGGGCTCCTCGGCGTGCAGAGCCGCCGACAGCTGCGCCTTGGGAATGCCGACGCCGGCCGCCTCCAGCGCGGTCATCGCCATCGCCGGGTCCTCGAAGGAAGTGGCGAGGTGGCAGGTGTCGACGCACACACCGATACGGTCGCCGCCCAGGGCGGTGAGCGGACCGATCGCGTCCCCGGTTGTCTCCACCGTGCAGCCGGGCTCGGGTTCGAGGGCGATACGGATCGACTTGCCGGTCAGCTCCTCCAGCGCATCGAGCCGCCCCGACAAAGTGGCCAGCGCCGCACCGGCGGTGACGGCGGCGCGCTCGTCGAAGTCGGTGCGCCAGGCAAGCGGAAGGGTGGAGATCGTTCCCTCGACGACGTCGTCCGGCAGGAGCACCGCCAGGAGCCGGGCCAGGTCGGTGGTGTGCGCAAGACGCTCGGCGTCGGCCCAGTCAGGCTGATAGACGCGGTACTTGACCTCCTCAGCACCGAACCCTTCGTAGGGAAACCCGTTCAGAGTCACGACTTCGAGACCGCGCCGGTCCAGCTCGCTCCGTAGTCCCCGCAGCGCCACCGGGTCGGTGATCAGCGCGCGTGCGGCGTCCTTGGCAAGCCACAGGCCGATGCCGAGGCGGTCGCGTCCCAGGCTTCTGCGGACCGGCTCGCAGTGGTCACGGAGCTGGGCGAGAATTCCGTCGAGGGTTTCGGCGGGGTGGACGTTGGTGCAGTAGGCGAGGTGGACGGTGGAGCCGTCGGGATGGCGGAAGCGCATGCCCTACTCGCCCCCGCGCAGGATGGAGTTGCCCTCGTGCAGGCCCTCCGCCTCGGGGACTTCGAGCCGAAGACGGCCGCTGAGGCCATAGAAGGCGACCGGGTTGCGCCACAGCACCTGGTCGACATCGTCCTCGCCGAAGCCGGCCGCGAGCATGGCGTCGGCGACCTTGCGGGTTTTCAGCGGGTCGCTCTTTCCCCAGTCGGCCGCCGAGTTGACGAGGACCTTCTCCGTTCCGTACGTCCTCAGAATCCCGACCATGCGGTCCTCGTCCATCTTGGTGTCCGGGTAGACGGAGAAGCCGAGCCAGCAGCCGCTGTCCTTCGCGCGTTTGACGGTCATCTCGTTGAGGTGGTCGAACAGCACCCGCTCCATCGGCAGGCTCGACTCGTGGACGACGTCCACGGTGCGGTGCAGACCGGCGAGCTTGTCGCGGTGGGGCGTGTGGACCAGGGCGGGCAGGCCATGGTCGGCGGCGAGCTGGAGCTGGGCGGCCAGCGTGATGTCCTCGGCCGGTGTCATGGAGTCGTAGCCGATCTCGCCGACGGCGACGACGCCGTCCTTGACGAGGTAGCGGGGCAGGGCGTCCAGAACCGGCGTGCAGCGTGGGTCGTTGGCCTCTTTGGGGTTGAGCGCGATGGTGCAGTGATGGGCGATGCCGTACTGGGCGGCGCGGAAGGGCTCCCAGCCGAGGAGGGCGTCGAAGTAGTCGAAGAAGCTGGCGGGACAGGTGCGGGGCTGCCCCAGCCAGAAGGACGGTTCGACGACGGCGCGCACACCGGCGGCGTACATCGCCTCGTAGTCGTCGGTGGTGCGGGACGTCATATGGATGTGCGGGTCGAAGATACGCATCAAAGCTCCTTGGGCGCTTCGCCCGTCAGGGTCAGCACGCGACCGAGGTCGTCGGGGACGTCGCGGCCGGCGGCTGTTCGCTCGGCGGCGTAGTCGGTGAGCATGCGTGCCAGTTCGCCGTCGCCGGCCGCCCGCTGCGCCAGGCTCGCGACCGCGTCGAGGGAGACGCCGGCGAAAAGGCACTTCAGGACGGCGTGACGCCAGGCGTGCGGATCGAGGTGGGCGGCGGCGTACGGGCCGACGGCGGCGGCGACGAGCCTGGTGTCGTTGCTGCGCAGAGCGTCCTCGACGAGGTGGACGGCGTGCGGTCCTGCGACCAGGGCCGGCAGTGCAGGGAGCACGGCGCGGCGTTCGGCGGCACTGCCGTGCTGGTAGAGCCGGGTCAGCGTGTCGAGTCCTGCCCGGGCCTCGACCAGCAGCAGCGTACGGACGGCGTCCGCGTTGCCGTGGCCGCAATGCCGCCCGGCGGTGGCGAACCGCAGCTCCCAGGTGTGGGCGAGGTACGGGGAGGTGACCGCCGGCGGTGTCTGTGCCGCGGACGCGGCGTCGGTCAGCGCTTCGTCGAACCAGGCGCGCGCGGTGTCGTCGGACAGCGCCGCGGTGATGTTGTCGCGGGTCCAGGGAGGCGTTTGCGTCATGCTGCCGACGCTCCCTTCGTAGTGGCTGCCACGGTCCGGAGGAACTCGACGGAGGACCGGGCCAGTTCGGGCCCTGCGTGGGAGTGGCGGGGCAGCTCGACGACGGTGAGGCCCTGGTAGCCGGTGGCGGCGAGCGCGTCCAGTACGGGCGGGAAGTCGATCTCGCCGTCGCCGAACGGCAGATGCTCGTGCACCCCGCGGCGCATGTCCTCGATCTGCACATGCCGCAGCCAGGGCGCGGCTGCACGGACGCACTCGGCGGGCGGATCCGGCTCCAGGCACTGGCAGTGGCCGATGTCGAGGGTGAGGCCGAGCGGAGGAGGGCTGCCGAGCGACGTGCGCAGGTGATGGAAGTCGGCGAGGGTGGCGAGGAGGTGGCCCGGTTCGGGTTCGATCGCCAGCGGCACGCCGGCTGTGGCCGCGGCGTCAAGCACGGGCTCGAGCGCTTCGTGCAGGCGCTGCCACGCGGTGTCGTCGTCGGTGCCGGGCGGCGTGCTGCCGCTGAAGCAGTGCACGGCGTGCGCTCCGAGGTCCGCCGCGACCCTGACCGCCGTGATCAGCAGCCGGCTGCGGACGGCACGCCCCTCGGGGTCCGGGTCGAGCAGCGACGGACCGTGCTTGCGGTACGGGTCGAGCACGTAGCGAGCGCCGGTCTCGACGGTCGCGGTGAGACCGAGCGCGCCGAGCCGACGCGCGATTCCGGCGGTACGGGCGGCGAGATCGGGGGCGAGCGGGTCGAGGTGCATGTGGTCGAGCGTGAGCCCGACGCCGTCGTACCCCAGGTCGGCGAGCAGGCCGAGGGCGTCGTCGAGACGGAGGTCGGTGAGACCGTTGGTGCCGTAACCGAGGCGGAGTCCCTGTCGGCGGCTCAAGTGAGACTCACCTTCCGTGCGAGCGTGCGGGCCACGGGTACGAGCCCCAGCACGGCGAGAGCGGTGACGTTCGCCCCGGACCGGGCGGCGAGCGCGGCCTGGAGCGGAATCATGGCGCGGATCCCGCCGCCGACGGCGCGCTGCGTGAGGGGCGGCGACGGGTTGAGGGCGGCGTGCAGGCAGGGAATGGCAGCGGTACGGACGTACGCGGCGGCCGCACATGCCGGGATGGGCCCTGCCGTCGCGTGTGTCCGTGCCGACAGCAGGCCGAGGGCGGTTGTCGTGCCGAGGGCGGCGATGGGGGTGAGTGTGGAACCGCCGTGCGCCTCGTGCCGCGAGACGGCGGTGACGGCGTAGGTGTGGGCGGCCAGCGCGACGGCCGAGGCGGCGGTGCGAAGGGCGGTGCCGGGCGTGGCGGAATGTCCCCCGCCCCGTCCCTGTCCTTTGTCCCGCCCCTGACGGGACATCAGGGGCTGTGGTTCCCCGCTCACGGCCACAGCCCCGCCCCGCGGTGTGCGAGCGCCCGGACCTGAGAGCGCCGGTCCGGCAGCGGGAGCGCCTGAGACAGGACCGGACGGCGCTGTGGCACCGCCTCGTCGCGGCAGCGGGCCGGGAGCGGACGCGGGCGGTGCCGTGTCGGCGGCTCTTCGGCGGGACCGCGTCGCGCTGGGCTCTGACATGGTGGCCGTGGCGCCGAGCAGGAGGTCCAGCGCGCGGGCCGCGGCCATCGCCGCCGGGGCCGCGGGGGTGTGCTTCAACCGGAGGTCGTACGCCCAGACCGTGGCGGTCAGTGCCGACGCCACCGCGAGTGTGGGGCGGCCGGCGCGGGCGGCGAACGTCAGGCCCGCCGCGGTGAGGACTCCGGCTGCGCCCAGCGCCGCCGTCGGAGAGATACGGCCGGAGGGGACGGGGCGATGGGGGCGGTCTTCGGCGTCCTCGTCACGGTCGGCCCAGTCGTTGAGCGCCATGCCCGCCTCGTAGAGGCAGAGCGACGCGCCCACGGCGTACGCGGTGCCCCGGTTGGGCCGCAGCCCGGTGGCCGCGGCACCGGCGAGGGCGTCACCGGGCACGGTGAACACCGCGGAGACGCGGAGCAGTTCGGCCCAGTCCCGCAGCCGCGCCCGCCGCCCGTACCGCAGTGCGGGGCTCACGGGGCCCTGATCGTTCCCCGGTCGTGTGCGTCTCAGGGCGTGCGTCGGTGCGGGTGGGGCGAGGCGGGACAGAAGGAAGCAGATCACTGCGCCTCCCGCAGGCGGTCGGCGAACGAAAGCAGCGCGGTGAACTGCTCCGAGAGGCCCGACGGGCCCGCGTCCGGGTCCTTGAAGTAGAAGCCCAGTTCCGGGAGCGGGCCGGACAGGCCCGCCTCGTGGGCGCGGGCGACCAGACGGGCCAGGTCCAGGACGAGCGGTGCGGCCAGGGCCGAGTCGCAGCCCTGCCAGATGGTCTGGAGGATCATGCGCGAGCCGAGGAAGCCTTCGAAGGCGACGTGGTCCCAGGCGGTCTTCCAGTCACCGAGCACCGGTACGTCGTCGATGTGCACCTCACCCTCCGGCGTGTGCCCGAGGGTCTCGGTCAGGACGCGTTCCTTGCCGGCGTTCTTCGCTGCAGCCGCGCCCGGGTCGGCCAGTGCCGCCCCGTCACCTCCGCCCAGCAGATTGGTGCCGGACCAGGCCCTTACCTCCAGGGCGCGCTGGACGAACATCGGGGCGAGCACGGCCCGCAGCAGCGTCTGGCCGGTCTTGCCGTCACGGCCCGCGTGGGGAAGTCCGCCGGCCGCGGCGGCGTCCGTGAGAGCCGGGGTGCGCAGCCCGGTGGACGGCGTGAAGTTGACGTAGGGGCAGCCGGCTCGCAGGGCGGCGGCCGCGTAGAGGGAGCTGGGCGGCAGGCGTTCGGCGTCGGGGGCGGGCAGGGGCTCTGTGGAGGAGACGTTGACGACGACCACCCGTGCCAGTGCGTTGCGCACGCGGAACGAGGTGAGGTCGGCGGTGAAGTCAACGATGAGTTCCCCGTCGCCGCGACTGTCATCCGGGAGCGGGCCGCCGAGCCGTATCTCCTCGTCCGCGGCCTGGAGTTCGGTGCGCACGGCGGAGGCGAGCCCGTGCGGCAGGACGCCCGCTTCGGTGAGGTGTTCGGCCCGCTTGGGCAGCGGGCAGTGGGCGGTGTCGTGGCCGCCGAAGACGAGTGAGGGCAGGGGCGGCAGACCGGTGCCGTCGAACGGTGGAGTCTCGGTGACCATGCCGGTCGGCGGATGCAGTCCGGCGGTGACGGCCGCGCATCCGGCGACGGCGGTGGTGGCCACCGATCCTCGGGCTCCGACGAACCAGACACCGGTGCGTGCGGTCCGCCCGCCGATCTGGGGCTCCGATGCGTTCCCGTCGTTGTTCACGGGCGGCCTCCCTGCCATGTCGATGTTCCGATGTGGTGTGGACGGTGGGTGGGCGCTCGGGGCTTCCCGCCCACCGCCCACATTTGGGCGGCTTTGGCCGCGACCCAGGAGGGCTGCTCCGTGGCTGCGCGGTTACGGCGTGCGAGTGGGCGGCAAAGTGCCACCGTGAGAGATGCGGGGTACCTGAGGGTTCCTGGCCCTGCGCTGTGCAGGGCCGTCCTCCGTGGGCCGGTCGAACGAGCGGTGCGCCATGCGACCTGAATGGGCCGTCAGTCTCGAACCACTGTGTGGTGCCTGTATACGAAGGGACCGTAGCCTCGTTCGTCCTTGACCGGAACCCCTTGCGCAATGAATACGGCGGACTTCTTCCTTGATCAGGACAAAGCCGTGTCCGGGCAGCCCTGATCAGCCCGGCGGCTCTCCCGCCGCCGGGCACTGACCTGGTCGGCTCCCAGCAGGTCGGGGGTAGGCAGACACGGTTCGCCGGCGCCCCGACCGGGCGTGAGCTGTGCCGATTTGCTGCTTCGCCGCGAGGCGCGGCCTGCCACCACGGCGCCGCTCGAAACCGGCGGCATGCACCTCTTACCGCGGAGCGCCTAGCCTTCCAGAACGGCCTAGTTGTCGCGGCCTCCGAAGGCGGCGTCGAAGGACGCCGAAGGCGGGTCGAAGTCGAATCGCTTCAGATGGGCGAGTGCTTGCGGCGCACCTACGAGACGGTCCATGCCGGCGTCCTCCCACTCCACGGAGACCGGCCCTTCGTAGCCGATCGAACGCAGCATCCGGAACACGTCCTCCCAGGGAACGTCGCCGTGCCCGGCGGAGACGAAGTCCCAACCGCGCCGCGGGTCACCCCAGGGCAGATGGGAGCCGAGCCGCCCGTTGCGCCCGTCCAGACGCTTGCGGGCCTCCTTGCAGTCGACGTGGTAGATCCGGTCTCGGAAGTCGTAGAGGAAGCCGACCGGGTCCAGGTCCTGCCAGACGAAGTGGCTGGGGTCGAAGTTGAGCCCGAAGGCAGGTCGGTCGTCCACCGCTTCCAAGGCGCGTTTGGTGGTCCAGTAGTCGTAGGCGATCTCGCTCGGATGGACCTCGTGGGCGAAGCGGACGCCCTCGGCGTCGAACACGTCCAGGATCGGGTTCCAGCGCTCCGCGAAGTCCTCGTAACCGCGCTCGATCATCCGCTCCGGAACCGGCGGGAACATCGCCACCAGATGCCAGATCGACGATCCGGTGAAACCGACGACCGTGTCGACGCCGAAGGCGGCCGCGGCACGCGCCGTGTCCTTGATCTCGGCCGCGGCACGCCTGCGTACGCCCTCCGGATCTCCGTCGCCCCAGATGCGGGCGGGCAGGATGCCCTGGTGCCGTTCGTCGATGGGATTGTCACAGACGGCCTGGCCGACAAGGTGGTTGGAGATCGCCCAGCACTTCAGGCCGTACTTCTCCAGCAGGGCGTGCCGACCGGCCAGGTAGGACGGATCGGCCAGGGCCTTGTCGACCTCGAAGTGGTCGCCCCAGCAGGCAAGTTCGAGGCCGTCGTAGCCGAAGTCGGCGGCCCGTCGGCAGACTTCCTCCAACGGCAGATCGGCCCACTGACCGGTGAACAGGGTGAACGGGCGTGGCATGGTGCCTCCGAGCGGGGTTCCTGCCGGATCTCTACCGGACTTCGGCCTCGACGGCCTGGACAGGGGTGTAGACGGCGTTCTTCTGCGCGCTCTCCTCCACCGCGGCGAGTACCCGTTGCACCTGCAGACCGTCGGCGAACGAAGGCATCGGGTCGGTGCCGGAGGCGATGGCCTCGACCAGGTCGCGGGCCTGGTGGGCGAAGGTGTGCTCGTAGCCGAGCACGTGGCCCGGCGGCCACCAGCCCTCCAGGTAGGGATGTTCGGCCTCGGTGACGACGATCCTGCGGAACCCCGCCGTGGCGGCGGGTTCCCGGTGGTCGTGGAAGGACAGCTCGTTGAGCCGCTCGAGGTCGAAGGCGAGCGAACCGAACTCGCCGTTGATCTCCAGCCGCAGGGCGTTCTTGCGCCCGGACGCCATCCGGGTCGCCTCGAACGTGGCGAGTGCTCCCGAGGCGAGCCGGCCGGTGAAGACGGCCGCGTCGTCGACCGTCACCGGCCCACGCTGGGTGCCGCCGGAGGCGGTCAGGCCCAAGGAGGCACCGTCGAGGCGGGGGCGTTCCCTGACGAAGGTCTCCATCTGGGCGGAGACCCCGACCAGCACCTCGCCCGCCAGGTACTGAGCGAGGTCGACGATATGCGCGCCGAGGTCGCCGAGCGCCCCCGATCCCGCGTGCTCCCGTTGCAACCGCCACGTCAGCGGGAAGTCGGGGTCGACCAGCCAGTCCTGGAGATAGCTGACCCGCACGTGGCGCAACGTGCCGAGCCTGCCCTCGGCGATGAGGCGGCGGGCGTAGGTGAGGGCGGGCACGCGCCGGTAGTTGAAGCCCACCATGGCCAACTGCCCGCGCGAGCGGGCCGCTTCGGCGGCCGCGGCCATCGCCTCCGCCTCGGCGACCGAATTGGCCAGCGGCTTCTCGCACAGCACGTGCTTGCCCGCCTCCAGTGCCGCGATTGCGATTTCCGCATGGCTGTCGCCCGGTGTGCAGATGTCGACGAGTTGCACGTCGTCGCGGGCTATGAGGGCGCGCCAGTCGGTCTCCGCCGAGGCCCAGCCATGCTTGTCGGCCGCCGCCCGCACGGCGTGCGCGTCGCGGCCGGCGATCGCGGCCAGGACCGGCCGCAGCGGCAGGTCGAACACGTGCCCTACGGTGCGCCACCCTTGCGAGTGTGCGGCGCCCATGAACGCGTAGCCGACCATGCCCACGCCGAGTGCCGGTGCGGTTGGACTGTCCCTCTGTTCCATACGGATTCCTCCTCGTCGGAGTGTCACTGACTCGTCGCTGTGTTCATGGGGCACGCGGCCCGGACCGGTCAGATGAAGCCGGTCGGCAGGTACTGGTCGACGTTGTCCTTGGTGACCACGGCGGAGTAGAGGGTCAGCGAGGACGGGATCTCGAACTCGGCGAGGCCGCCGACGCCCTTGCCCTGGCCGAGCGCCCGGGCGAGATCGATGGCGGAGGCGGCCATCGTCGGCGGGTACAGGACGGTCGCCTTGAGCACGCTGTTGCCGGCCTTGATGGCCTCCATCGCGGACTTGGCACCCGCGCCGCCGACCATCAGGAAGTCGTCGCGGCCGGCCTGGTCGATGGCGCGCAGCGCGCCCACGCCCTGGTCGTCGTCGTGGTTCCACAGCGCGTCGAACTGCGACTGGGCCTGCAGCAGTTGCGCCATCTTGGCCTGGCCGGACTCGACCGTGAAGTCGGCCGCCTGGCGGGCCACCTTCTTGATGTTCGGGTAGTTCTTCAAAGCGTCGTCGAAGCCCCTGGTGCGCTGCTGCGTCAGTTCGAGGTTGTCGAGGCCGGCGAGTTCGACGACCTTGGCGTTCTTCTTGTCCTTGAGCTGTTCGCCGATGTAGTGGCCGGCGTTGAGTCCCATGCCGTAGTTGTCTCCGCCGATCCAGCAGCGGTACGCCTGCGGGGAGGCGAACACACGGTCCAGGTTGACGACGGGGATACCCGCCCTCATGGCCTGCAGGCCGACCTGGGTGAGTGCCTTGCCGTCGGCCGGCAGGACCACCAGGACGTCGACCTTCTTGTTGATCAGCGTCTGGATCTGGCCGATCTGCTGGGCGGTGTCGTTGGACCCCTCGGTGATTTCCAGCGTGACGTCGGAGTATTTCTTCGCACGCGACTTGGCGTTGTCGTTGATGGCGTTGAGCCAGCCGTGGTCGGCCTGGGGGCCGGCGAAGCCGATGGTGACGGCCTTGCCCGGCTTGTCGTCCGCGACCGGGGCAGCGTTGTCCGCGGCCTTTTCCTGGTTCTTGGGCTCATTGCTGGTGCAGGCCGTCAGCAGCGCGCCGGCGGAAACGGCTGCGGTGCCGAACAGCAGTGCTCTGCGGCTGGTGGCGGGGGTTCTTGCCATGGCGGATCGACCCTTCGACTGGGCGGTGTGCGGGGAGGAAGTGGGGGTGCCGGACGACGGTGTCGGGGGCCGCCGTCCAGCGGTGCTGCACGGCGTCAGGCGTCGCCGCCACGCAGCGAGCGACGCTGGACCAGGACGGCGGCGACGATGATGGCGCCCTTCGCGATCTGCTGGACAGCGGTCTCGAGGTTGTTCAGAGCGAAGATGTTGGTGATCGTGGTGAAGACCAGAACACCGAGGACGGAGCCGACGATGGTGCCGCGACCGCCGCTGAGCAGGGTGCCGCCGATGATCGCCGCTGCGATGGCGTCCAGCTCGTAGAGGTTGCCGTTGGTGTTCTGACCCGACCCGGCGAGCACGATCAGCATGAACGCGGCGATACCGCAGCA
The DNA here is from genome assembly GCF_042653945.1 of Streptomyces vulcanius. NCBI lineage: Bacteria > Bacillati > Actinomycetota > Actinomycetes > Kitasatosporales > Streptomycetaceae > Streptomyces > Streptomyces vulcanius. The sequence goes on along the minus strand of NZ_JBHSFK010000052.1, from coordinate 36,542 downwards.
CAGTCCGGACAGCAGGTACAGATACAGGCGCTGGCGACGCACGTCGATGCCTGCTAGTCGTGCCGCTTCCGCGTTGCCGCCGACGGCGACGGTGCGGCGGCCGAAGGTGGTGCGGTTGAGCAGCAGCCAGCCGATGACGGTGACCGCGGCGAAGATCAGGGCAAGGGGCGGGATGCCGAGGATGTAGGCGTCCCTGGCACCGAGATCGAGCACCGATTCGACGCTCACGATCTGGGTGCTGCCGTCCGTGATCTGCAACGCCAGGCCCCGGGCGGAGGCGAGCATGGCCAACGTCGCGATGAACGGCACCATCCTCCCGTAGGCGACCAGCACACCGTTCACGAGACCACAGCCCACACCAACGATCACAGCGGTGAAGAGAATGCCCGCGAAGCCGAACTCCTGCGTGGCCACGGTCGTCGCCCACACCGAGGAGAGCGCCACGATCGCGCCGACCGACAGGTCGATCCCGCCGCTGGTGATGACGAACGTCATGCCGACGGTGACGACGCCGATCACGGACGCCTGGGTGAGGACGAGCTGGAGATTGCTGGTCGCAAGGAACTCGTCCGGTGCGGTGATGCCACCGACCGCGACGAGGACGGCGAGGACTCCGAGCAATGACAGACTGCGTACGTCCCACCGCAGACCGAGTCGGCGTGAACTCTCCTGGCCCCCCGCGGACTTGGCGGCGGACGTCGGCGCTTCCTTCTGCGCCGCAGTGGCCGGCTGCGTCATGGCGTCAGGCTCCCTTCCATCACAAGATCAAGTACACGGTGCTCGTCGAGCTCCCGGGCGTCCGCCGTGTGCACGACGCTGCCTTCACGGAGCACCAGCACCCGGTCGGCGAGACCCAGGACTTCGGGCACCTCGCTGGACACGAGAAGTACGGCAAGGCCCTCGTCGGCCAGTCGGCGAATCACTGCGTAGAGCTCCGCCCTGGCGCCGATGTCGACCCCCCTGGTCGGCTCGTCCAGCAGCAGCACCTTGCAGCCTCGCAACAGCCAGCGTGCGAGCACCGCCTTCTGCTGGTTGCCGCCGGACAGGGTCCTGATCGCGGCATCGGGATTGTCCGGCCGCAGGGACAGTTCCCGAACCGCCTGATGCGCCGCGGCTCGCTCGCTACGCCGGTCGAGCCAGCCCGCGCGGGAGAACCGGGACAGGGTGGAGACCGAGACGTTGCTGCTGACCGACTCCAGCATCAGCAGGCCCTGCGCCTTGCGTTCCTCGGGCGCGAGGCCGATGCCGGCGCGAACGGCGGCGCGGACACTTCCCGGGCGCAGGGGTGTGCCGTCGACGAGGACACGGCCGCCGTCGGGCTTGCGAGCCCCGTAGATCGTCTCCAGGATCTCGCTGCGCCCGGACCCGACGAGCCCGGCAAGACCGACGATCTCACCGGGCCGCAACTCCAGATCGACGGGCGTGAACTCCCCTCGCCGGGTCAGCCCTTCGACCTTCAGCACCGGCTCCCGCCCCGTGGCAAACCCGGCCTTGGGGCGCTCGGGGAAGACGTACTCCACATTCCGCCCGGTCATCAGCGCCACGACCTCATGGGTCGGCGTCGACTTGGCGGGCAGACCGCCCGCAACCGACCGGCCCTCCTTCAGGACCGTGACCCGGTCGCCGATGCGCCGGATCTCCTCAAGACGGTGGGAGATGTAGATGACGGCGACACCATCGGCCGTCAGATCGCCCACGATCCTGAAAAGGTTGTCCACTTCTTCGGGGTCGAGCGCAGCCGACGGCTCGTCCATCACGATCAACCGGACCTCGTGGGACAGCGCGCGGGCCATCGAGACGATCTGCTGCTGCGCCGCGGACAGGTCACCGACGAGCCTCGTCGGATCGATCTCCGAGTGCCCCAGACGCCTCAGCAACTCCGCGGTCGACGTACGGGCGGCAGAGCCGCGCACGACGAACCCGGCTGACGTGGGTTCGTGCCCGAGGAAGACGTTCTCGGCGACGGACAGCCCCTCGATCAGATCGAGTTCCTGGTAGATGGTGGCGATGCCGAGTCGCATGGCGGCGATCGGTGATCCCAAGGTCACGGGCTCATCCCGCCAGGTGATCTCACCGCTGTCCGGCTGGTGAGCTCCGGCGAGCACTTTGATCAAAGTGGACTTGCCGGCCCCGTTCTGGCCGAGGAGGCAGTGGACCTCACCGGCCAGGACCTCGAGATCCACACCGTCCAGGGCGCGAACACCCGGGAACGACTTGGTGATACCGGACATGGTGAGCAGGGGTGGTTGTGGTGCCATGAGGAATCCCCTCGGCGGATGCGGGCCGTGAGCGGGCAGGGCTGGACAGGGTGGTTCGGGTACATGGGCGGCACTGGAGGGCCCTGACGTGGTGTGCGCTGGGACGTACAGGTTGGGCGGCAGGGCAGGCCCAATGGCCCGGCAACCATGCCCCGGCGGGAACTGGCCGCCGACGATTCATGCGGTGGTTACGGCGGTACTGCGGAAGTTCCGATGGCGCCATGGGGTTGCCGAGGCGCCGTGGGCGGGTGGTGACGTGAGCTCAGTTGCGGTGACGCTTCGTCGCGGTGACGCCACGGGGTTGTAGTGGCGCGAGTGGTGGTCTCCCGCCTGCGGGGTCGGGCAGCCGTCAGGCCGGTGAGAAGACGTGGTCGCTGATGAGCCGGGCCGCGCCGATGGCTCCGGCCGCCGGCCCCAACTCACCCAGCACGATCGGCAGGTTGCGCGTGGCCAGTGGCAACGACTGCCGGTACACCTCGGTCCGGACACTGGCCAGCAACGTGTGCCCGAGCCCGGTCACACCGCCACCGATTACCACCAGCCCAGGATTGAAGAAACTGACAAGCCCGGCGATGACCTGACCCAGACGCTTGCCGCCCTCCCGAATCAGCTCCCGTGCCACCGCGTCCCCTGCCGCCGCGGCAGCCGACACGTCCTCGGCCGTCAAACGCCCGGCCGTCTCCAGCCGGGCAGCGAGCTGTGCCGACCGGCCCTCACACGCGGCCCTCTCCGCGTCATCGGCCAACGCGGCGCCGCTGAAGTGAGCCTCCAGGCAGCCCCGGTTGCCACACGCGCACGCGCGACCTCCCGGTTCCACCTGGATATGACCGATGTCGCCGGCACTGCCTGTCGTACCGCGGTAGACCTCGCCACCGACGACGATGCCGCAGCCGATGCCGGTGCCGATCTTGACGCAGAGGAAGTCGGCCGCGGAGCGTGCGACGCCCGCGTGCTGCTCCCCCATCGCCATCAGGTTCACGTCGTTGTCGACCATGACCGGGCAGGCGAGTTCCTGGCTGAGCGCCTCCCGCACCGGGAAGCCGTCCCAGCCCGGCATGATCGGCGGAGCCACCGGTACGCCTTCGGGGAAGCGAACCGGCCCCGGGACGCCGATGCCTGCGCCGTCGAAGCCCTCCGCGAGCCCGGAGGCCCTCAACTTGGCAGCCATGGACAGCACTTGCTCGAAGACCGCCACCGGGCCCTCCCGGACATCCATGGGTTGATTCAGATGCCCCAGGACCTCCAACTCCGCGTTCGTCACGGCGACGTCGATCGACGTGGCACCGATATCGACACCGAGGAAACGCAGCGTCGGCGCGAGCCGGATGTTGTGCGACCGGCGACCGCCCCGGGAGGGGGCAAGCCCGTCCGCGACAACCAGCCCCGTCTCCAGCAGCCGGTCCACCTCGACTGCCAGCTTCGAACGGGACAGGTCCACCAGATCACCCAGCTGGGCACGGGAGTTGGACCCGTTGTCCCGCAGTAGACGAAGCAGCCGGGCCTGATGCGCGTTCTCCGGTCGAGCAGTCATCCGTCTCACGATCCCTCCTCTCCCCTCACCCGCGGCTGGGGACCCGAACACCTGTCTCCCGCCGGCCGACCGCCAGGCTGTCGGAGAGGAACGTAACAACGATTTTCCAGACTGGGAAGTACTTACGCAACAACAGGGTGCCTCTTTTCCCACACGCAGGACAAAGCTCGGGTGACCTCCGAGAGTCATACGACAGGGCCGTCCGCGTCACCGGCGGGAGCGCGTCGCAGGCGATCATCCCGGTGCCAGAGCAGGACATCTCGGGCCCGCTCAAGGAGTCGACTCTCGTGCCGGTGCCGCACCCGCTTGCCGGCGGCGGTGCGCCGTCCGAACCGGGGTGAACTGGTCGCTGAGACGCCGCGCCGTGCTCTGCAGGACCCCGCACGGCAGGGCGAGGAATTGCCGACCGCTCCCGTGACCGCCGACCGGGCAGACCGGTATTGCCGGCCAAAACGCCATGACCGGCTTCCCCGCGGCGGCGACGCACTGAACTCCCGGGTGCCGCGGGGGGGGTGAGGACGGGCTGCACATCCTGCACGCCACCTATCACGACGACGCCCCGCCCGGCCTGCGAGAGCTGAGGTCAGCGCGGGTCCTGCGGCAGACCTGGGCCCAGCAGTACCGGCACGACGAAGCGGGCCGATTCCGCCGAAGAACACCGGCAAAGCCTCAGCAGACGGCCTGCCGGATCCCGCTTCAGCACGGGTGTCGTGGCCCACGATGGAGATCGCCACCCCGTACGACCCCGAGGCACGCTACAGCCAGAAGGCCGCCGCGACCGGCCAGCGCGCCTGGATCGGCCACCACGATCACCAGACCCGAGACCTACGACGAAACAAGCCCCGACGTCATCGTTCAGGCGGTCGCCTGCCAGGGCTTTCAACCCCTCGAGCAACGTCGTGGACGGCGGCCATGTCACCCCGGACAGCAATCCACCAAGCAGCCCTGACATGGGACATTCCGCCGCTCGGTCCGACCGCGCGGCGACCCGCAAGCAACCGGTAGCGGTACTGTGCCATCCGCGCAGGCTGCGAGGCCACTTGAAGTTCAGGTGTATGGAGGTGGCCCCGGAGGGCGGCTTGATTTGGGACCACGTCCTGCCGGGCTGCAACGTGGGCCGACGCGGTGGCGCCGGGCCTGCCCACGGCTGTTGTCAGCGGGAGCAGATCACGCTCTGGCCCGGTCCACTGTGCCGGGCTCGACGGGGAGGGCAGGCATGGGCGTCTCCCTCACGTATCTGCACCGCGGGCATGCCGCTCGTGCGTCGGCGGGCCTCGGCGAACATCGCCGGGTCATGGTCCACGCCGATCACTGTGCCGTTCACTCCGACGCGCTCCGCCAGCGCGGGCAGGTCAATACCAGGGCCGCGACTACCCCACTGCGGGACCGCGCATAGGCCCCGTCGCCTGCCGAGCCTCCGGCATGCCGGTGTGCACCAACGCCCATCCGGCCTCGGGGACCGTATTGCGTCCCACCCCCAACTACTCCATCAGCACAGGCTCCGATGGGAATCCGGGCCTGTATGACGCCCCGCGGGTGACCGCCCCGGCCGACGGCGAGGCGCTGCTGCTGGCTTCGCGACTTCCGCCCGGCATCCAGGTCACGCCAGCCTCACATCCCAGACACTCCCCACACGAAGACCACGACCAGCGGCCCCGGTGCGTCGATCGATGCCCCAGCGGCCCCTTCCCGGGCGCGAATTCGTGGATTCCCGCGTCACGGAGCGTCTGTGCCTCCGCTTCGGGGGCACATGGCAGTGGATCGGGTGTGAATGCCACCCGGCCGAAGACCGCCGCGAGCCGCAGACCCGTGGGAGCCCCGATGCCGACCGCCGTGCCGGAAAGAGCCGCCGGAGGGACTGGAGAAGGACCCGTAGCGGTGTGGCCGGGCCGCTCGTCCGTCCTGCCCCGCGGTACTGGCAGGACCGTCGCGCGCATCGGCGTACTGACCGTCTGCCAGGCCGCCCTGATAGTGGGCTTCGGGCTCCTGATCACGGGCCCCGCCCGGAACGTGTGGCCGCTGCTCGCCGGTGCCCACCCCAAAGAGCAGACAACCGCGGTCGTGGCGCCGGCCGGCCGACGGATGATGCGGCTGCCTGAAACGCTTCGAACACACCCGCAGTCCGCTTCCGGAGGAGCCCGTGTCCCGGTCGGCCGGCCACAGCGCGGTCCAGCACGAAGGCCTGCCGAAGTTTCGTGACCTTCCCGACGACGGCTACGACATCGAGGACGACAACGGCGACGGTCGGCCCCTCCTGCGACACGCCGTCGATGTCGAAATCGACGGCCACATACAAGGTGGCGAACCCCGCACGACCAGCCGCACCACTACCCTCGCGGCCTGTGTCTTCCGCGTCATGGCTGCTCGGTGTTCGCGGCCGTCGTACGGTCTCCAGGCTGCGGCCTCGCCTGAACGGGGAGGGGAAGAGGGCGGGCCGGTGTGTCGAAGGTGTAGGCGTCGGCGTCGAAATGGCGCAAGCGGCGCACGAGCCGTCCGGTGGACCACGGCCAGGCGAAGGCGTTGTGCCCGCTGGGAGTGAAGTAGTAGCTGGTGCAGCCGCCCGTGTTGTAGACCGTGGTCGCGAGCGCCTCCTGGACGGCGGTGTGGTGCGCCGCCTGTGCGTCCGGCCGTACGTGCAGAGCGCGGTGGCCGCTTTGGTCGAGATGGGCCAGGGCAGCGGTGAGGTACGTCAGCTGGGCTTCCAGGACAGTGATCGCGGAGGTGGAGCCCCCGAGCAGGTTGGGTCCCAGGAGCAGGAAGAGGTTGGGGAAGCCGCTCACGGTGGTGCCGAGGTACGCCTGCGGTTCACCGCCCCAGACTTCGTCGAGCGTCTGGCCGTCCGTGCCGTACAGGGTCGTGGCCAGCGGCAGCTCACCGACGCGGAAGCCGGTGGCTTCGATGAGCACGTCGGTGGGGACGGTGGTGCCGTCGGCGCCGACGACCTCGTTGCCGCGTACGGCGGTCACGGCGGTGGGACGCAGGCGCACGTGCGGCTGGGACAGGGCCCGGTAGAAGGTGCTCGACGTCAGAAGGCGTTTGCAGCCCAACCGGTAATCCGGTGTCAGGTGCCGGCGCAGCTGCCGGTCGCGGACCGCGAGGCGCAGGTGGGCGCGGGCGCCCGCCTCGAGGAGGCGGCCGGCCTGCGGGTGGCGGAAGGCGTAGCCGAAGCCCTCCTGCAGGACGTACTGGCCGGCGCGCAGGGCACCGCGCGCGCCGGGGACGCGGTCCACAAGCCGGTTGAGCGCTGCGGGGACCGGCAGATCGGGCTTGGGCAGTACCCAGGGGGCGGTGCGCTGGAAGAGGTCCACGGTCGCGGCCTGGGCTTCGATGGCCGGGACGATCTGGACGGCGGAGGCGCCGGTGCCCACCACCGTCACCCGTCGCCCGCTCAGGTCGACACTGTGGTCCCACTGGGCGGTGTGGAACACGGGCCCGTCGAAGTCCTCGAGGCCGGGGGTCTCCAGGCGGCGCGGGATGTGCCACGGGCCAGTGGCCAGGACCAGTACCGCCGCGCTGTAGGTTCCGTCGCTGGTCTCCAGCAGCCAGCGGCCGGCCGTCCCGTCCCACCGGGCCCCCAGCACCTGCACACCGCAGCGCAGCACGTCATCAAGCCGGTACCGCTCGGCCGTCGCCCGCAGATAGGCGAGGATCTCCCTCTGTCCGGCGAAGACCCTGCTCCATGCGGCATCCGGTGTGAAGGAGTAGCTGTAGAGCGTCGAGGGCACATCGCAGGCACAGCCCGGGTAGGTGTTCTCCCTCCAGGTTCCGCCGAGTTGCCTCTCCTTCTCCAGAACCAGCACGTCGTCAAACCCCGCCTCGCGAAGCCGGACGGCGGCACCGACCCCGGAGAACCCCGCCCCGACGACCACGGCCCGCACGTCCCTGACAGCCCGCGCCCTCTGCTCCGGGATCACAGCAACGCTCCAGCCAGGCGGCCTGCGAACAGGCCACAGTTCGCACACAGCTCCCGCGGAGCCGTTCCGCGGGCAGACCCCGATAATGGGGTTTGAGGCGAGGCGGTTTCGGCGGCGGCGTGGGCCGACAGGGCGATCGGGGCCAAGCCCCGCTTGAGTGGTGTGATCACGCACCGCCAACGATCCCGACGCCGTGGCGTCACCCCGCCCGAGCAGACCCAAGCGCAATCGACCGCGACGTCGTGGTGAACCTCAGTGGCATTACTTCAACCCGCCCTGCACGTCCTGCACGTCCTGCAACTGGTGGGCATCGACGCCCTCATCACCTGCCGCCCCGCCCTCAAGCAGGCCTTCGAGCCCTGACCGCCCTACTGGGGCTGGTCCGGAGCTTCGTCCTGGCGCGAGCGGCGCTGCGCGGCGTCGCCCAGTTCCTGGCTCACCGCCTGGGGCAGTGGCTGCTGCCCCGGCGCCCGGTCGATCACCGGCTCGGCGACCGTGTGCGCTTTGATGCATCGGAGGCCAGGTCCGGCAGGCCGTGTCCTTGGCCGCCAGTGGCCTGCCGACGGCGTATGCCGCGCCGGTCGGCCCGTTGATCCCACATCCGGAGCGAGTAGGCGTGTCGGCATGGCTGAAGTGGTGGAGGCTGGACTGTGGGGGCTGGTGGCGGGCTCGGCGCTGCTGCTCGGTGCCGCGTTGGGGTACGGGCTACGGGTGCCGCAGAAGGTGATCGCGACCGTGATGGCCTTCGGGGCCGGGGTGCTGATCTCAGCGGTGTCCTTCGACTGGTCGAGGAGGCGGGGCTTGCTCCCGCGGCCGTGGGCACTCTCATCGGCGCCTTGGCCTACACCGGGGGAAACGTGTGGCTGGCCCGCCGAGGTGCCCGCCACCGCAAACTCTCCGGCCACGCCCGAGCGCAGGCGCAGCCCTCGGAGGCCGAGCAGGGCGGGTCCGGGACGGCGCTCGCGCTCGGCGCCCTGCTCGACGGGGTGCCGGAGTCCGCGGTGATCGGCGTCAGCCTGCTCGACGGCGGCGCGGTGAGTCTGGTGACGGTGGCCGCGGTGTTCATCAGCAACGTTCCCGAGGGGCTGTCCAGTTCGGTGGGGATGAAGAAGGCCAGCCGCACCAAGGGGTACGTCTTCGGTGTCTGGGCGGCTATCGCCGCCGCGAGCACGGTGTCGGCCGTCCTCGGTTACACGGTGGTCGGTTCCTTCTCCCCCGCCATGATCGCCGCGGTGACCGCGGTGACCGCGGTGGCGGCCGGGGCGATGCTCGCCATGGTCGCCGACACGATGATCCCCGAAGCGTTCGACGACGCGCACCTGGCCATCGGGCTGATCACCGTCAGCGGCTTCCTGGTCTCCTTCGCCCTCTCCCACACCTGACCGCTGACGTGAGGTGGAGCCCGTCGTGTGCGTCCGGTGCCGTTGGCCCTCGTCGCTTGCCGTGAAACTGCCCACAGGGGCGCATCTGCCGTTGATGGTGGGCACTTGCTGTGCCATGAAATGGACGCGTCGGGCAGCAGGGGCGGTTCGGCGTCATGGCCGGGCTGTTGTAGGGGCGGTGCGGCGGGCGTGGACGGAACCGGGCCGTGAACGCGATTTGCTGGTGCAGGCCGGCAAGGCGGCGCTGGCCGCATGGGTGGCGTGGGCGGTGGCGGGGTGGTGGTTGCAGGCTCCGATGGCGTTCGTCGCTCCGTGGATGGCGGTCGTGCTGGTGGAGTCGACGGTCTACCGGTCGCTCGCGCACGGTCTGCAGCAGTTGGCGGCGCTCGCGGCCGGTACGGTGGCGGCGACCGCCGTCGCGTTGGCAGTGCACAGCACGATGGCCACGATGGTTGTCGTGCTTCCCGGTACTCCTGCTGGCGCAGTGGCAGCGCCTGGGCAGCCAGGGCATCTACGCCGCCACCGGCGCACTGTTCGTCCTGACCAACGGACAGGTCACCCTCACGATCTCGGGCGCGCGCATCGCGGAGGCGACCTTCGGAGCGGTGGTCGGCATCACGGTCAACGCACTGATCCGGCCCCCGGTGTACCTGCGTGACACCCGGGCCGCCCTCCAGGACGCCGCCATCCTGGACGCGGTGGCCGAGGGGCTGGACGACGGTGAGTGGGACGATCACGCGGCCGGCGAGTGGCACGAGCGCGCGCTGCGGCTGGGACGCCTGGTCGATCAGGCCCGCTCCGCGATCGGCTGGAGCCGCGAAAGCATGCGGGGCAATCACCGACGCCGCGATACGGGTGCCGTCTCCCCGCCCGGCAAGGCCTACGACGATGCGCTGGCGGTACTGGACCATGTCGCCGTGTACACCGTAGGCGTGACACGCACCGTGCTGGAGACCGTGAGCCACAACGACAAGGCAGCCCGCCCCGGCCCGCAGATCACCGGCCCTTACGCCGACTTCCTGCGCCAGACCGCACGCGTCATCGGGCTGTACGGCCAGACCCAATTCGCAGGAACCGGCACAGCGCAGTCCGCCGACGGGGCCCTGCGCGAGGCGGTCGATGAACTGCGCCGCAGCCTCGACGAACTCCACCTGAGGCTGCCCGACACTGTGCACGACGAACCCGATGCACTGGCAACCCACGGCGCGCTGCTGTCCCAGGCCCGCCATCTGGCCGACCAGTTCGTCCAGGACTGAGAAGAAGGCATGCTGGGCGTACTCCGTCGGCGATGGCCGAGGTACTCCTGCGTACTGGCGGGGAGCTGTGCACGGTATTCGAGATCCGGTTCGTCGGGACGGCCGAGCCGGTCGTCATCAAGATCTATGACGATCAGTGGCGCTGGAAACAGGAGAAGGAGATCTGGGTCTACCAGCTGCTTCAGCAGCACGGTGTCGGGCCGGTGCCTGCCGTGCTGCACCATGGGGACGCCGACAACGCGCTCGGGCGCTGCTACACGGTGATGACGATGCTCAGGGGCCAGCCGTTGTCCGCCGTCCGCCACGCCCTCGACAGGGCATCGCTGCGGGAGATCTACCGTCAGATCGGGGGCTGCATGGCTGCAATCCACCAGATCCCGCAGGGCGCCTACGGATACCTCACCACGCGGGTTCTGGATCCCGAGCCGACGAACACCGCCTACATGACACGGCAGTTCGACAAGAAGCTCAGGGAGTACGCCGATCACGGGGGCGATGCGGAGCTGGCGACGGCCATCGAAGCGAGGGTCGCTCGGCAGGCTGACCTGCTCGGCGCGTGCCGGCATGCCGTGTTGTGCCACAACGACCTGCACGAGGGCAACGTCCTGGTCGCCGAGGAAGGCGGCGGATGGCAGGTCAGCGGCTTCATCGACGTGGAGAACGCGATTGCCGCGGATCCGCTGATGGACGTGGCCAAGACCGACTACTACTCCGTCCACGACGACCAGGACAAGCGCGAAGCGCTCTGCGACGGCTACGGAACGCTGCCCGCCGACTGGCGCGAGCGGGTCGGCCTCTACCGCCTCTACCACGCTCTGGAACTGTGGGACTGGTTCGCCTCCATCGGCAACACGGCGCCGTTGGAGGACATCACCGGCGACATCCGGCGGATGACGGCCTGATCTGTACCCTGCCGGCGGCCCGTACTGGCGTCGTATCTGTCAGGTGCGTGGATCGCTGAGCACGGTGGTCACCAGGTCGAGGAAGCGGTCGAAGTCGAGTCCGGACACCGTCCGGATGACGGGCAGATCGTCCCGTCCGTGGTGCGCGCGCCGTTCGACGACCGTCATGCCACGAGTCAGTTCGCCGCGGCGTTCGACGTCGCAGCGGACCTCGACACATTCGATGAGCGTGGGGTCGATGAGGGCGGCGACGGCGACGCTGTCGATGAGCGAGCAGTACGACTGGTATCCCCGTCCCTTGACATAGTCCACAACCCGGGTGGCGAGAGCGGCTTCGGGGGTCTGCGCGCGGCGCAGCCGGTCGAGGTCGCCGTCGCGGAAGTTGATGCGGGGGTGGGTGGCGATGTCGAGTCCGACGGCCACGAGATTGAACCCGGCGCGGAAGACCCGGTGGGCCGCTTCGGGGTCGACGAAGATGTTCCATTCGCTCACCGCGTTGTCGCCGGTGGCCTGGGACCAGGCGTAGGGGGTGAGCCCGTAGGAGCCCCCGATGATGACCAGGTCGGTCACCTTCTCGGGCAGGTGCGGGTCGATGTCCAGGGCGAGGGCGATGTTGGTCAGCGGCGCGAGTGCCGCGATGCAGATGTCACCGGCGTGGGCGTTGACGGTGTCCACGATCAGCTGCGGGGCCGGGCGAGGGTCGACGGTGCGAGTCGAGACGGGGAAGTGGGATTCGGCGAGGCCGTCGCTGCCGTGCGAGAAGGGGTCCACCGGGTAGTCGCCGTCCAGCGGAAGCAGGGGGCCCTGGCCGACCGGGATGTCGCCGCGGTCGAGCAGGTCGAGGACGCGCAGTGCGTTCGCGGCGGTCCTGTCCGAGGTCAGGTTGCCGGTCGCGGCGGTGACCGCGCGGGTCCGCAGTTCGCGCGACTTCAGCGCGAGGATGATCGCGAGAGCGTCGTCCATGCCTGGGTCGGTGTCGATCAGAAGGTTCTTCATGCGTGCCTTTCTTGCACCGGTACAGCAAAAGGTATGGTAGGTATAACAACCAGAAGAATCAACGGGTGGTGTCAGCACGCGGAGGAACGAGGGTGTCCCAAGGGCTGGTTGCGGTCTTCTCCCACGTGGTGACCGACGAGGTGTACACGGCGGACGGCAGGCAGGCGGCCCGTGAGGTCGGCGGGGCCGGGGCCTACGCCGCGGCCGGGGCGAGCCTGGTGTCGGCGCCGTGGGGCACGGCCATCGTGTCGGGTGTCGGCGCGGCGGACCGGGGGCGGCTGAGCGCATGGTTCCGACGGCGCCAGGTCGACCCCGTCGGACTGTTCGAGGTCGGCGAGCACAGCCCGGTCACCCGCGTGCGCTACCTCGACGACGGGGAACGCATCGAGGAGTCCGTACTCGGGGACGCCCACTTCGCGGCACACACTCCCTTCCCCAGCCGGTCGCCGGTCGCGCCGGAGCAGCTGGCGGGGGCGTATCTCTTCCACGATGCCGACGACCGGTACTGGCACGAGGTCGCCGCGCTGCGCCCGCGGTGGGGCGGCCCGGTCCTGTGGGAGATCGCCGTCGATGCCTGCACCCCTGCGGGCCGGGCCCGGGTGACGGAGCTGGCCGGGCTCGTCGACGTACTGTCGCTCAACGTCGCGGAGGCGGCGGCCCTGACCGGTGAGCCGGACGCGCGCGACGCGCTGGCCGCGCTGCCCGGGGGCGGGCTCGTGGTGGTCCTGCGGTGCGGCGCCGCCGGGTCGCTGGTCCGGCACGGCCGAAGGACCTGGCGGATCGGGGTGGCTCCCGGACCGGTGGTCGACCCGACCGGCGGCGGAAACGCCTACTCGGGCGCCTTCCTGGCCGCCTACGCGTCGACCGGCGACGCCCCGGGCTCGGCGCGGGCGGCCGCGGCCGCCGCCTCCCGGGTCATCGCCCAGTACGGCGCTCCGGTCGTCGGCCCCCGGGAGCGCGACGAGACCCGGCGCGCCGCCGACCAAGTGACGGTGACCGCGATCACCACGTGACGAAGGAACAGGCAGGGCCGACGGTGCAGGTGCGTCCAATGAGCCGGGCGCGACCAAGGGCGCAGGCACCGGCCGGTATGGCCGACGCCGGCGGTCCGGGCTGGGACCCCGCCCGGATCTACGACGACTACCGCTTCGCAGGTCCGGGCTGGGACCCCGCCCGGATCTACGACGACTACCGCTTCGCCGGTCATCTGCCGCCGGGGGCTGCTCCAGGACGGCAGGCCGACGCTGTCCGGCATCGACCCGCGGCGCGTGGCCCGCTATGTCCTGGTGACCGTGCGCGATCCGCTCTGCGCCTACGCCGAGAATCCGGCCGAGCAGATCGCGCGGCGACTCGACGAGCCCGTACCGATCGGTGACTCGGGGATGTCCACGACGCGGCATCCGCCCTCGCGATGTTGCGGGCGGCCCGGAGTGGGTGGCTACTTTCAGCCATGACATCTGGACATCCTCGAAACCTGGGCCCGGGCCGGCGTACTCAACGGGGACCGGGAGTCCGCAGCCGTGGTGACGTCCGCCGGGCTGTTCGGCAGGCGCGGCGGCTCGGTGTGCTCCGTCGCCGACAACGCCATTGCCAACCGGCCCTTTGTCGCCGGGGCCGGTCATGTGGCAGCCATCGAGGTCGCATTGCGGGGAGTGGTCCAACTCGCCCGTCTCGACGCCGCCAAGGCCGCGTCCGGTAGCGCCCACCGGGTGCCGGCGTCCTTCGAAACCGTGGCCGAGAATCGTTGACACCATCCACCAATGGTCCTATGGTCCTGAGATCAGTACCAATGACGATGAGGTTTGCGGTGCTCCTGGCGGCCCTCGCAAGGGTCGGGTGGGCGGTAGCAAAAGGAGCTGGTACATGAGCAGATCAGGGATCCGAGTGCTCGGCGCGGGCCTGGCGGCGATGGCGGTCGTGCTTTCCGCGTGTTCCGGCGGCGGCTCCTCGGCCTCCGGTGGTCGTCAGACCCTCCAGCTGTGGTTCTGGGGCTCGTCGCCGCAGCAGCAGAAGACCATGCAGCAGGTGCTCGTCGACGGGTTCGACAAGTCGCAGAGCAAGTACAACCTCAAGGTCACCTTCAACAACGCCGTCGACAAGAACGTCCAGGTGGCGCTGTCCGCCAACGAGGGTCCCGACATCGTCTACGGGTCGGGGCCCGCCTTCTCGGCGGCCTACGCCGTCCAGGACAAGCTGGCCGACATGACCCCGTACGCGAAGAAGTACGGGTGGAAGGACCGGATCCTGGCGCCGATGTACGAGTCGGGGACCGTGCACGGCAAGCTCTACTCGCTGCCCAACTCGATCAACAACCTCGGGGTCTTCTACAACAAGAAGGTCCTCGCCGAGCTGGGCGTCGGGGTGCCGGCCACCTACGCCGAACTGACCGCCGTCATGGACAAGGCCGCCAAGGCGGGCATGTATCCCTCGGTCACCGGCAACAAGGGCTGGAAGCCGGTCAACCAGAACTACATATCGATGTTCCTGACCCATGTGGCGGGCGGCAAGGCCGTCTACGACGCGCTGCAGGGCAAGATCAAGTGGACCGACCCGAAGATCGTCAAGGCCGTCGACGACTCCGCCGCCTTCTACAAGAAGGGCTACCTCGGCGGGAAGGACTACGCGAACCTGAACTTCGCGGAGTCCATGCAGCTCCTTGCGAAGGGCAAGTCGCCCTTCTTCTTCGGTCCCACCCTGGCCTTCCAGTTCGCCAGTGACTCCTTCAACGACGCCACCGGGAACACCTCGGACCTCGGGTTCGCGCCCTTCCCCAACATCACCCCGGGCCTGCCCTCACCCAGCGGGACCCTGGGCACCACCGCCTCGCTGTCGATCAACGCCCACTCCGCGAACAAGGACGGGGCCGCCGAGGTGATCGACTACATGATGAGCGAGAAGTTCGCCCAGCAGATGAACAGGTCCTGGCCCGGATACTGGGGCGTCCCGCTGAAGAACTTCGACCTCGACCCCGCCTCCTACACCGGTCTGTCCAAGGCGTACGTCCAGTCGGTCAAGGACACGGTCGCCACGGTCGGCAAGGGCAACTACGGCTTCTTCGCCGGCACCTTCTTCCCGCCCGCCACCGCCACCGCCTTCACCGACATCGACGGGGTCTGGCTCGGCACCGAGAGCGCGACCGATTTCCTGGACAAGATCCAGACGACGTTCGCCGCCGAGAAGGCCAAGGGTCTGGTGCCCCCGGTGCCCGAGCCCGCCGGGTGACGGTACGGCCCCACCGACCCCAGACCCGTCGGATGCCGCGGCCGCACAGCGCGGCGTCCGACGCTCGGAGGATGCGAGCATGACAGCTTCGGCAACACTGGCGCCCCGCCGGGAAGGCCGGCCCACCGCGCCGGACCACCGGGCCCGGCGCGCCCACCAGCGGCGCCGGTCCCTGGTCAACCATCTGCTCGTCGCGCCGGCCCTGCTCCTGTCAGTGCTGGTCGTCGTCGTACCCGGCGTCCTGACCGCGATGGCCGCCTTCACCGACTGGACCGGCGTCGGCTTCCACGCGAACTACGTCGGCCTGCACAACTTCAGCGACATCCTGGCCGATCCCGTCTTCGCCACCGCCCTGGGCAACAACGTCAAATGGCTCGCCCTCTTCCTCACCGTCCCCGCCGCCATCGGCCTGCTCACCGCGGGGCTCCTGCTCCACAGACGCCGGACTCGCACCTTCTACCAGGTCGTCTTCCTCATGCCGTACGTCCTGGCACCCGCGGTCAACGCGATGGTGTGGCTGAACATCGTCTACAACCCCAACGGCGGGGTCATCGGGGCCCTGCACATCAGCTCACCGCTCTCCAGCGTGCACGGCGCGCTCTACGCGGCCGCCGCCGTCGACATGTGGCACTACTGGGGCTTCCTCACCGTCGTCTACCTCGGTGCCATGAGACAGACACCGCTCGAGCAGGTGGAGGCGGCGGTCGTCGACGGAGCCGGCTCCTGGCAGGTCTTCCGGCACGTCTACCTCCCGAGCATCCGCCCCACGCTGCTGCTCATGGGCGTGATGACGGTCATCTTCTCCTTCCTCGCCTTCGACTACGTCTACCTGCTCACGCAGGGTGGCCCCGCGCACGGCAGCGAGGTGATGGGCACCTACGCCTACGCCTTCGCGTTCTCGGCGTTCCAGTTCGGCAAGGCGGCCGCCGTGGGGATCATCATGAGCTTCTTCGGACTGATCGCCTCGTGCGTCTACACGTGGATGAGCCGGAGGCAACTCACCTCATGAAGCCACACAGCATGAAGCCACACAGCATGAAGAAGCACGGCATGAAGAAGCACGGCATGGACAACCGTTCCAGGGGCGTCCTGGCGCACGTCGTGCTCCTGGTGTTCGCCGCCACCGCCCTCGCCCCCCTCCTGCTGGTCCTGCTCAACAGCTTCAAGTCCAACGCCGGCGTCACCGGCAGCCCCTTCGCGCTCCCGAAGTCGCTCAGCCCCTCGAACTTCACGACCGCCTGGGAGTACGGCGCGTTCGGCAGCGGATTCCTCAACAGCGTGCTGCTCACCGGGACCACGGTCGTCGTCGTACTGCTCTGCTCGTCCCTGGCCGGGTACGTCCTGGCCGGACAGAGGATCCGCATGTGGCCCGCCGTGATGGTCTACCTGACCATGGCCATGACGGTGCCGATCCAGCTGTTCATCTTCCCCCTGTACGCCGGGGTCGCAGCCCTGGGCCTGCTCGACAACGTCTTCGTGGTCGGCGTGATCCTCGCCGCGATCAACATGCCGTTCGCGACCTTCCTGATGCGTACCTTCTTCCTCAACGTCCCCAAGGAACTCGAGGAGGCCGCACGGATCGACGGCGCCAACGTCCTCCAGCTGATCCATCGGGTCCTGCTGCCTGTCGTACGGCCCGGCCTGATCACCGTGGGAGTCATCGTCGGCCTCAGCGCATGGAACGACTTCCTCATCTCCTCGACCTTCCTGCACGACCCGTCCGAGCAGACCGTCACCCTGGGCTTCCTGTCGATGAACGGCACCTTCTCCACCCAGCTGGGCGCCATGATGGCAGGCGCCCTCATCCTCATCCTCCCGGTCCTCGGCGTCTTCATCGCCCTCCAGCGCTACGTCGTGGACGGCATGGCCGGCGGCGCGGTCAAAGGCTGACATGACGACACATCCCGTACCGCACACCCCTGTTGCCCAGCACAAGCGGTACGCCGAGCAGGTGTACGCAGGAGTCCTCGGCAAGGTCATCGGCGTCTATCTCGGACGGCCCGTCGAGGGCTGGCCCTACGAGGACATCACCGACCGGTTCGGAGAGGTGAGCCGGTACGTCAACGACGACCTCGGCGTCCCGCTGATCGTCGCCGACGACGACATCTCCGGCACCCTCGCCTTCGCCCGCGTCGTCCTCGACAACCCGGGCCGGCTGATCGAACCGGCCGACGTCGGTGACACCTGGCTCAACTACATCATCGAGGACCGCACCATCCTGTGGTGGGGCGGCATGGGACGGTCCACCGAGCACACCGCCTACCTCAACCTGCGCCGCGGCATACCGGCACCGCGCAGCGGATCCATCGACGTCAACGGCCGCACCCTCGCCGAGCAGATCGGCGCGCAGATCTTCAGCGACGCCTTCGGCCTGATGTGCCCGGGCGACCCCGACCGCGCCGTCGGCCTCACCAGGGCCGCGGCGGCCGTCAGCCACGACGGCGATGCCCTGGAGTCGGCCGGACTGCTCGCCGCCATGCGCGCCCTCGCCTTCGACGAACCCGACCTGGACCGCCTCCTCGACGCAGGAACCGCCTACGTACGCTCCCCGGCCGTCCGCACCCTGCTGGACGATGTCCGCGCCCACTGCTCCGCCGACCGCGACTGGCGCGACATCCGCGGCTGGGTCGACCGGCACTACGGCTACGCCCGCTACCCCGGACCCTGCCATGCGCTGTCCAACCTGGCGATGTCGCTCGGCGCGCTCCTCGGCGCCGCCGACAGTTTCCCGGCCTCGGTGATGATCGCGTCGTCCGTCGGCTTCGACACCGACAGCAACGCCGGGACCGTAGGCTGTCTCAACGGTGTACGCCTCGGCCTCGACGCCCTCGGCGAAGGCCCCGACCTCAGAACCCCGGTGGCCGACCGGCTGCTCGTCGTCACCGCCGACGGAGGGGAGTGCGTCAGCGACGCCACCCGCGAGGCCGACCGGATCGTCGCCTCCGCCGCCGCCCTCGCCGGGAGCGAACCACCGCCGCCCCTGCCTCGCTTCACCTTCGCCCACCGCGGCTCGGTCCAGGGTTTCACCGGCTGCCCGTACCACCCGGGCGCCGAGGTCCACGGGACCGGCAACGGTCTGCGCGTCAGGCTCGGCGGTTCCGCCTCCGCCGAAGCGGTGACACGGCACGTGTCCACACCCACTTTCCTCGATCCCGCCGAGACCAGCGGCAACTTCTCCACCCTCGCCAGCCCCACGCTCTACCCCGGCCAGACGCTGACCGCCCGGCTGTCCGCCACCCACGAGGGCACGAGCGTCCGCCCCTACGTCCTGTACGCCGACGCGGGAGGGGCCGCGACGGTTCTCGGCGAGGCACACCTCCTCGGCCCCGCCCCTCGAATGCTCCGCTGGCAGGTTCCGCCCCTCGGCGGCCCGGTCCCCTTCCGGGTCGGGTTCGCGTTCACCACCGATGCCGCCGTCGCAGACATCGAGACGGGGGCGACCCTGCACGAACTGGACTGGCGCGGCGCGCCGGAGCACTTCGAGCAGAGCGGCGTCCTGCTCTCCTCCATCTGGGACACCAGGCCCCCGGCCCTCGCGCCCTGGGTGAGCTCGGCGAAGAACTTCGAGGCCGACTTCGCCGTCACCTACTCCGTCTCCCACCCGGACGCCCTCGGCGTGGTCACCACCGGTACCCGGGAGTGGACCGACTACGCCGTCGCGAGCCGGCTCACCCTCTCCCTGCACGAGACCGCCGGCCTGGTGGCCCGCAGCAGGGGCCACCGCCGCTTCTACGCGGGGGTGTTCACCGGCGGAGACCGTCTGCGCCTGCTCCACCAGCACGACGGCGAACGTCACATCCTGGCGGAGACCCCGTTCCCGTACGAGCGCGACCGCCCGTACGCGGTGGAACTGCGCTGTCGTGGCAGGGACCTCGCGCTGTCCGTCGACGGCAGAACCCGGCTCACCGGTACTGCCGCCGACACCCTCGGCGGCGGCAGCGGCTTCATCGTCGAGCGCGGCGCCGTCGCGGCCGACGGCGTACGCATTTCACGACTCGCCGTGCCCCGGGCGGCACGGCAGGGCGCACACCCCAGCACCTGAACACGAAAGGCACACCCATGAGTACTCCCCCCACGATCGGCAAGTGGCTGCGCTTCAGCGTCAACACCAAGCCCGCCGACGGCTTCGCCGCTCCCGTCGGTTTCACCGATCTCACTCCGCGGCTCAGGGACGCCGTCCCGCCGCAGCTGGGCGACGGGACACTCACGGTCTATCTCCCGCACACCACCTGCACACTGATCCTCAACTCAGGGGTGGACGGCACCACGCTTCACGACATCCGGCTGTTCATCGAGGGGCAGATACCCGTGAACCGCCCCTTCGTCCATCTGCACGACGGACCGCAGGACGCGGCGGCGCACGTACGGTGTGTGTTCGGAGCCCAGTCACTGACCCTGCCGGTCGTCGACGGGGAGCTGGGCATCGGCCACAGCCAGGGCGTCTACCTCCTGGAGATGGACGGGCCGCGCGACCGCACGATCCAGTACGCCTTCTCGCGGTTCTCCCAGTGACGCTGGTCGGCGTCCACGCGGGCCTGTCGGTCGATCACCTGGTCAGCGAGCCGGCCGGGGCGCACTTCTCGTGTCCCGGCGGGCCGGCGTTGTTCGCGGCACTCGGCGCACGGCTCGTCACCGGCACGGAGGTCCGCGTGAGCTGCCCGCTGCCCGAGGACGACCCCAGGTTCGCGCGGATCTTCGACGAGTCCGGCGTCGACCGGCGGCACTGCCGTCAGGTGGCCACCGTGCCGAGGCTGTGGATCCTGAACTCGGCCCGCGGACGCCGCATCGTCAGCCAGGACACGACAGCGGGTACTGAACTCGAACGGGAAGGTCACCGGCCCGAGTTGAAGGAGGACGCGATTCCCGCCCCGGCGGCCGGGTTCCCGGACGGACTCGACGGGCTGGTGGCGTCGTCCCCCACCGAGCGGCCCGCCGCGGCCCCGGGTACCCGGGTCGGCCTCGACCCGCACCAGACGCTGGTCGCCGAGCAAGGCCTGCGGTATCTGCGCCGGGTGGTCTCGGCGGCGACCGTACTGCTCCCGAGCCGGGTCCAGCTGAACCTGCTGGACGGCGACCCGCGCCGCGCCGCCCGGTCGCTGGCGTACGGTCTCGGCCTGCCGGTGATCGCTCGCCTCGACGCCGAGGGCAGCTACGTCGTCACGGCCGACGGCATCTGGTCGGTACGCGACCGCGCGGTCACCGTCGTCGAGACAACCGGGGCGGGAGACGCCAGTGCGGCCGCTGTCGTGGCCGCCCTCGCCGCCGGCGCCGACCCGGTCGAGGCCGCCATGTTCGGCACGAGCGTCGCCCGCACCGCCCTCGCAGGCTGGGGCCACGCGGCGCTCGCCGCGGGAACCCCCATCTCACGTCCCTTCCCGGACATCACCACCCGCAAGGAGAACTAGATCCATGTCCGCCGCACCCGCCCCCGCACCCGCCCCCGACTCGGCAGTCCGAGCGTTGCGCGCAGCGCTGCTCGCCACGTCCCCGGTGACTGCCGTCGGCGTCCCGGACCTGGGACGCGCGGTTTTCGTCGGCTCGGGGGACTCCCTGGCTTCCGGCCTGATCGCCACCGGCTTCGGCCACCGTGCCCTGTCGGCGGGCGACGTCGCCTGGAGCGAGACCCTGCCCGCTGCCTGCGACACCCTTGTGGGTATCTCGCACTCCGGAACCTCCGGTGCCACCGTCAGAGCCCTGCGTATGGCGCGGACCGCCGGACTGAAGACCGTCGCCATCACCTCACAGGCCGCCTCACCGCTGGCGGACAGCGCCGACGAGGTCCAGTCGGTGCCCACGCTGCGGGTGGCGGAACTCGTCCCCTGCGCCGGACACGTCATGCTCGCCCAGGGGGTGGCCGCCGTATGCGGAGTCGACACCTCGCCCTTCAACCGTGCCCTCGCGAAGAGCCTGGACCGCGTCCGCGCGACGGTCGACGCACAGCTGCGCGCTCTGCCCGAGACCGCGCCGAACGCCGTGTCGGTCCTGTCCCTTCCGGAACTGTGCAGCGGAGCCGACTTCTGGGTCCTGAAGCTGATCGAGGCCTGCGGACTCGCCGTGCGCAACGTGCCCCTGGAGGAGAGTGGGCACGTCGACTACTTCATCGGCCCCGAACAGCACCTCACCCTCCAGCTCATGGGCCCGCACGGCCGAGCGCGATTCGACCGGCTGGCCGAGGCTCTGCGTACCACCGGCCAGACCGTCCGCCAGATCGATGCTCGCGATCTGACCGACCCTGATGTACGGGACGCCGGCATTCTGCGTGACATCGCCACGGCGGTGGCTGGTGCCTGGTTCGCTCACGGCACGGCGCTGCGGTGGGGCCGTCCGCCGTTCCGGGGCGGAGCGGTCAACATGGACGCGCGGCACATCAAGCTCGACTCCTGACACGCGCGCCGATACCTTCACGCGACCTGCCGCTTCCGTGAGCCGCACACGATAGGTGATAAGATTAAGACCAATTGTGCGGCGTGGATCGGCGGCGCGCGAAAGGTGAGGGGAGTTTGTCCGTGTCCGTCGTCGATGGCGCGAGGACCGGCCGGGGCCGCATGTCCGTGCACCCGGTGGATCGCAGGTCACCCATGCCCGCATGGGCGCAGGTGCAGCGCGATCTGCGCCGGCAGATCGACCAGGAACTCCCGACGGGCTACCAACTGCCGACCGAGCGTGAGCTTTCCGATCTCTACGGTGTCAGCCGCATCACCATCCGTCAGGCGCTCGGCGCCCTGTCCGCGGACGGTTACGTCGAGCGCAGGCAGGGCGCCGGAACCTTCGTCGCCGACATTCCCGAACCGGTCCAGCACGACTTCGCGCTCACCACGCCGTGGCGGGACCGCTTTCACGCCGCGGGCCAGAGCGCGAAGTCCATCCACCTCACCGACGAGCCCGCCGAGCCCGAACCCCATGAGCTGATCAAGCTCATCACCCCGGAGGAAGCCTCCGCCAAGCGGCTCCACCTCAAACGGCTGCATGTGGTCAACGACCGCGCCATCGGCCTCACGGACTCATGGGTCCCCCAGTCCGTCGCACCCGGGTTGTCCGATCAGGTCCTCATCGACGGCTCCCTGTCCCAGACCCTTCGCGAGACCTTTGAACTCGTTCCCTCCGACACCAACCACTACCTCGAAGTCGGCGCGGCCAATTCCCACGAGGCCCGCCTGCTGAACACCACTCTCGACGCGCCGCTGTTCGTGGTGTGGTCGGTGGCCCGTCTCGACGACGGCCGTCTGCTGGACACGACCCGGACCGTGTGGATCGGGAGCAGAGTGCGCTTCCACTACACCGTCTGAGCTGATTCTTTCTCTACCAGGACCTGCCAGGTCTACCGATGGCCTTGAGGGTCTCGGGGCGTTTGACGGTCTTGCCGACGTCGTAGCGGGGTGCCCGGCGTTTGTTCTTGGAGCCAGGTGGCCGTCCGGAACATGGGTCGGGCAGGCGGGGCGAGCGCGGATGTACCTGAACCCCCGGCGGACCCGGGCTGGGGTGAGTCGGTCGGAGGCGGTGGATTTCTCCCACGGCCGACGGAGGTCCACGGCGAGGGGGCAGGACGTCGACAATGCATTGCCAGACGATCCTGCTGACGCAGCCGACCGCGTCCGCAACCTACTCATTGCCTCCGGCCTCCCTCCCAGCCCGAGCGGCCACACGGGCAAGAGCAGTACTGGGAGAATTTCACAGCCCAGCTCCTGCCCCATCTCGTCTCGTCTCGTCTCGTCTCGTCTCGTCTCGTCGGCAAGGTGGAGGCTGCTCTCGCCGACATCGTCAACACGGCCGGCATCCCCGCCGTGGCAGTCCGCGCGAAGGGAGACCTCGACGAGCGCACCCGTCTGGCCGGAGAACAGATCCTGACCAAACGGCCGTGCGCTTCCATCTCGCCCACTGGTGACCTGCGCCGCATCTACCGTCACGAAGGACTCGGCGCTGCTGGCGAGCCACTCCCTGGCCCACCGACTTACCAAGAGATGGCCGGTGTCCCCGCAGTGCCCGACGCGAGACCCGGCAGTGTTCTCCTGCCCGACACCCTTGATCACCTTGAAGGGCTTCTGCGCAGCGCCGGATACAGGGACATCGACTTCGTTCCTGCGACCCGGATGACCCCGGCCGTTATCGCGGCTGTGCTCGAGCACGCCGTCCCCGCAGCCATCCACTGTTCCGGGCATGTGCTGGACAGCGCAATCGCCCTGGTGGCGAGCAGGCACGGCATGACGAGATGATCTGTGAGGCGATCACCAACGGTCAGCCCCGCCTCGACGGGCTCGTCATCGCCCGCGACTCACTGGCGGCTCTACGTATCGGGCGCATCCTCACCGAGGCCCTCGGCAGCGAAGAGCCGTGACACGTCATGTGGTGGCCACCGGCCACCACATGACGTCACCTGCGGAGCATTCGGCAGTCAGAGCGCATACCACTCAAGGACTTCACGTGGACGATCGTCCCCAACTCACAGCCGTGAACGGAACCCTGACCACACCACAGGGAAACGGCCACAGACAAGCCCCGTGAAACGGCAGTACGACCGGCTCAACGCACCGCAAGTCACTGAAGCGCGAGTCCGGACAGGCCAGACTGCCAGCCGGGTGCGGGCCCTGGTCGGCGGAGAGCCGGCTGCGGCAACACTGGCCGCGTCCCTTGGCTGACCCACGCGTGTCCGTCACGTGGCATACGCGACACTCTGACCGTATTTTCGCCGCGGCGGGGCACAGCGGTGAGCGGGCCCAGCCGATTGAGGGTCCGCTGCGTGGCTACTTGTTCCAGATCTTGCGGTAGGCCTCGCGGTAGCCCTCGGAGTCCCAGGACAGCGCGCCGCCACTGTTGGCCGCGGTGGTGATGTGGACGGGGGCGACATATCCGCTGGACGGCTTGCCCGCGAAGGCGCGGTTGAACTCGTCGATGATCTGCCAGCCCTGTTCGGACAGCGGTTCGGGCACGGTGGCGGCCTGGAACTCCTTGGCGTTGATGCGCTGGAAGGCCGACGGGTCGCCGTCGCCGGCCCCGATGTTGAACGGGGCGCCCGCGCCCGGCTTACCGGCCGCGCGCAGGGCGGATCCGGCGTAGTCGAAGTAGAGGTCGTTGATGGCGGCGGAGTAGGTCCACTTGTCGCCGAAGCGGGCGGCCAGGGCGGAGACCCTGCCGACGGTGCGGCTGTTGGCCTGGGGAATCGGTATGTTCTCGTAGCTCAGCAGCCTGACGTCGGAGCAGGTGGCGAGTTCCCTCTTGATCAGATCGGACTTGTGCTTGGCGAAGGGGATCGAGGCGTCCGTGAACAGCACAACGCCCGCGCGGCCGCCCGAGCGCGCGATGATCCAGTCGGCGCTGAGCTTCGCCACGTCCTCGACCCTTGTGGTGATGTTGCTGAACATTTTCGGGTTCTCGCTGGGGCCGGGGGTGGCGACGGCGTGCCAGCCGATCAGCGGGATGCCGGCCGCGTCCGCCTGCTCGACCTGTTCGGCGGTGGACGTGGGATCGAAGCCGCCGACGACTATGCCGTCGGGTCTGAGGGCGAGGGCCTCGTCGAAGGCGGCCTTGAGTCCGGAGGGCGTGCCCTGGCCGTTGATGGTGCGGACGCGCCAGCCGATGACGTCGGCTGCTTCCTGGACGCCCTTGGCGACGCCCTCGACGCCGGGATTGGTCAGTGTCTGGGCGATGTAGGCGATGGTCCGGTCCGGAACTGCCCCGGGTCCGCCGGCCGGTCCGGACCACGGGGCATTGATGTCCTCCGCCGCCTTGACAGCCCTCTCGGCCTTGGCGAAGACGGTGGGACAGCCCGGTCTGGAAGAGCCACCAGGGGACGCAGCGACGGAGTCGGTGCTTGTGGAACCACTCTCGCAGCCGGTGACGAGGGTGATGGTGGCCAGGAAGGCGGTGGCCGTCAGGGCCGCCTTGCGGGTGGGGTGCACGGGGTCTCCAACGAGGCAAGAGGGCAGGCAGGACTGGGTGGGCAGGAGGAGCTTCACGGTTCGGCGGCTGCGGCGCGCGGTCACCACCGGGAGGACCCGCTTCACCTCGGGAGGAGAGGCCCACGGGCACAACGGGCAGGCGGGGATGCCCCGAGCGGTGGTTCGCACGGTGGGGCGTCAGCACGCTCGATGCCTAGGATCATGCGGAACCGGTCGGTTCGCGTCAATTCCCCCGCCGCGCACAGTACATCGGCCGACCGTGTGCGGCACCCCGGGTGCCTCAACGGACGAAGCACCACGCTGCGTATATCTGTCGTAAGGGTTTCGTAATCATCTTTTGATGATCCGTAACCTGTCAGGCCGCTGTGCACGCAGTAGGCTCACGCAGCCAGTTCCAGCCACTTGGCGTGATCGCATCGCTCCTCTCAGCGGCGAACGCCGCGAAAGTGTCACGCCCGCAGCCAGCCACCGGCGATCCCCACGCCGCTGCCACCACCGCTCAGCAACATGTCGAAGGAGGCCCGGGTGTCCGCGAACAGAGGGAACCCGCAGCTCGCCCCCGAGCCCCGGGGGGATGCCGGCCGCAGTCCAGGGTTCCGTCGGACGGCAGCGACCGTCCTCGACCGGTGGCCGTTCCGACGCAAACTCAACGTCCTGGTGATCGCGCCCATCGCGGTCGTCGGCGTGCTCCTCGGCGTCGGCGTCTACGGCCAGGCCCAGCACGCTCGCGACGCGGGCCGGGCGGCGGACCTGGTGCGCGACAGCGAACAGGTCGCGAACCTCATCAACGAGGTACAGGCCGAACACCGGCAGGCGCTCCTGCTCTCCGTGCAGTACGACGCGGCCCGCCCCGGCACCCCGATGCCACCGACCCTCGGCTACCGCCAGGCACAGCGCAGCACCGACGCACAGGTCGTCACCGTGCGTTCGGCGTTCTCCCGGAGCCTGCCGTACGAGGAGACCCAGGCACTGGACTACATCCGCCGCCTCGGTGTCCTACGGGAGAAGCTCGAGCGGGGCTACGTTCCCGCCGCCGACATCGACCCCGCGTACGCCTCCGCCGTCGACTACCTGATCGACGGCATCGGTCTGGAGCGCTACTCCGGTACCTCGTCGTCCTCGGTCACGACCCTTCTCGACACGGTGCTGCGGGCCGACGCCGCCCACGCGGCCTTCGAGAGCGCGGTGTTCTCCGCACAGACCCGTGACGCCAACGCCCTCACCGAGTACAGCCGCGCGGTCGACGCCCACGCGATCTACGACAACCAGGCCACCCGGTTCCAGCGGATCGCCACACCTGCGCAGGTGCTGCGCATGGACGGCATCGAGCGCGGAGCCGAACAGTACGGCATCGAGGCCCAGTTCGCGCAGCTGCAGATCGATCCCGGCGCCCTGCAGGACAAGACTCCGGCCCAGCTGCGCAAGGCGATCACCGACGGAACCCGGCAGTCCGAGACCCGGCTCGGCATCACCCGGTCACTGATCGAGCAGACCGCCGCCCAGGCCGACACCGACTCCGCAGGCGCCCTGCGGAACGCGCTGTACCTGCTCGGCCTGGCCCTTCTGGGCTTTGTCGCCTGGCTGGCCTTCTGCGTCCTGGTCCGCCGCTCGGTCGTCCGTCCTTTGGTGGCCCTGACCGGCGCCGCCCAGGAGGTGGTCGACGTGGCGGGCGAGGAACTCGCCCGGGTCGCGGACGACGATTCCGACGACACCACAACCCTGCGGCCGCGGCCGATTCCCGTGCCGGTGCGTGACGAGATCGGCGAACTGGCCGAGGTGTTCAACCAGGTGCAGGTCACCGCCGTGCAGTTGCTGGAACGGCAGGTGCACAGCCGCCGCAACGTGGCCGAGATGTTCGGCAACGTCGGCCGCAGAGTCAGCAACTTGACGACACGTCAGCTCTATCTGATCGACTCGATGGAACGCGAGGAGACCGACCTCGAACTCCTCGAACAGCTGTACCGCATCGACCACATCGCCGTACGCCTCCAGCGCAACGCCGACAGCCTGATGCTGCTCGCCGGGATCCGCGAGAGCGGCGCCGAGTCCCGTCCGATGCCGCTGGCCAACGTCATCCGGGCGTCACTCGCCCAGATCGAGGGGTACGAACGGATCTCCCTGCGCTCCGAGACGGAGGTCGGCGTCGCGCCCGACTTCATCGGCGATCTGACCCTGATGTTCGCCGAACTGCTGGAGAACGCGGTCGTATTCTCCCCCTCCCACACCTCGGTCGAGGTGGTGGCCCGCCCCGGCACCGATGTCGCCGAGGACGGCGGGACGCTGATCGAGATAATCGACCACGGGCTCGGCATGAACGCCGAGCGCCTCGCCGAGGAGAACGCCCGGCTGATCCGCCGGGAGCGGCTCGACCTCGTACCCACCGCGGTGCTCGGCCTCTTCGTCGTCGGCAGCATCGCCCGCCGCTGGGATGTACGGGTGGCACTGAGCCGCACACCGGGCGGAGGGGTCACCGCCACCGTCTGGATCCCCGCCGCGCTCCTGCCGACCACGCATCCCGCAGGCCTCCCGCAGCCCGTGCCCACGGTACCGACGGCGAACGTGACCCCGTTGCCTGCGAGGACCGGGAAGGAGACCGCCGCACCGGCACCGTCCCCCCTGCCGACCCCTGCCTCCGCCGTCCCCCCACAGCGCCCCGGGGCTCCGACACCACACGGTGCGCTCCCCCGGCGTGTCCCGGCCCCCGGCGCCGAACCGGCCACCGCGGACCGGACCGTCGCGCAGAACGGCGCGGAGCGAACCGTCGCCCCGCACGAACCGTCATCCCCACGTACCCCCCGGCCGCTGCGCCGGCGGGTGCGCGGAGAGGCACTCGCCCGGACCGCTTCGGCGCCCGACCGCAGCCCCTCGGGTGAACGCCACCTCGACGCCGACGCCCGCGTGCGCCGGCCCGTGGACGCCGAGGCCGTCCGCTCGGAACTCGACGAGTTCGAAGCCGCCGTACGCCGGGCGGAGTGGGACAGCGACCACACTCCGACCGAGCCGTCGTCATCTCAGTACCAGGAACCCCAGAAGGAGTCGGGCAGTGGCCACGTCGACAGCTGACAGCACCTCCGAGCAGCCGGAACCGACCGACCTGCGCGCCGCCGCAGCCGATTTCACCTGGCTGCTCGAGCGGTTCGCCACAGACACCGCCGGCGTGGTCGACGCCATCGCGGTGTCGTCCGACGGCCTGCTGATCGCCGTCTCCCAGTTGCGCGACCAATCCGACTCCGAACGGCTCGCCGCGATCGTGGCCGGTCTGACAAGTCTCGCCGCCGGCGCCTCCGGCAACTACGGTCTCGGCGTCCTCAACAAGGTCATCGTCGACCTGGAACACGGCCATGTGCTGGTGTCGGCCATCGGCTCCGGCGCCGTCCTCGGAGTGGTGACCTCCGCGGACGCGAAGCTGGGCAACATCGCCTACGAGATGACCCTCTTCGCCAGACGCGCCGGGGCAGCGCTCACCCCACAACTGGTGCTGGAGCTGAAGAACAGTGTCGGCACCGCGCCGGCCCACTGACCGCCCAGGGACCGGCGCACGGGTACAGGAACATCGTGAAGGGATCGTGATGGCCGTCGTAGGACCACCCCACGAGGCGGCGGGCGACGCCGAGGGCTCACCGGAACCGGAGCCGGTCCGTCGTGCCCCCGCGATCCGGCCGTTCCTGCTGACCACCGGCCGCGTGTCGGCGGGCAGCACCGTGCCACCGATGCCGGTGGAGACGCAGATCGTGTCGACCTCGGCCGGGCTGCTGTCCCTTCACTCACTCACCTTCGAACACCAGGACATCGTCGCGGCCTGCCGACAGCCGCAGTCGGTCGCGGAACTGGCCGCCAGGCTGCGACTGCACCTCAACGTGGTGCGTGTGCTGGCCGAGGACCTGCGCGCCGCCGGGCATCTGACGATCCACCGGCCGAGCGTCGGCATCGCCCAGGATCTCTCCATACTGCGAAGGGTTATCGATGGTCTCCGTGCCGTCCCTGACTCACGGAACAGACTCCGTGACACCAGCTGAACGTCCCCCGACACCCGCCAAGATGATCGTCGCGGGCGGATTCGGCGTGGGCAAGACCACGACCGTGGGCTCGATATCCGAGATACGCCCGCTGACCACGGAGGCCGCGATCACCGAGGTCGCGGCAGGAGTGGACGACCTCACCCACACTCCGGACAAGACCACCACCACGGTCGCCATGGACTTCGGCTGCGTCACCATCGACCCGACACTGAAGCTGTACCTGTTCGGCACCCCGGGCCAGGACCGCTTCGGCTTCATGTGGGACGACCTGGTGGAGGGCGCCCTCGGCAGCCTGGTGATCGTGGACACCCGCCGACTGGACGACTGCTACGCGGCGGTGGACTACTTCGAGAGCAGGA
Organism: Streptomyces vulcanius; assembly: GCF_042653945.1. NCBI lineage: Bacteria > Bacillati > Actinomycetota > Actinomycetes > Kitasatosporales > Streptomycetaceae > Streptomyces > Streptomyces vulcanius. The sequence continues at coordinate 6,810 of NZ_JBHSFK010000052.1, read as the reverse complement.
ACGTCCCCTTCGTAGTCGCCGTCAACGCTTTCGACGGAGCAGTCGAGCACGACCTCGAGGAGGTGCGCTGGGCACTGGACATCGCCGAGGACGTACCGCTGATCGTCTTCGACGCACGCAAGACCGGCTCGGTCCGCGACGCCCTACTCGTCGCACTGGAAGTCGCCGTGCTGCGCGCGGAATCCGCCAGGGTGAGTCCCTTCCAACCTGGCTGTGAGATCGAGGGGTTGCGGTGACGGAACAACGAAGCCCAGGTAGATGGGTTGTCGGCTAACAGCAGCCTTCTCCGCCCAGAGCCCCGAGTCATCGCCCCCCATCCCGGCTGCATCTGTCCACTTCCGCGCCGCGGATGCTGCGGCGGGGGTTGGCCGCTCCGCGACGACAGATCGGCACCCCGCGGCGGCTGACCTGCAGCCGCCAGGCGCTGACGACCCTGGCCCACCTGGGCTGCAACCACACCTTCGCCGAGCTCGCAGCCAGATTCCGCGTGGGCCTGCCCCCAGCCGTACCTCCGCGCGAAGTCAAAAACCAAGCTGCGGAGGAACGTCTGATCGCACGAGGCGGACTCGCGCGGCTGGTATGCGGCCGGGCAGGTAGACGAATCCGTTGCCGTTGGCGAGGAGCAACCCCTCATCGATGCCGTCCACGGACCAGAGATCAACCGGCCCACCGGTGTTGTTGATCTGAAGGAAGAACTCTGCTGTCTCCTCGCCCCGACAGACGAAGATCCCCTCCACCTCAGGGCGGCGGCTGCCGGCGATTCCCCGTGCGGCGCCCATCCGGGTCCAATCCAGGCCGTGCTGTGCGATCGACTGCCGATTGAGCACGGACGAAACGTGGAAGAGGTTCGAGGTATCAAACACGCCAGGAGTATAGGAGGCAGTGAGGCTTCCTCCTCAGGTTGAGGCGGTCAGCTCCAGGGTGAGGACGGCCTTGACGAGGTCTGTGATGCCGGTGGTGCCACAGCGGAGCTTCCGCAGCAGGCGCCAGGACTTGAGGGTGGCCACGGCCTGTTCGCCGAGTGCGCGGAACAGCCGACGGCGGAAGCCACCGCGTCAGCACGCTCGCGCCGATCGGACCATGATCGTTCTCAGCGCCAACGGCTGTACCGATAGGGCCGGAACAGCCGGGACACCCTGGCCGCCGTCGAGCGGCTGGCAGCGGTCGAGGAGCTGACGGTGCACGGCGGGGATGGCGGTGACGCGCAGGGTGTAGCCCTGGCCTCGCCGTACGGTCGCCCCCTCGTCGAGCGCGGCCCGCTCGGCAGGCTCCAGGTCGGCCGAGCGAAGGAAGTCGGCGACCTTGCCCGGCGTGTCGAGGGTGACCAGCAACTCCGGGGCGGGGATGTCCTCCTCGACGTCGGTGTGATTGGGCAGAAGGTCGGCGACGGCCGTGCGGATCGCGCCGCGGCTGACGCCGTGGTCGCGGGCGAGGGCGGCGATGGAGCAGCCTTCCAGGTAGGCGGTGCGCACGACGCCGGTCTGGTCGGCCGCCACGGCAGGGCGGCGTCCGCCCTTGCTGCCCTTGGCCTCGGTGGCGCGCAGTCCGTCGTAGGTCAGTTCCCGCTGGAGGTCGCGCTGGAGTTCGCCGGCGGCGGCGAGAGTCTGCACCATGAACTTCACGGTGGACAGCAGCTCGCCGGTGCGCGGGTGGCGGGCGGTGAGGTCCATCGCGGAGAACGCGCCGTCGTGGATGCGCAGGGCCACCAGCTCGCGGTGGAGGACGTCGAGCACGTCGAGGATGTGCCCTGTGCCTCGTACGAGGCGGAACATCTCGGAGATGTGCACGGTGTCGCCCGGCCTCGCGTAGGTGAGCAGTTCGCGGAACTTCGGCCGCTGGAGCGGGTGGAGGCGGCTGGAGTGCCCGGGTCCTCCTCGAAGACGACCGGGTCCTCGATCCCGGCCTCGTCCAGGACGAGGTTCTGCCGGGCGGTCGACTGCTGGTCGGTCGAGACCGGCTTGTAGACCAGGTTCGCCACTGCGGGAGCTTTCCATACGGAGGATCGGACCTTGCCTGTCGTCAAACCCTGTCAGCAATCACCATCGGATCTGATTGGATTCGAGCCGCCGCGAACCCCCGGATTGCACGGGTTCATTGGACGCGTCGGCCACCTGTCGGCAAACGATCGCTTACCGACACGCGCCGCCGAGTGGAGGCGTCGCGAATGTTGGGCATTGCGCGCCAGTGTCAACGTTCCGGCTTCGGGTCAGGCCGGCGGGTCGGGGTGTATCTGGCGAGCATGGTCTGGACTGCCTGTTCGACGGCGTCGTGGATGTCGGAGGCCGCGGGGTTCCAGTCGGTCAGCAGCATGCGGGGCCACAGGACGTAGTTGGCGATCATGCCGAGGAACTGGTTCGCGGCGCTCGCCGCGTCCGGGACATCAGCGTTGCCCGCCTCGTGCTCGGATTCCAAGTAGCGCTGAACGGAGGTGAAGTAGGGCAGTTTGCCGAGCTGGAACTGCATCCGTCCCAGTTCGGGGAAACGAGGCAGTTCGGCGATGACGATCCGGAACAGGGCTGTCATGCCGGGCTGGCCGACCAGGTCGGCGTAGCGGTGGCCGACGGTTGTCAGTCCGGAGCGCAGATCTCCGGTCTGTGGCCGCGCGGCAGCGTCGCCGGCGTCACGCTGCCAGGACTCGGTGACGATGGCCTCGAAGAGGGCCGCCTTGGTGGGGAACCGCTTGAACAGGGTGGACTTCGAGACCCCGGCCGCTTCGGCGATCCGGGCTAGTGAGGTGCCGTCGTAGCCACGATCCAAAAACAGTTCTGTGGCTGCGGTGGTGATCGCCTCGCGTTTCTGCTGAGCGAGTCTGCGGTGGTGCGCGGAGAGTTCTGCTGCCATGCGGACAGTATGCCTCAGACCCGAGGCGAGTCACTTGACTCGCATCGGCAGTCCTGCTTACGGTTACGAGAGCAAGGCGAGTCGAGTGACTCGCCTCCTATCTGTGGCGCCGGGTGAATTCCGGTAGCCGCGCGGTGGAGGAACAGTTCATGACGATCGATAAGATCGCTTTGGTGACCGGTGCGAATCGCGGCCTCGGACGTGGCGTGGCCATCGCTCTGGCCACACGCGGGGTGCGGGTCCTGGTCACCCACCGCGGTGATGCGGCCGGGGCCGAGAAGACGGTGGAACAGGTGCAGGCGGTGGGTGGGACTGCCGCTGTTCTCCGGCTCGACATCAGCGACGTCTCCTCCTTCGCGTCCTTCACCTCCGAACTGAGCGAGCAGCTGGAGCGCTGGGGTACTTCGCGGCTCGACATCCTGGTCAACAACGCGGGAGTGGGGATCTTCGGACCGCTGGAGGACGTCACGATCGACGACTTCGACACGGTGATGGGCACCAACGTCCGGGGCACGTTCTTCCTCATCCAGTCACTTGTGCCGCTGCTGGCCCGAGGCGGCCGCGTCATCAACGTCTCGACGTCACTGACCCGCCACACCAGCCCCGCCACCTCGGTCTACTCCGCCTCGAAGGCCGCCGTCGAAGCCTTGAGCCGCACCCTCGCCGCAGAACTCGGCCCGCGCGGAATCCGGGTCAACTCCATCGCTCCGGGACCGACCGCCACCGATTTCAACGGTGGAGCGATGCGGGACGATGCCGAGATGCGCCAGGTTCTGGCCGGACAGACCGCGCTCGGCCGCGTCGGCGAACCTGAGGAGATCGGCGACGCCATCGCCACGCTGGCCTCCGAGGGCCTGCGCTGGGTCACCGCCCAGCGCATTGAGGTCTCCGGCGGCGCCCTCCTGTGAGCGACCGGGCGACGCCCTGTAGAGACGCAGGCAGCGACGGCCCCGACTCACTCCCAGCCGGTCTCGTCCTCGTCCAGCTCCGGCGCATCAGGGTCCCGAAGCGGGCGCAGGACGCCGGCGGCGGGGGTCGAGGCGGTGAAGCTGTAGCGGCCGAGCAGGTTCAGGTTGCGGTGCTTGAGCGGGGAGAGCCGGGCGATGTCCTCCTCGCGGAGTTCGTGGCCCTCGGCCTGGAGCTGGGCGACGGCGGCGTCGATGTAGCGCGTCGTCCAGAGCACGATGGCGTTGAGGACCAGACCGAGCGCGCCGAGCTGGTCCCCCATGCCGTCGCGGTACGCCTGGTGGATGGTGCCGCGCTTGCCGTGGCACACATCGCGGGCGAGCTTGTGGCGGGACTCCTGCACGGTGAGCCGGCGGTTCATTTGCCGACGGTAGGTGTCGTCGACCGGGTCGGCCACGCGGAGCAGGTGTTCGGTCTTGGCGATGCGCCCGTATTCGGCGAACGCCTGCCCCAGCGGGGTGGGGCGTCCCTCGCGGCCGAACATCCGCAGCAGGTCGTAGGCACGGAGTCGCAGGCACGGACCTGGTTGGTGACCAGGGAGCCGGCGACCTTCAGCATGTCCGGCCAGTGCGTGATCACCTTGTTCAGGTTGACCCGGTTACGGGCCAGGTCCTCCAGCGCTCCGTACATTCCGGTCTCCACCCCGGGCATGGTCGCGCACCAGAACCTCTGGTCGTCCAGGTCACGGAACCGCGGGCTGAAGTTGTAGCCGAGGATCTTGAACAGGCCGAACACCAGCTCGGAGCAGGAGGCGTTGTCGGTCGCCACCACCTCGGGCTTGACTCCGCCGTTGAGGTTCAGCAGCGCGTCCAGGATGTGCAGGGAGTCGCGCGGGGTGCCGGGCACGACCATCTGCCCGATGCCCGCGACCTGGTCGTTGACGGCATTGAGCCAGGTGATACCGCGCTTGAAGCCGAAGTACTTCGGTGACGGCGCCGAGCTGATCGTGCGCACGGGGACGACGAACCGCAGTCCGTCGAACGAGGCGAGTAGTCCGTTGCCCCAGAACTGCACGATGGGCACCTGGGCTTGGGCCTCGATCAGCTTCGCGTTTGCCGCGGTGATGTCGGCGCGCAGGTAGTACTGGTCGACGTGGACGAGTCGGGCCCGGGTGAGGGCCTCGTGCGCCGGGTTCACCACCGGGGTCAGGCCGATGTTGCACGCCTCCGACACGAGCAGGGCGACGAGGGAGGTGGCCAGGTCCTTCATGCGGGTGGTGCCGTCGCCGAGGTGGACGAAGGCGTCGAGGAAGCCGGTCCAGGAGTGCACCTCGAACAGCAGGTCCGGCAGGTCGATCTTCGGGAGCATCTTCTCGACCCGCTTGCGCAGCGAGGCCAGGGACTTCGGTTCACCCAGGGCGCCGAGCTTGTCGACGTTCAGCTTCGCCCGCCCGTTGTCCTGCACCTCGACTAGACCGAGGCCCGTGGGATGAGCTGGTGCCACGAACAGCTACTGCGGTGGCGGACTGGCCAACATGGCCGAGTCCTGGGATTTGGTCGCTGCGTGACTCCGCATGAGCTCGTGACCAGCGCAAACAGCAACAAGGGGAGGATCATCTTGATCTACTGCGGCATTGACTGGGCGGAACGCACACACGACGTCGCCCTGGCCGACGACAGCGGCCAGTTACTGGCCAAGCGTCACATCACCGATGATGCGGCCGGCTACAAGGTCCTGCTCGACCTGCTTGCCGAGGACGGCGACACCGAGGAAGACCCGATCCCGGTCGTAGTCGAGACGTCCCGCGGCCTGCTGGTGGCGGTGCTTCGGACCGGCAGGCGGCGGGTATTCGCGATCAACCCGATGGCCGCCGCCCGTTACCGCGACCGGACCTCCGTCTCACGCAAGAAGTCCGACCCGGGCGACGCCCTGGTCCTCGCCAACGTGCTGCGGACCGACGTGCACGCCCACCGGGCGTTGCCCAACGACTCCCATCTGGCCCGCGCCGTCGCCGTCCTGGCCCGGGCGCCCAGCAGGACGCGACCTGGAACCGGCAGCAGATCTCCAACCAGCTCCGATCCCTGTTGCGCGAGTACTACCCAGCTGCTCTGGCGGCCTTCGAGCGCTGGAAGAATGGTCTCTGCCGCCCCGAGGCCCACGAACTGCCCAAGCTCGCGCCCACACCGGCCCGGGCCACGCGGCTGACCCGCACCCAGCTGCAGGCCGCCCTGAAACGGGCTGGCCGCAAGCGCGGCATCGAAGCTGAAGCCGAGCGGCTCCGGGACGTCTTCCGTGCCGACTGGGCCCACCAGCCACCGCTGGTGGAGGATGCGCTCGGCAAGCAGACGCTCGCCCTCCTGGTCCAGCTGGAGGCCGCCTGCACCGCTGCCGACGACTTGTCCGAGGCGGTCGAAGAGGCTTTCCCTCAGCACCCGGACGCTGAGATCATCCTCAGCTACCCCGGACTCGGCATCCAGCTCGGCGCCCGGGTGCTCGCCGAGATCGGAGACGACCGAACCCGCTTCACCGACGCCCGCGGCCTCAAGGCGTACGCCGGTGTCTCGCCTATCACCAGGGCCTCCGGGAAGAAGTCGTGCATCACCCGCCGGTGGGTGAAGAACGACCGGCTCAATCACGCCGGCTACCTCTGGGCTTCTCCGCCATCACCGCCTCACCCGGTGCCAAAACCCACTACCGGCGCCGCCGTGACGATCACGGCGACTGGCACGCCGCAGCCCAGCGCAACCTCTTCAACCGCATGATCGGCCAGCTCTACCACTGCCTCCAGCACGGACAGCTCTTCGACGAGGCCGTCGCCTTCCCTGCATCACCACCCACGGTCGCGGAAGCGGCCTGAACACGGGAACTCACACGAGTCCGGCAGCCTGCCGAAGCCTCGCTCGAGCGTCAGGACGGGGCAGTTCCTCCGCCAACATTGAAGTTTCCCCGTGATCTTGGACACGTGAGGGTTATGCCGCAAGGGTGTGTTGATGCCGCTGCCTGGTCTCGGCTGGGGTGAGGTAGCCGAAGATCTTGTGCTTGCGGAGGCGGCGGCGGTTATAG
>NZ_JBHSFK010000051.1:0-82028 GCF_042653945.1 Streptomyces vulcanius | reverse complement strand
CGCCCAGGGCGGCGCCGATGCCGGCGATCTCGTCCTCGGCCTGGAAGGTGCGGACGCCGAAGTTCTTGTGGCGGCTGAGTTCGTGGAGGATGTCGGAGGCCGGGGTGATCGGGTACGAGCCCAGGAACAGCGGCAGGTCGGCCTGGCGGGAGGCGGCGATCAGGCCGTAGGACAGGGCCAGGTTCCCGGAGATGTTGCGGTAGACACCGGGCGGGAACGCGGTGGCGGCCGGAGCGACCTCGTAGCTGACGGCGAAGTCCTCGGTCGTCTCGCCGAAGTTCCAGCCGGCGCGGAACGCGGCCAGGTTCGCCTCGGCGATCTCCGGCTTCTTCGCGAACTTGGCCTTCAGGAACCTCTCCGTGCCCTCGGTCGGCCGGTGGTACATCCAGCTCAGCAGGCCCAGCGCGAACATGTTCTTGCTGCGCTCGGCCTCCTTTCGGGTGAGGGTGAACGCCTTCAGCGCCTCGACGGTGAGCGTCGTCAGCGGCACGGGATGGAGGCGGAACCCGTCGAGGGAGCCGTCCTCCAGGGGCGAGCGGTCGTAGCCGACCTTCTGCAGGGCGCGTTTGGTGAACTCGTCGGTGTTGACGATGATCTCCGCGCCGCGGGGCAGATCGCCGATGTTGGCCTTCAGCGCCGCCGGGTTCATCGCGACCAGCACATCGGGGGCGTCACCCGGCGTGAGGATGTCGTGGTCGGCGAAGTGCAGCTGGAAGGAGGAGACACCGGGGAGGGTGCCGGCGGGGGCACGGATCTCGGCCGGGAAGTTCGGGAGCGTGGAGAGGTCGTTGCCGAACGACGCCGTCTCCGAGGTGAAGCGGTCACCGGTGAGCTGCATACCGTCACCCGAGTCCCCGGCGAACCTGATGACCACCCGGTCGAGGCGGCGGACGTCCTTGGCGCGTGCCTCGGCCACTTCGATGTCCACGGTGTCTACCGTCACGTGAGTCGTCCCCTCTGGCTCTGCGAGCGCTTACCGGGCGCGACGCTAGGCGGGCCGACTTGAGGCGGGCCAAAGTCCCCGGGGTTCAGCACCGGTTCAGTGGTTCTCCAGACGGGCTCGGGACGCTTTTTTCGACCGTCGGACCCGCCTCGATCCAGGAGCACACCGTGAACCCCTCAGGTCCCGCCTCCCGCCGTACCGTCCTCAGACTCGCCACCGCCGGTGTCGTCGGCGGCGCGCTCGCCGCCGCCCCACTGCCGGCGTTCGCACAGTCCGGCCGGTCCGGCCGTTGTGCCCTCCCCGGCACCCTCACCGTCGACGCGCCGGGTGTGTACCCCGAGGGCGTCGCCTGGGACCCGACGCGCAAGGCGTTCCTCGTGGGGTCGAGCGCGCAGGGCACCGTCTCGGTGGTCCGGGCGGACGGCTCGGTCACTCCGCTGGTCGCCCCGTTCGCCCAGGTCTCGGTACTCGGCATCACCGTGGACGCGCCCCGCCGCCGGATCCTGGCCGCCTACACCGACTACTTCTTCCGGCTGATGGGCATCGTGGACCCGTCGACACCCCCGGTCTCCGGCGTCGGCGTCTTCGACCTGGCCACCGGTGCCGTGCGCCACCTGGTCGACCTCACCGACGGGCAGCAGCTGCCGCGCGCCAACGACGTCACCGTCGGCCACGACGGCACCATCCACGTCACCGACACCGGGATCGACACGGTCAGCACGGTCAGCCGCGACGGCCGGCTGCTGCACATCATCCGCGACGACCGTTTCCTCACCGACGACACCGGCCCGAACGGGATCGCCCACCACCCGGGCGGTTTCCTCCTCATGGGCAAGTACGACGGCGGCCGGCTCTTCCGCATCGACCGCCCCTGCTCCTCCCGGCCGAAGGTCAGCGAGGTCCGCCTGGACCGCGCGCCGGCCTCCATCGACGGCATCGCGCTGCGCGCCGACGGCTCGCTCGTCGTAGCCTCCAACGACCTCTCGCTGTCCGGTGGCCGGCAGAGCCGGGACTCGGTCGTCGTGCTGAAGTCCACCGACGGCTGGCGCACCGCCCGCACGGTCTCGGACCAGACCTGGCCGGTCGAGGACCCCACGACGATCGCCGTCACCCCGTACGGCGACTACGTCGTCAGCGGCGGGCTCCGGGAGATCCTCACCGGCGTTCCGTCCGCCACCCCCGGCCAGTTCCACCTGCGCCGCCGCTGAGATCCCCCCACCTCCACCCACCCGGGAGTCCCCCATGCCGCCCGTACCGACCCATGACACCCCGCCCCCCGAAACCGCCCCGCCCCGCGGTCTGTTCACCGCCCTCGCCCGGCTGACCGGTGGCCGGCCCCGGCTGCTGCTCGCGTTCACCGTGCTGCTGCTGGCCGGTGCCGTCGTCCTGGGGGGCGGGGTCGCCGACCGGCTGCGCAGCGGCGGCAGCGGCGGGGTGCTCGACCCCGGTTCCGAGTCCGCGTACGCCGCCGACGTGCTGGAGAAGGAGTTCCCCGGCGCCCGCCCCAACCTCGTCCTGCTGGTCAGGAGCGACAGGAGTGACACGGACGTCGACGACGCCGAAGTCGCTCGGCAGGGCCGGGCGCTGGCCGCCCGCCTCGCCGACGAGAAGGGCGTCACCGGCGTCTCCTCCTACTGGGACACCGGCGCCGACGCCCTGCGTTCGAAGGACGGCCGCGAAGCCCTGGTGGTCGCCCGGCTCACCGGTGACGAGAAGGCCGCCGACCGCACTCTGGAGAACCGCGTCGCCAAGGAGTTCGACGGCAGGCAGGGCGAGCTCACGGTCCGGATCGGCGGCAGTGTCGCGGTCGAGCACGAGCAGCAGACCCTGATCAAGGAGGACCTGCTGCGGGCCGAGGCCATCGCGCTGCCGATCACCCTGCTCATCCTGGTCATCGTGTTCGGCAGCGCGGTCGCCGCGCTGCTCCCGGTGGGCATCGGCGTGATCGCGATCCTCGGCACCAACGCGGTGCTGCGCGTCCTGACCTCCTTCACCGACGTCTCCGTCTTCGCCACCAACCTCACCACCGCCCTCGGCCTCGGCCTCGCCATCGACTACGCCCTGCTGATCGTGCGCCGCCACCGCGAGGAACTCGCGAACGGCCGCGACACCCGGCAGGCCCTCGCGGTCACCCTCAACACCGCCGGGCGGACCGTGCTGTTCTCGGCCGCCACGGTCGCCGTGTCGCTCGCCGCGATGCTCGTCTTCCCGCTGTACTTCCTGCGCTCCCTCGCCTACGCCGGGATCAGCGTCGTCGTCCTCGCCGCCGCGGCGGCCCTGCTGGTGCTGCCCGCGCTGCTCGCCGTACTCGGCCCGCGGATCGACGCCTGGGACGTACGGAAACTGTTCCGGCGTTCGCGGGAGAACCGGGATCCCGCGGCGGACGGGGCCGGCTGGGGCCGGCTGGCCGGGTGGGTGATGCGGCGGGCACCGCTGGTCGCCACCGGCACCCTCGGCGTTCTGCTGCTGCTCGGCGCGCCCTTCCTGAACGTCGACTTCGGCACCGCCGACTACCGGCAGCTGCCCACCTCCGCCGAGCCCCGGGTGGTCCAGCAGCACATCCGGGACGGCTTCCAGGGCAGCCCCACCGGAGCGGTCGAGGTGGTCACCCGGCAGGCGAGCGCCACGCAACTGGGCATGTACGCCGCCGAGTTGTCCCGGCTGCCCGGTGTGGTGCGGGTCGACGCGCCGACCGGCAGTTACACCGGCGGCGCCACCAGCGGGCCCGCGCTGCCCGGCCGTACGGCGGGCGGGACGTCGTATCTGACCGTCGTGCCCGGGGTGGAGGCCGTCTCCGACGCGGGCAAGGAGCTGGTGCGCGACGTACGGGCGGTGGACGCGGACTTCCCGACGTACACCTCGGGCACGACCGCCGCCCTGATCGACAGCCAGGCGGCCATCGGGCGCGGACTGCCGTGGGCCGTGGGGATCATCGTGCTCGCCACCCTGGTCCTGGTGTTCCTGCTCACCGGCAGCGTGCTGCTGCCCGTGCAGGCCGTGCTGCTCAACGCGCTGAGCCTGACCGCGATGCTGGGGGCGGTGGTGTGGGTGTTCCAGGACGGCAACCTGTCGGACTTCCTGGGCTTCACCCCCACCGGCAGCATCGAGACGGCCCTGCCCGTGCTGATGTTCTGCCTCGCCTTCGGACTCTCCATGGACTACGGCGTCTTCCTGCTCTCCCGGATCAAGGAGGAGCGGGAGCGCACGCTCGACCACCGGACCGCCGTGGTGGAGGGCATCCGCAGCACGGGCGGAGTCATCACGGCCGCCGCGCTGGTGCTGTCCGTCGTCATGGTGGCCATCGGTACGTCCCGGATCACCAACACCAAGATGCTCGGGCTGGGCGTGGCGCTGGCCGTCCTCATGGACGCCATGGTCATCCGCACCCTGCTCGTGCCCGCGGTACTGGCCCTCACCGGCAGGGCGACCTGGTGGGCGCCGGGTCCGCTGCGGCGGCTGCACGAGCGGTTCGGCATCAGCGAGGGCGGATCCGCGCGGCCCGTTCCGGCGGATGCGGATGCGGAGGCAGAGGCGCGGCGCACGGCCGAGGCGGTGCACGCGCCCGGCTGACCGAGCCGCACAGCAGCACACCGCACAGCGGCGCCAGAGCGCGGGAGGACCTCCGAAGGGTCCTCCCGCTTTCGCTTTGCCGGGCCGCAAGTCCCCGTCGTTAGCGTCCGGAGCACGGCGCCAGGCGGACGCCGGACCCGCCTCACCACACAGCTCCAGCAAGGGGGAACAGCCCGATGACATCCACTCAACCGGCCCTCGACACGGTCGTCGTCGACTACGGGGGCGTGCTGACGAACCCGCTCGTGGAGACCTTCGCCGCCTTCGCCGAACTGGCCGGGATCGACGCCGGCGACCTCGCCCAGGCGTTCCTCGCGGCGACCGAGCGGCACGGCGAGACCCCGATGGCCGCGCTGGAGACCGGCGCGATCACCGAACGGCAGATGGTGGACCGGATCCTGGCGGAGCTCCCCGAGGGCGCGGGCCGGATCCTGGCGGACGGGCGGAGCTTCGGGGAACTGTGGTTCCGCGGCAGGCGGCCCAACGAGCGGTTCGTCGCCTTCCTGCGCGCCCTGCGCCGCGACGGCTACCGGCTCGCGCTGCTCACCAACAACGTCCGCGAGTGGGAGCCGCTGTGGCGCGCCCAGCTCCCGGTCGACGAGCTCTTCGACGTCGTCGTCGACTCGCACCGGGAGGGTGTGCGCAAGCCCGACCCGGCCGTCTACCGGATCCTGCTCGACCGGCTCGGCGGTATCGCCGCCCGGCGCTGCATGTTCGTCGACGACACCGACGAGAACTGCCGGGCCGCCGCCGGACTCGGCTTCCGCGCGGTGCGGTTCGCCGACACCGACAGCGCGATCCGTGAGATCTCGGGACTGCTGCACCGCCCTGTCGCGGTGGCCGCCGGGGGTGGGCTGCGATGACCGGGCCGATACCGCCGGTACTGATCGTCGGGGCCGGCCCGACCGGCCTCACGGCCGCGTGTGTGCTGTGGGACCTCGGGGTGCCCTGCCGGGTCGTCGACCGGCGCCCGGGTCCCGGGATCGCGCCCAAGGGGCTGGTGCTGTGGAGCGGCGCGCTGGAGTGCCTGGACCGCGTCGGCGTCGCCGCCCGGCTCGCCTCCTCCGCGCTGCCGCTGGCCGGGGCGTCGTACTGGTCCAAGGGCCGACGCCTCGCCGTGGCCCGCTTCGGCGGGCTGACCGGCACCGCGTTCCCCGGCCCGCTGTGCGTACCGCAGCCGGTCACCGAACGCGCCCTGCACGCCCGGCTGACCGAGCTCGGCGGCACGGTCGAGTGGGAGACCGAGGCGACGGCGGTGACCGTGGAGCGGGCGGGCGCGTCCGGTACGGCCGAGTCGGTGACCGTGACGCTGCGTTCGGCGGCGGGCGGCGGCGAGGAGACCGTGACCGTGCCCTGGCTGGTCGCCTCCGACGGAGCCCGCAGCATGATCCGGGACAGCGTCGGCATCCCCTTCGAGGGGCACACCTTCGACCGTACGTTCCTCATCGGCGACGGTCTGCTGGCGGGCGCGGGCGCCGAGGCCGAGGTGCAGCACCACATCACCCCGGACGGGGTGCTGGTGATCGTCCCGCAGCCCGACGGCCACCGGGTCTTCTTCGACATCGAGCCGGAGGACGGCGACGACCGTACGGAGGCGCCCTCGGAGGAGTTGCTCCAGCGGCTCCTCGACGAGCGCGGTCCGGGCGGGCTGCGGCTGCACGGCACCTGGTGGACCAGCCGCTTCCGGGTGCACGCCAAGGTCGCCCCGCGCTTCCGGGCGGGCCCGGTCCTGCTGGCGGGCGACGCGGTGCACGCCCACACCACGGCCGGCGGCCAGGGACTCAACACCGGTATCCAGGACGGCTACGACCTCGGCTGGAAGCTCGCGAGCGTGGTGCGCGGCTGTGACCCGGCCCTGCTCGACAGCTTCGAGGCGGAACGCCGGCCGGCGTCCGTGCGGGCGGTCGCGAACGGCGACCAGCAGACCCGGATGTGGCTGCTGCGCAGCCCGGCGGCGCGGTTCGTGCGGGACAACGTGATGCGGCTGCTGTCCGCCACCGGCCTGCTGGAGCGGAAGGCGCTCCCGCTGCTCGCCCAGCTCGACCTCGACCACTCCGCGAGCCCGGCGGTCACCGATCTCGACGGCGCCCGTGCGGTTCCGCGCGCCCTGCGCCTCGGGCGCCGCGCCCCCGACGCGGCCCTCACCCCGGTCCAGGGCACGACGGCCCGGTCCCTCCACGCCCATCTCTCGGACGGCCGTCACACCCTCCTGATCCACGGCGACCACACGGCGGGCGCCCTGGCGGCCCACGCCGCGGCGACGGTCCGTACCCGGGGCACGGCAGACGCGATACGCATCCTGTGGCTCCAGCCAACAGACCCCGCCCCGGGCCCGGCCTCGACCTCGGGCCCTGCCCCGGCCCCCGACGTGGCGTCCGATCCGGCCGTGCATCGCGGGCTCGGGTGGGCCGTGGCCCGGGAGCGGGGGGTCGCGTTCGGCGGCGCGGGCGCGGGTGCGGGGTTGCCGTGGTGTGTGTATCTGCGGCCGGACGGGGTCGTCGCGGCCCGCTCGGGGGCGGCCGGTCTCGACGCGCTCCTCGATCTGCTGCCGTCCCGGCCACCGCACCCGGCCCCGGTACCGGCTGCCCGCTCCTGAGCCCCGGCCCCGGGCCGGCTGCCCGTTCCTGGGCTCCGGCTCGGTGTGGGCTGCCCGTTGCTGAGCCCTGTCCCTGTCCCGGTGCCGTCCGCCCGCTTCTGAGCCCCGGCTCCGTGTTGGCCGCCTGTTCCTGAGCTCTGACCCCGTGTTGGCGGCTCGCTGCTGAGCCCCGCCCTGTGGCGGCCGTTCCTGAGCCCTGTCCCGGTGCCGGCCGCCGGCCTCTTAGCCCTGGCGCTGAGCCGGCTGTCCGCTCCCGGGCTCCGGCTCCGTGCCGGCCGCCTGTTGCCGCGCTTTCATCAGTTCTCTTCGGAAGGACCAACCCTCGCCATGACCATCTCCACCACCGCCTCCGCCGAGCCCGTCCCGGCCGTCGAGGTCGAGTTGAGCTACGAGGCGACCGTGCCGCGGGCCCTGGTGCACCGGGCCTCGATCGCCGAGGTGTTCGTCACCGACTCCGCCGCGACCGGCGAGGACACCTTCGTGGTCGCCGCGCAGCTCCCGCGTGGCCATCTCATCGGGGAGAACTCCCCGTTGTACGACTTCACCCTGCTGGTGGAGGTGGTGCGGCAGGCCGGCGTGCTGGTCGCCCACCGGCACCTCGGGGTGGACCTGGAGTCCGCGTTCATCTTCCGCGACCTCAAGCTCCGTACCACCGCCTTCGAGCCGCTGCGCATCGGCCCCCGGCCGGCCGACGCCCGGGTCTCGGTGGGGGTGCGGGTCCGGCGCAACCGGGCGGGCCGGGTGCAGGGGTTCACCTTCACCGGCGACATCACGGTCGACGGCCGGTCCGCCCTGCGGGGCGAGGGCGGGCTGCTCATCCTCTCCAAGGCCGCCTACCTGGCGATGCGCGGCAGACGGCCGATGCCCGACCACCCGGGCTTCCTGCTGCCCCGCTTCACCGTGGCCGCGCCGTCCGCCGTCGGCCGGCGCGACGCCCGCAACGTCTTCGTCACCGAGCCCGTCACCGACGGCGAACCGGGGCGGTTCTCCTGCCAGCTGGTGGTGGACACCAGCCATCCGCACGTCTTCGACCACCCGCTGGACCATGTGCCGGGCCACCTCCAGATGGAGGCCGCGCGGCAGCTCGCCATCGCCTCCGTGGCACGGCTGCACGGACTGGACCCGTACAGCCTGTCGGTCGCCTCCATCGAGACCGACTTCACCGACTACGCCGAACTGGACCGCATCACCAGCCTTCGGGCCACGGTGGACGGATTCCGGTCGGACGAGGAACTGGGCTCCTTCACCACCCCCGTCGCGGTGGAAGCCGTACAGGAGAGGACCGTCACCACGGCGATGCGCCTTGAAGTGGCACAGTGGAGCTGATAGCGGATTTGAACTTTCAACGAAGATCGCTGTGAGTCTCCCGTGCAAAGCGACGGTCAAGTAGTCTTTCCGTCAAATCGATCGGCCTGACCAACCGAGCCCGATGGGGGACCTTTTGATACGCATCCTGCTCGCCGAGGACATGCACATGGTCCGCGGGGCGCTGGTGGCCCTGCTGTCCCTGGAGGGCGATCTGAAGGTGGTGTCCGAGGTCGAGCGGGGTGACCGGATCGTCGGCGCCGCGCTGGAGTGCCTGCCCGACATCGCCGTCATCGACGTCGACCTGCCCGGTCTCGACGGACTGAGCGCCGCGGCCCTGCTGGCTGAGCAACTGCCGTCGTGCCGCACGCTGATCCTCACCAGCCTCGGCCGGCCGGGCACCCTCCGCAAGGCGCTCGCGGCGCACGTGGGGGGCTTCCTTCTCAAGGACGCGCCGCCCGACCGGCTGGCCGACGCGGTGCGGGACGTCGTCGCGGGCAAGCGGGTCATCGACCCGCAGCTGGCGCTCGCGGCCTTCGACAACGGCGAGAACCCCCTGACCCCGCGGGAGACGGAGGTGCTGCGGATGGCCGCGGACGGCGCGGAGGCCGCGGAGATCGCGGGCCGGCTGTTCCTGTCGGTCGGCACCGTCCGCAACTACCTGACGACCGTGGTCACCAAGCTCAACGCCCGCAACCGCGTCGACGCGATCCGCGTGGCGAGGGACAGCGGCTGGCTGTGACACACCGCCGTCCCGGCGGTGTCGCCGGGACGGTGCGAGAAGGGTGTCAGCCGGTGCCGTTGGCCGGGTGGCGGAGGGGGGCCACGGCGCGGAGGGCGAACCAGCCCGCCTCGTCCAGGCCCGAGGAGAGCCGGCCGCCGATCTGGGACAGCCGGAACTGGAGATTGCCCAGGCCGCTGCCGTTCGAGGCGTCCGAGAGAGCGTCTCCGACCTGCTGGACCCCGTCGTTGGCGATGGTGAGGACCAGTTCGCCGGTGTCGCTGATCCAGCTCTCGATCCGGCAGTTCTCCGCCTTGCTGTGCCGCAGCAGGTTGGTGATGCCCTCCCGCAGCACGGTGGCCATGATGGTGTCCACGTCGCCCTCGGCGGGCTCGCCGCGGAAGTCCGCCGTCACCTGTATCCCGGCCGCCTCCAGCACCGCCTGCGCCGACACCGCCTCCGTGGTCAGCGACATGTCCCGGTAGCCGCGGGCGACGGTACGGACGTCGGACAGCGCCTGCCGGGAGATGTCGAGGATGCTCCTCAGCTCGTCCAGGGCGCGCTCGGGGTCCGCGGAGACGAGCCGGCAGGCCAGTTCGCTCTTGAGGGTCACCGCCGACAGGCTGTAGCCGAGCAGGTCGTGCAGGTCCCGGGCGAACCGCAGACGTTCCTGTGTGACGGCCAGCCGGGCCAGTTCCGCCTGCGCCGCGTGCACCTCGCCCACCAGCTGGGCCAGCCGGTTGAGGCCGTACACGATCAGTCCGGTCAGCACGGTGGAGACGGCGATGTACACCGAGCCGCTGGCGTTCATGCCCAGCAGCGGGCCGGTGGCCCAGGCCACCGCGGCGACGAGTCCGAACAGCGGCCAGGCCACCTTCGGCCGCAGCACCAGCAGCAGCGAGGCACCCAGGAAGCCGGCCATGCCGCCCCACCCGAACCCCAGGGCGAGCAGCGGGAGATACGTCAGCAGCGCCTGGAGGGTGAGGGTCCACCGGTACCAGCGCGTCCGGAACTCCCGCAGCCGTTCGGCCGTGTGCACGAGCTGGAGGAGGAAGACGGCGACGAAGCCGAGCGCCGACGCGGCGAGGGTGAGGGCGCCCGGTCTCCCGTCCAGGATGTTCAGGAAGCCGATCAGGACGAAGCCGCACTCCACGATCAGCACGACGCCCAGGGCGAGTTGGGGCGGCGGGGCGTTGACGCCCAGTGCGCGCACCGCTGCCGAGAGGCCCGGGCCTCCGCCGACGGGACCCAACTCCCGTAAGGGATTGTCGGTGGATCTTCGTGGACGCGGCACGGCTTCCCCCATGAACGCCCCTTACGCAAACGTAGCCAAAGGAGTGCTCAGTGTATGCGGGGTACTTGAAACTCAAGCAATGGGTGCATGACTCACGGACTAATTGCGTGGGTCTGGCGAGGATTTGGTGATGACATGGGCGGAATGCCAAGCACGAAGCCGCCGACGCTCGGCTCGGTCCGCCAGTCCGTGCCGGTGGTGCGGGCGGCCAGCTCGATGTCGCCGCTGCCCAGGGCGCAGGAGGCCAGGCCCATCGCGGTGCCGATCAGGTACAGGTTCTGCGTCACCGCGCCGACGTGCTTGAGGGTCAGGGCGTAGGGCAGGCCGCTGTACTTCCACGACAGGCGGTGGATGCGCGAGGTGATGGTGATGACCACGGAGGGCGGGTCGGCCAGGCCGGCGGTGATCTGCGCCTCGGCGAACAGCTCCGACACGGACGAGCCGGCGGCGCCCGCCTCGCCGTCGTCGAGGTGCACCAGGCAGTGCTCCAGCGGGGCGTAGTAGTGGGTGCCGGTGGGGACGCCCGCGCAGTCCCGGACGGTGAGGTAGAACTCGAGCTCGTAGGCGCGCCCGCCGCTGGGGTAGGGGCGGTCGGTGTACGCCTCGTTGTGCTCGCCCTTGTCGCGCGGCTCGTACAGGTCGCGGATGCGCACCGCCCGGTACAGGAACTCGCCCAGCACGGCGGCCGTGAGCCGGGTCGGGCCGTACGAGCGGATGCTGTGGCGCTTCTCCACCACCTCGGTCAGCGGCGGATCACCGGCCGCCACCTCGCTGAGCGAGGGCCGGGGCAGCGCCAGCCGCGGCCCGTCCGGCAGCGGCTTCACGGCCGGGGCGGGACCCATGCGGTCCGCGAGCGGATACGTCGCCCCGAAGTCGGCGTCGTGCCGCCCCAGCGTGGACCGTGAGTGAAAGAGCAGATCGACGGCGGACCAGGACAGCAGCGCGGGGTCGTGGTCCTCGGCGAACACCGGGACGGCGGCAGTGCGCTTCGCCCGGGCAGCCTCCTCGGCCGCCTTCCTCGCCGAGACCAGCACATCGGCAACACTCCTCCCCGCCGTTGTGTCACCACAGTCGTCCATCGCGCCGTCCCCGGACGTCTCGCCGCACTCGTCCGACGCGGTGCCCCCGGCCGACGTGGCGGTCCGGGCCGGCGTGGTGTCGCTCGTCGGCGCGGTGTCCCCGTGTGAGGTCGGCTCCCCGGGGGCGGGTTCCGCTGCGATGGCCAGGCCCGTGGCCAGGAGGTGGCTGGTGATGCCCAGGATGGCTGTGGCGGGGAGGGGGACGGTGGCCGCCATGTCCGCCACCGTGACCGGGCGGCCGAGCATGCCGATCACCCAGGCCGCCTCCGGGCCGTGCAGCACCACCCGGTACAGCGCCGCCGGGGACTCCAGGACGAAGTCATCGCCCTCGGTGCGCAGGAACGCGAAGCGGGACAGCCGTACCGGACGGTGCCGGTCGGCCGCGACCGGCGCGTACCGGGCCGACTGGGCGATCGGGATGACGGACATGAGGAGGTGGTCGGAACCCTCGATGGTCAGCGAGCGCACGACCAGGTGCTGGAGCCGGTGCAGCATCATCAGGATCTCGGCGTCCGGCCCCAGGGCGGTCGGACAGGTGGCCGTGCGCCCCCCGGGGGAGGAGGGGCGCACGGCACGCTCGGCCACCGCCTCGGTGACCACGTTGGCCAGCGAGATCGGCCCGAGGCTCATCCGGCGCAGGGCCTCCCGCACCGCGGGGCCCGCCTGGTGCAGCCGGACCTCCCCCCACCGGCCGGACAGCACCACGGGACTGGCCGGGCAGGCCATGTCCACCAGGACGTCCTCACGGAGCGACCAGAGGCCGACACAGCGACTCTCGGTCGGTGCGGTCACGGCGGTGCTGCTGGGCCTCTCGGCGGACATGGCGGACTCCTGAGTAATGCTCGAATCGACGGTGGTGGGGGTCACCGCTTGGTTCAGACGTGGTGCGCAGACGGTTCAGCAGATGGTTCAGACGAACAGCGGTACGGGGTTCAGAGCGTCGTACGGTGTCGGGGCGGACAGCCGGCCCAGCCGGACCGGTACGTCGAACAGCCGGCCCGGCGCGAACCGGGCCCAGAAGTGGCGCAGTCCCGGTACGACGACCTTCATCACCGGAATCCCGATGTCGGGCCTGGTCTGGTCGAGGACCAGCAGGTCCATGCCGCGCTCGCGCAGCAGGTCGACGACGGCGTCCACGTCCTCGCGCAGATCCGTACGGTACCGGTGCCCGAAGTCGGCCGGACCACGGGGCGGCCGGACCGGATCGGGCAGCAGGTAGGGCTGGTTGCGGACGGTCGCGCCCCACCACCAGCCCAGCGGCGCGGCGGCCGTCGAGCCGTACCCGGTGCCGTCGGGACGGGCGCCGGCCACCACCGGCAGCAGCTGGTTCATCTCGGTCAGGGCGCGGCGCAGCGCGACGGCCGGGTCGAAGTGCGCGCCGAAGCCGAACATGATGTCCTCGGCCGGCTTGTCGGTACGGCGGGACAGCGCGGCGAACACCGGCACACCGAGGTCGGAGGTGAGGTCCAGGACCCACACCTCGCGGTGCAACTCCCGGTACACGCCGACGAGTTCCTCACTCCACCGGTCCCCGAAGCCGCCGGGCCCGGTGAGTCGTACGCCGGGCTGGCTGGTGCGGTTGTACCACCACAGGGCCACCGCGTCCCGCTCGACGAGCTCCAGGAAGCCGTGCAGGATCGCGTCCTCCGTACTGCTGCCCGCGGCACTGCCGTTGGAGTCCGCGCACAGGGAACGGCGGCCCGCCACCGGGGAGGCGGACCCGTCGAGCGCGCCCGGGAAGTACAACATCCCGGTCGGCAGCAGCCGTTGCCGCCGCTCGGTGAGCGACCACACGGGCGTCCAGTCGACCGCGGCCCGGTCGTCGAAGGGCTCGGGCACGTACTGGAAGGAGTCGTGCAGCGCGTTCCACCGGTCGCGGTCACGGAACTGCCGGGCCGCGAACAGCTGGCACGCGTCCGGGGAGACGGCCGCGTCGCCCAGCCCCCGCAGACTGTCCCGGGTCCGCGGCTCGTCCCCCTGCAGGGTGCCGCTGTAGCGCTCCAGCGCCTCGCACATCGCGCTGACCTCGGCGTCCAGCGCGGTCGCGCCCTTGCCGCCGCTGAGCTGACGCAGTCCGGCCCGCAGCCGGTTCAGGTCGCTGCCGCCGAGCGCGGGGTTGCGGCCGGAGAGGTAGCAGTGCAGACCGGCCGGTGCCCGCGAGTCCCGGCGGACGTCCTCGATGACCCCGGTCACCGGGCTGACCAGATGCCAGTACCGGTCGCGCACCTCCTGCACGGAGAGCGCGCGATGCCCGCCCCCGGCGTACGGTGCCTTGGGCCGCGAGACGAGCGTCACCGGCTGCCGCACCTGCCGGGCGACCAGCCCGGGATCGCCGCAGTCCGGGCACTGGGGGCGGCGTCTCAGCTCGTGGTGACGGGTCGTCAGGGAGAGCGTGTCCAGGGTCAGCACGGCGGACTGGCCGGGATGCCGGTAGCCGGCCAGCCACTTCGCCGCCTCCAGCACGGTCAGTCCCACGGCGGCGGCAGCGGAGGGCGGCACCTGGGTGCTCGGCCGCGGCACCGGTCCGGCCAGCCCGAGTGCCCGCCGTACCGGCGCCTCGGACAGCCGGTGCCCGCGCAGCCGGTGCGCCAGACACGTCCAGCAGGGCCCCGACCCCGGCCGGAACACCGGGCCGATCCAGGCGATGGACCCCCCGGGCCTGGCCAGCAGCCAGGGCCGCCCCATGGCCCGGTGCAGCGCGTCGATCTCGCGCAGCTCGGGGTCGAGGTAGTCGTCACAGAGGACGAGCGAGAACTGCGGAACCTCGCCGGCGCGGCCCGCGGCCGCAGCACGGCGCGAGTCCCCCGCGCGGTCCGGACCCCCCACGAGACGGTCCGAGGCGCCCGCCCCGCCCGCACTCCTGAGTCGGCCGGAGGCGCCGGTACCGTCGGGGGCCAGGAAACGGTCCGAGGCACCCGTACCGTCAGGGGCCAGGAAACGGTCCGAGGCGCCGGTACCGTCAGGGGTCAGGAAAAGGTCCGGGGTGCCCGTACCGCCCAGGCTCATGAGGCGCCCCGAGGCGGCCGTACCGCCCGGACCCACCACGCCACCCGGGCCCACCACGCCCCCCGGACCCACCACGCAGTCCGAGTCGACCACGCCGCCCGGGCCGACCACGCCGCCCACGTACCCCGAGCCCGCGGCAGTGCCCGCGCCCGCCATACTGCCCGCGCCGCCGGCGACCACCGTCAGTCCCGCCGTCCGGCAGGCCTCGCGTACGCCGTCGGCGTTCGCGCCGCCCACCGTGAGGAGTTCCAACGGGGCCGTGGACAGCCGGTGCAGGGCCGCCGTGCCGTCCAGGCCGGCCAGTTCCCAGTACGCGCGGGCCGGCGCCGGGGCGGACGGGCCGCGGCCGTCGCAGGCGCCCGCGGCGGCCGGTGCCGCGTAGCCGACCAGGCCGGCCTGGGCCAGCCGGCCGATCAGCCGGCCCGCCCGCTCGGGCGGGATGTCGGGGGCCGCGTCACGCAGCACCGACGGCAGGTCCCGGGTGCCGTCGAGCAGCGGCACCAGGGCCTCGATGCACTCGCCCTGCAACGCGGTCACCCCCCGGTCGGAGAGCAGATAGGCCGCGTCGTCGGCGACGACCTCCGCCCTGAGGTGGCTGCGGAACCCCAGGCGACGCCCCTCGTTCGTCCCGGGAGTCGTCTCCGGGGCGCGCGCGGGAGGGTCGCCGAAGAGGGCGGTCACCGCACTACCGTCTGGTTCCCGGCGCGGACGGCGGTACGGTCCGGCTCCGGGGCCGGGCTGTCCAAGCAGAAGCAGAGCTGGGCGTGGGCGGTGGACGGCCGTGACAACTCCTCGATGGTCAGCTCGCACACCGGGCTCTCGGGCAGCGCCGGCGGCAGCTCGCCCGGGGCCAGCTCGACGCCGAACTCGACGAGCACCGATCGGGCGTCCGCCCGGTAGCGCTGCGCCAGCTCCGGCTCCAGCCAGGCGCGGGCGACCAGTTCCACGAACCGCATTTCCTGGCCCGGCGGCCGGCCGAGGGCTCCGTTGCCGTCGGTCCGGGATGTCGGAGTGGATGCCAGGGGAGTGAGGGGGGTGAGAGAGACGCCTTCGTACACGTGGACCTCCGCAGTCGACCGTGTGTGGATCGGGAGTCGCCGTGAGTGGATCGGCACTCGAAATTGTTCGGTCGCCGGGGCGGGGGAGGACAGTGTTCTCCTCACGGCTCCCATGTGAATCCGTCATGGGCCGTCACCTCGGTAATTCATGTGCGGGCGATGAAGCTGTCACTGGGGGTGACCAGGTCGCCCGTGCCACTGTGGAACGCCCTGAGGTAGAAAGCCGAGCGGTTTTGGCTGGAGGGAGAACCACATGGAGATCCGGGTCCTGGGGCCGCTCGTCGCCGAGCTCGACCACACGTCCGTCGTACCCAGCGCGGCCAAGCCCCGTCAGGTGCTGGCCCTGCTCGCCCTGCACGCGGGCCGGGTCGTGACGGTGTCCACCCTGCTGGACGAACTGTGGGGGGACGCGCCGCCGCGCACTGCGCCGGCCACCCTCCAGACGTACATCAGGCAACTGCGCCGTCAGCTGTCCACCGTCCTGGACCCCGCCTCCGTGCGCGGCCCGAAGGACATCCTGTGCACGCGCTACGGCGGTTACGCCCTCGACGTGGCCCAGGCGAGCGACGCGGCGGAGTTCCAGCGGCTGTGCGTGGCCGGGCAGACGGCCCTGCGCGAGGGCATCCCGAGGGAGGCGTCCCGGCTGCTGCACCAGGCGCTGGCGCTGTGGCGCGGGCCCGCCCTGGCCGACGTACAGATCGGCCGGGCGCTGGAGGTGGAGACGGTACGCCTGGAGGAGAACCGGCTCGGCGCCCTCGACGCGCGGATCGACGCCGACATGCGGCTCGGCCGGCACACCGCGCTGCTCGGCGAACTCACCGCCCTCGCCACCCAGCACCCGCTGCACGAGACCGTGCACGCGCATCTGATGCTGGCCCTGTACCGCTGCGGCCGCCCCTCCCACGCGCTGGGCGTGTACCGCCGGCTGCGCCGTTCCCTGATCAGCGAGCTGGCCATGGAGCCGTCGACCCGCCTCCAGCGCCTCCACCAGGCGATCCTGCGCGCCGATCCCGCCCTGGAGTCCCACGACCCCACGGCGGCGGGCGGCGACGAATGGCGCCTCCACCGCACCCCCGCCCCCGCCTGAGCCGCCCCATCCTCCTGATCCTGCGGGGCCGTTTGGCGGCCCTTAAGCGGCGCTCCCGACTCTGAGGTCACCGCGGGTCCCGGTCACCCGGTGACCACCGCGTACAGAGAGGAGACCCGGGCACAATGACGCGATACCTGAGACGCGGCGGCACGGGCCAGAACGGCCGACTCCGTATGTTCTGCTTCCCCTACGCCGGCGGCGGAGCCTCCGCCTACGCGGGGTGGCAGCGCCGGCTGGGGACCGGGGTGGAGGTGCTGCCCGTCCAACTGCCGGGCCGCGAGGGCCGGATGGCGGAACCGCGCTTCACCGATCTCCGCGCGCTCGTGGCGGACCTGGACCGAGAACTCGACGACGAACTCGACACCCCCCATGTGCTGTACGGCCACAGCATGGGCGCCCTCGTCGCCTTCGCCCTGGCCCAGCACCGCAGGGCCCGCGGTGCCCGGCTGCCCCTCGCGCTGCTGCTCGGCGCCCACCGCGCCCCGCATCTGCCCGCCCCGCCCATCACCGGCGGCTATGTCGCGGACGACGCGGAACTGGTGCGCGGTCTGGCCGTCCTCGGCGGGCTGCCGAAGGTGCTCCTGGAGCGCCCGGACTGGCTGGCGGCGCTGCTGCCCGTCGTCCGCGGCGATCTGATGCTCTGCGACGGGGCGGGCGACGTCGACCGCACCCCGCTGCCGGTCCCCGTGCACGCCTTCGCCGGCGGCGAGGACCGCCTGGTGACCGTGCCGGAGGTACGGGAGTGGTCCCGGTACTCCACCCGGGAGAGCGAGATCCTGGTGGTGCCGGGCGGCCACTTCTTCATCCGGGAGCAGGAGACCCTCTTCCTGGACCAGCTCCGCGACGTACTGCTGCGCTACGAGGCCGAGGCCCTGTACGACGAGTCGGTGCTCGCGGTCTGACGGACACACGTAGGGGGCCCTGCCGGTCGGCGGGGCCCCCACACATGCGTATGGCTTCAGTGCCGCAGCAGCCACCAGATCCGGTCGTAGGCGCAGACGTGGTAGACGACCAGCACGATCAGGTAGTACCGGGCCACCTTCAGCGCCCCGATGTGCCGCAGCGCCGCCCACGCGCCGCCGAACACGGCGAGTTCCAGGAGCAGTCGCAGGGGTCCCGGGGTGTCGAAGGTGGTCTCCCCGGACCGCGCCTCGTCGCCCGCGGTGGCGAAGTTGCCCCACAGCATCGCGACCGCCACGGGGATCAGGACCGCGGCGACGATCCGCAGCGGCCCCGGCACCTTCCGCCAGCCCCACACGGCGAAGCAGCACAGCGCGAACACCTCGAGCAGGAACCGCAGGGTCAGGAAAACCGGGTTGTACGCCAGCGAAAGGGTCACCGGGTCACCCTCGCCTTTTCCGCCTGCTCCGCCTGGGACTTGAGGGCGTCCGTCCAGCCGGTCAGGACGTCCTTGAGCTTGTCGCTGCTGTACAGCAACCCCGCCAGCGGGCCGCCGATCGACTCCTCCGACCGCACCAGGGTGGCCTCGCCGCGCACCGGTTCCAGCAGGAAGCGGTGCACTCCGCGGGTCCCGGCGAGCAGGCCCGTCCACGACAGCTCGCTGTGCGGACGGACCACGGCCAGCCGGGACCTGACGCGCATTCCGTTCAGCACCCAGCGGAACGGCAGGTCCGGGGCGAGCTCGCCGCCGTCGAGGTCCGCCGATCTGACCCCCGGCACCCAGGAGGGCCACTCCGCCATACCGGCGAGCACCTCCCACACCACGGACGGCGGGGCGTCGACGGTGATCTCGCAGGCGGCGACCACCGGGGCGGACGCGTCGACCACCCCGTGCTTGGCGTACCGCTCGTGCAGGGTCCGCATCGACGGTCCGACATACAGGGCTCTGCCGAGAAACGAGCGTTGCTGACCGGTCATCGGTGCTCTCCTTCGTGGGCCCCGGCTTCAGCGGGGGAAAAAACGAAGCGGCGTTCGGGAACTTCTTCGCCAAGCGGGCCAAGTATCCGCGCTTCAAGAGCCGGAAGAAGTCCCGTGCGTCGGCCGAGTACACCCGCTCCGCGTTCACGTGGCGGGAGGGAAGGCTGACGCTGGCGAAGATGACGGAGCCGCTGGACATCCGCTGGTCCCGTCCGTTGCCGGAGGGTGCGGAGCCGTCCACGGCGACGGTGTCTCGGGACAGTTCGGGCCGCTGGTTCGTGTCCCTGCTGTGCGAGGACACCATCGTTCCAGCCCCCGCCATGGATACAGCGGTCGGCCTGGACGCCGGGATCACGTCCCTGGTGACCTTGTCCACCGGGGAAAAGGTCACCAATCCCAAGGAGCTGTCCCGGAAGGCCAAGGGGTCCCGTAATCAGGAGAAGGCTCGGCGTAGGGTGGCCCGCGTGCACGTGCGGATCACCGACCGGCGCCGGGACTTCCTCCACAAGCTGACCACTCGACTCGTCCGTGAGAACCAAACGGTCGTGATCGAGGACCTCACCGTCCGCAACCTGCTGAGGAACGGCAGGCTTGCACGCGCCATCTCGGACGCGGCCTGGACGGAACTCCGGTCGATGCTGGAGTACAAGTGCGCCTGGTACGGGCGCGAACTCATCGTGATCGACCGATGGTTCCCCAGCTCGAAACTGTGCGGGAACTGCGGCACGGTCCGTGGGAAACTGCCGCTGAACGTCCGCGAGTGGACGTGCGAGAGCTGCGGCACCGTGCACGACCGCGACACGAACGCGGCACAGAACATCCTGGCCGCCGGGCTGGCGGCTTCTGCCTGTGGAGACGGTGTAAGACCTCAACGGGAGTCCTCCCGGACGGGGCTGTCGTCGATGAAGCAGGAATTCCAGCGGGCGACCGCTGGAATCCCCCGCCTCTAGGCCGAGGGAGGAAGTCAACCGGCATCTCTCCTAGCTGCGTGTTGAACAAGGGGGGGACAAAGCAGGCCGTCGTATCAGCGTCGCAATTCCCGCTGGAGAACGGCTGAAGCAGGGGCCCGGGATGTGGACACCGCCCGCCCCGGCAGCAGCAGCGCCGCGACCACCGCGCCGCAGGCCACCGCGACGGCCGCGACGGTCAGGCCGGCCGAGGCGGCGTTCTCGAAGGCGTGCCGGGCGGTGTCGGCGAGGGAGTGGCCGCTGTCGCCGCCGGTGGCATCGGCTGCCCGCAGGGCCTCGTGCAGGGTGCCGCCCGCCGCCCCCGGTACGTCCGTCATCGCGGCGGCGTACCGGTCGGCGAGG
Organism: Streptomyces vulcanius; assembly: GCF_042653945.1. Taxonomy (NCBI): domain Bacteria; kingdom Bacillati; phylum Actinomycetota; class Actinomycetes; order Kitasatosporales; family Streptomycetaceae; genus Streptomyces; species Streptomyces vulcanius. Next base: position 62,178 of record NZ_JBHSFK010000051.1, on the reverse strand, counting down.
ACGGTGCCCACCACGGCCACGCCCAGCGCGTTGCCCAGCTCCTGCATGGTCATGTCCAGGGAGGCGGTGGAACCGGACCGCTCGGGCGGCACGAGGGACATCACGACGTCGGTCGTGGGCGCCATGGACAGGCCGAAGCCGATCCCGACCAGCACCAGCCCCGCGAACACCGGCGGATACCCGCCGTCCCACAGGGCGAGCACCAGCACACCGGCCGCCGCGGTCGTCAGCCCGAGGGACACACAGCCGCGCGGCCCGGTCCGCCGGTCAAGGGCCGGGCACAGCAGGGTGCCCAGCAGCACCGCGAACGCCACCGGCATGACGGACAGACCGGAGCGCAGCGGGGTGTACCCCAGCACGAACTGGAGCCGCTGGGTGAGCACGAACAGGGTGCCGGCCAGCCCGAGCATGAGCAGCAGGATGCTGGTGCTCGCGCCGATGAACGCGGGGCGGCGCAGCAGGCCGAGGTCGAGCAGGGGATGCGGGTGCCGCCGTTCCCAGGCCACGAAGCCGGTACCGGCCGCGCCGGCCACGGCCAGCCCGGTCAGCACCGGCGCCGAGACCAGGCCGTGGCCGGAGGTCTGGATGATGCCGTAGACCAGCCCCGCCATCGCGGCGGTGCCGAGCAGTGCCCCGACGGGGTCGGGCGGGCGCGGCACCCGGTCGGCGGACTCGGGCAGCAGCAGCGCCCCGCCGGCCAGGACCACGGCCACCGGCGCCAGGTTCACCAGGAAGACCGAGCCCCACCAGAAGTGCCCGACCAGGGCACCGCCGATGACCGGACCGGCGGCGACCCCGAGCGCGGAGACGCTGCTCCACACCCCGATCGCCTTCGCCCGCTCGGACTCCGGGAAGACGTCGACCAGCGCGGCGAGCGTGCCCGGCATGATGAACGCGGCGCCCAGGCCCATGACCACCCGCGCCGCCATCAACTGCCCCGGCCCGTCCGCCCCGAGGGCGACCAGCGAGCCGGTGCCGAAGACCGCGACCCCGCCGAGGGTGGCCCGCTTGCGGCCGAACCGGTCCGCCACCGCGCCCGCCGTCAGCAGGAACCCGGCGAACACCAGGGCGTAGCTGTCGACGATCCACTGGGCCTGTCCGATGCTCATGCCCAGGTCGCTCATCAGCACCGGGACCGCCACGTTCAGCAGCCCGTTGTTCAGGACGATGGCGAACAGCGCCAGGGACAGCACCCCGAGCATCCACCATCGCCGCGGATCCGGCGCCTTGCCCATGTCCCGACTCCCTCCAGCGTCACCGACGTCGTACGCCCGAGACTCGGCCGCCTTCCTGAAGCCCCGCTTGCGCCCCCGTCGTCACCCCTGTCGTCCCCCGTCGTCCGCCGTCTTTAGCCGGGCCAAAGCCACCCCCCGCACGATCCTCGCGAGGGCGGATCTCCCGACACCACACCGGAATCACCACACCGGAATCACCACGCCGGACCGAGACCGGATCGAGAGATGAGCCACCGACGATGGGAGGACCATGCGCTGGGAAAGCGTTTACGTGGCCGCGACGGGATCCTGGCTCCCCGAGCCGTATCCGACCCGCGCGGCCGTGGAGGCGGGCGTCTACGACGCCGAGCAGTTCGAGGCCGATGAACTGCTGTCGATCCGGGTGGCCGACGAGGAGGTCGCACCGCCCGACATGGCGGTCCAGGCCGCCACCACCGCACTCAAGCGGTCGGGTGTCGACCCGGAGACCGTGAGCCTGCTGCTGCACAGCTACGTCTGGTTCCAGGGCCAGACCCTGTGGCCGGTGGCGTCGTACGTCGCGGACAAGGCGCTCGGCCGGGGCGTCCCCGCGTTCGAGCTGAAGCAGGAGTGCAACGCGGGCACCGGCGCGATGGATCTCGCCGCCCGCCACCTGGCCACCACCCCGGGCCCGGCCGCCGCGATGCTCACCACCGCGGACCGCTTCGGCGAGCCACTGATCGACCGCTGGCGCGACGAGGCCGGCATCGTCTACGGCGACGGCGGCACCGCGCTGCTGCTCTCCAACGAGGGCGGTTTCGCGCGCCTGCTGTCGACCGCGACCCGCGCCGACAACTCGCTCGAAGTGGTCACCCGGGGCCCGGGGTTCACCCCGCTGCCCACCGAGAAGCCGCTCGGTCTCGCCGAGCGTCTCGGCCACTTCCTCCAGCACGAGGGCAACCTCCGCGAGGCCACCCAGCGCCTGGTCGGCGTCGCCGTGTCCGCCGTGGACGCGGCGCTCGCGGACGCCGGGAAGACCCGCGAGGACATCACCTGGGCGGTGATCCCGGCCAGTGGCCGCAGCAAGATGGAGTGGCAGGCCGGCACCGTGCTGGGCCTGAAGGAGGACCGCACCAGCTGGGAGTTCGCCCGGCGCAGCGGCCACCTCGGCGCGGGCGACCAGTTCGCCGGCCTGAACGACCTCGCCGAGCGCGGGGAACTGCGTACCGGCGACACGGTCCTGCTGATCGGCGCCGGCTCCGGCTTCACCTCCACCTGCGCGGTGCTGGAGATCACCGAGGAGCCCGCCTGGCAGACGCCCGCCGCCCACCACGAGGAGACGCGGTCATGACCGACCTGCTGACGTCCTTCCCGCCCTCGGCCCTGATCGACGACGCCGTCGGCACCGAGACCGCCCCCCGCGTCGACAACGCGGCCGAGGTGTTCCTGACCGCGCCCGTCGCCCACCGCCCCCACACCCCCGCCGTACGCGACCGGCACGGCGTGTGGACGTACGCCGAACTCGACGCCGCCGCCGACGCGTTCGCCCGCGTCCTGGACGGCCACGGCATCAAGCCCGGCGACCGGGTGCTGGCCCGGGTCGGCAGCATCCGCGAGTTCACCGCCCTGCTGTACGGCACCTGGCGGCAGGGCGCCGTCCTGGTCCCGATCAACCCCGGCATGAAGGCATTCCACCTCCAGGCGGTGCTCGCCGACTCCGCGCCCTCGCTGATCGTCGTGGAGAGCGCGGAGCGGGCGGGCGCCGAGGGGCTGAGCTGGCCCTCCGACGTGCCGGTCCTGGTCGCCACGGAACTCGACCTGTCCGGGCCCGCCGACCCGGAGGCCCGTACCCAGGTCGAGGTGCCCGCCGACCGCCTCGCCCTGCTCATCTACACCTCCGGCAGCACCTCCGCCCCCAAGGCGGTCGCCTGCCCGCACGGCCCGGTCGTCTTCGCGGCCCGCGCCATCCAGGCCCGGCTGCACTACCGCCCGGACGACGTCGTCCTGGCCGCCGTGCCGCTCTCCTTCGACTACGGCCTCTACCAGATCCTGCTCTGCGCCCTCTCCGGCTCCGAGCTGCTGCTGTCAGGACCGGCCGACCACGCCCGCCTGCTCGGCTTCGTCCGCGACCACGGCGCGACGATCGTCCCGCTCGTCCCGTCGCTCGGCGAACTGCTCGTCCGGCTCGCAGGGCGCGACCCGCGCCCCACCGGTGTCCGCCTGTTCACCAACACCGGCGCCGCGCTCAACGCCCCGCTCATCGCCCAGCTCAGGGAGACCTTCCCGGGCGCGTCCGTGGCCCCCATGTACGGCACCACCGAGTGCAAGCGGATCACCATCCTCGAGGCGGACGGCGACCTGGCCCGCCCCGGCTCGGTCGGCCCCGCGCTGCCCGGCACCGAGGTGCTCGCCCTCGACGACGACGGCCGCCCGCTGCCGCCCCACGAGATCGGCGAGCTCTGCGTGCGCGGCCCGCACGTCATGGCCGGCTACTGGCGCGCCCCGGAGCCGACCGCCCTGCGCTTCCGCCCCGGCCCCGAAGGGGTCACCCTCCACACCGGTGACTACGGCTATCTCGACGAGGACGGCCACGTCTACTTCCGGGGCCGCAAGGACGACCTGTTCAAGCGGCGCGGCTCGCGGATGAGCTCCGTCGAGATCGAGGCCGCCGTACTCGACATCGACGGCGTACGGGAGGCCGCGCTGCTGGTCCCCGAGGGCGACCGCGACATGGTCCTCTTCGCCGTCGGCGAGACGGACCGGCTGACCGGCGAGCAGGTCCTGGCCCGCCTCGGCGACCGCCTCGAACCCGCCAAGGTCCCGGACATCTGCCACATCCTGCCCGCCCTGCCCCTCACCCCCAACGGCAAGACCGACCGCAAGGAGCTGCGCCGCCGGCTCGTGGAGGACGCTGTGGAGGACACCACCGATGCCCACTGACGCCTACGACGCCCACGACCGGAGCCCCACCGGCCCCCCGGACGCCTCGGCCCTGCGCGGGCTCGCAGCACGCCACGGCACCCCGCTCTACGTCTACGACCTCGCCCGCGTCCGCACCGCGCTCGAGGATCTGCGGGCCGCCCTGCCCCAGCCCAGCCGCATCTACTACTCGCTCAAGGCCAACCCGCACCCCGGCCTGGTCGCCGAGCTGCGCCGGGGCGGTGCCCGCGCCGAGGTGACGTCACGCGGGGAACTCGCCGCCGCCCTGGAGGCGGGCCACCCCGCCGCCGAGCTCATGTACTCCGGCCCGGGCAAGGTCCCGGCCGAGCTGGACGAGGCGATCACCGCGGGGCTGCACACCTTCTCCGCCGAGTCCTTCGGCGACCTGGAGCGCATCGGCGCCGCCGCGCACGCCCAGGGCGTCACCGCCGACTGCGTGCTCCGCATCAACGCGGCCGGCGCCCCCGGCGAGGCCGGCCTGCGCATGACCGGCGGCCCCTCCCAGTTCGGCTTCGACCTCGACGACCTCGCCGCGGACAAGGCCCGCCTGCTGACGCCGGGCACCCGCATCGTCGGCATGCACTTCTTCCCGCTCACCAACGCCCGCGACGAGGACAGCCTCGCCGCCGAACTCGCCCAGAGCGTCCGCACCGCGGCCCAGCTCCGCGAGGAACTCGGCATCCCGCTGCACCTGCTGGACCTCGGCGGCGGCTTCGCGGCACCGTACGCCACCCCCGGCGAACGCCCCGTCTACCGGGGCCTGCGCACCGCCCTGACCGCCGTACTCGACGAGCACCTCCCGGGCTGGCGCGACGGCGAACCCGTCGTCGCCTTCGAGTCCGGGCGCTATCTGGTGGGCGACAGCGGAGTCCTCGTCACCGGCGTCACCGACGTCAAGAACAGCCGGGGCAGCGCGTACGCCGTCCTCGACTCCGGTATCAACCACCTCGGCGGGCTGTCGGGCCTGGGCCGCCTGCTGCCGCTGAAGGCGACTCCGCTGAGCGGCCCGGGGGAGACGGGCGAGGGCACGATCACCCTCGCCGGCCCCCTCTGCACCCCGGCCGACGTCCTCAACCGCGCCGCCGCGCTCCCCGGCATCCGCCCGGGCGACCTGCTGGCCTTCCCCAACGTCGGCGCGTACGGCATCTCAGCGAGCCTCCTCGGCTTCCTCGGCCACCCGGCGCCGACCGAACTCCTGGTCGACGGCGGCGAGGTCGTCTCCACCACCCGTCTGGAACTGCGCCGCCATCCGGTGGCGCCGCCCACCGCCGCGAAGGACGACACCACCGCCATGACCGACACCGCGACCGAGACGGCCGTGCCCTGGGACGAGACCTACGAGGAACTCCTGCACCAGACCCTGCCTCGCCTCGCCGCCAAGGGCCCGCTGCGCACCGACAGCAGCCTCAAGGCGGCCGGCCTGGACTCCATGGCCATGGTGGAGCTGCTGGTCCAGGTCGAGCAGGCGTACGGCGTCTCGATCCCCGACGAGCAGCTCGTCGCCGACACCTTCGCCACCCCCACCTCCCTGTGGGCCGTGGTGTCCGCGCTGCGCGCGCAGGCCGCGGGCCACCGGGCCTGACCGCCCGCACCGGCATCGAGGCCGACCCGGCGGGCAGAGTCGCTGCCCGCCGGGTCGACGTGCGTCCGAACCCCTACCGATCGAACCCCTACCGACCCGAGGTGCATCGCATGACCACCACTCACCGGCGCCCCATGGACGCCGACACCGGGAAGCGGCAGGCGCGACCGCCGGGCAGGCGGATCGTCGTCCTCGCCTTCCTGACCATCTTCCTCGACGGATTCGACACCTCCTCGCTCGGCTTCGTCGTCCCCACGCTCGCCGACGAGTGGAAGCTCGACGAGTCGGCGTTCACGCCCGCCCTCGTCGCCACGAACCTGGGCGTGGTGATCGGGTACGTGTGCTCGGGGCGCGCGGCCGCCCGCTTCGGGCACAAGAACCTGATCGTCACCGGGACCGTGATCTTCGCGGCCGGTTCGGCGCTCACCGTCCCGGTGGACGCGGTCGACTCGGTGGTGCTGCTGAGCGTGGCCCGCCTGGCCACCGCGCTCGGCCTGGGCGTCGTCCTGCCCGCGTGCGTCGCGCTCACCGCGGACCATGTGCCGCCCGCCCGGCGGGAGTCGGTGAGCGTCGCGGTCGTCCTGGCGATCGCCGTCGGCGCGGTCGCCGGGGGCCTGGTCGGCACGCCGCTGATCGAGGCGTTCGGCTGGACGTCCGTGTTCTGGGCGGGTGCCGTGATCCCCGCGCTGCTGGTGCCGTTCCTGGTGCGCGCCCTGCCCCGCACCGCGCCCGTCACCGCGCGTACGCCGACGGCGGCGGACCCCTCCGTACGCCGGCTGTTCGCACCGGGAACCGCGGTCGGGACCGTACTCCTCTGGTCGTTCGCCCTCCTGATGTACACGACCAACTACGGCCTCCTCACCTGGCTCCCGACCCTCCTCACCCGCGGCTACGGCTTCACCTCCGAGCAGGCCCCGGTGGGCGTGTCGATGATCGCCGTGGGCGGTGTGGTCGGCGGACTGGTGATGATCCCGCTGTGCTCGCGCTTCGGTACGCCCCGCGCGCTGACCGGGATGGCGCTGCTGGCCGTCGTCTTCCTCGTCGCGACCTCCCAGGAGCACTTCGGCAGGGGGCCGCTGCTGCTGATGCTGGCCGCGGCCGGCGCGGGCATCGTCGCCGGCGTCCTCGGCCAGACGGCCCTCGCGGTCACCATGTACCCCGCCGCGTCCCGCACGACCGGTGTGGCCTACGCCGCCGCGCTCGGCCGTACCGGCTCCATCATCGGCCCGGCGGTGGGCGGCGGACTCCTCGCCCTCGACGTCCCGGGCCGCGAGATCCTGCTGCTGTCGGCGATACCGGTGGCGCTGGGCGCGGCGGTCGCGTCGGTGTTCGTCGTACGGGACAGGTGAACAGACCACGGCTCCCGGTCGGATGATCCGACCGGGAGCCGTGGTCTGTGCGGTGGTTCACCAGGTGACGGGCAGTGCGGTGATGCCGTGCACCAACATGCCGTGCGGGCGCGGGAGTTCCTCCGGCGAGACCGCCAGCCGGAGGGTCGGGAAACGCTGGACGAGCGAGCCGACGGCGATCTGGAGCTCCAGACGGGCGAGGCCGGAGCCGATGCAGTAGTGCGGGCCGTGGCTGAAGGCGAAGTGCGCGTTGGCCGGCCGGCGGAAGTCCAGCTCGTCCGGGGCGGTGAACTGGCGGCCGTCCCGGTTGGCCGAGGCCAGGCCCGGCAGCACCGCGCTGCCCGCGGGGATGACGACACCGCCGAGCTCCACGTCCTCGGTGGTGATCCGCAGCAGCGCCTCGTCGCCGGGCGGGTAGGCGCGCAGCATCTCCTCCACGGCGTTGCCGATCAGCTCCGGCTCGGCGCGCAGGGCGGCCAGGTGTTCGGGGTGGGTGAGCAGCGCGACCACGCTGTTGGCGATCTGGTTGACCGTGGTCTCGTGGCCGGCCACCAGCAGGCTGATGCCCAGGAAGATGAGTTCCTCGTGGCTGAGCCGGTCGCCGTCCTCGTCGTGGATCTGGACGAGCGCCGAGAGCAGGTCCTCGCCGGGCTTCTCGCGCTTGGCCTCGACCAGTTCGGAGAGGTACGTGAACAGCCCGATCTGGGCCTCCAGCATCTCGTCCTTGGTGCGGGAGGTGGTGGCGAGGAAGGCGGTGGCCCAGGCCGCGAACTTCTCCCGGTCGTCGAAGGGCACGCCGAGCAGCTCGCAGATCACGATCACCGGGAGCGGGAAGGCGAGGGCGGGGATGAGGTCGAGCGGGCCGCCGTCGTGCTCGGCCATCGCGTCCAGCAGCGCGTCGGTGTGCTCCTGGATGCGGGGGCGCAGCGCCGCGACCCGGCGGGCGGTGAACTCGCGGGAGACCAGCTTGCGCACCCGGGTGTGCTCGGGCGGGTCCATGTTGAGCAGGCTCTTGAACTTCTGCGGGGCGGCGGCGAGCCGTGGAGCGCCGTCCTCCAGGGTGGCGGCCCGGCTGAACCGCTGGTCCGAGAGGACGGTGCGGACCTCGTCGTACGTCGTCACCAGGAAGGCGTTGTCACCGCTGGGCATCCTCACCCGGGACACCGGGCAGGTCTCGCGCAGGTTCTTGTAGACCGGGCAGGGCTGCATGGCGGAGGGCCGGTCGAAGGGGTAGGGACGGACGTCGGTCTCTTCGGGGGCGGTCTCGGGCGCGGTCTCGGGCTGTGCGGTCATGGTCGTGGATCCTCTGTGTCAGACGTCTGTGTCAGACGTCGGAGGGGACGGACGGAACAGGTGCTGAGGGGGTCGCGACCCGCACCACCGTGCGCCCACTGCGGTGCGCCTCCTGGAGCGGGTAGTAGATGCCCGAGACGATCCGCCGCTTGAGCGCGCCATTGGCGCTCACCAGCCGGTACGTGAGCCTGCGCAGCGCGACCGGAACCGTGCCGGAGAGCGCGAACGCCCGTTCCTGGCGCAGCTGGAGGCCGCGTGAGCGGGCCACCGCCTGCTCCCGTTCGCGCTGGAAGCGCTCGGTGGCGCGCAGGAGGTCGGACCGTCGGCCGCCCGGGCTGCCGGGGCCGCCGCGCAGGACCGGCGCGACGAGCGGGGCGAGCATCACGGCGTCGGTGATGGCGTGGTTGACGCCCTGCCCGAGCACCGGGGTGAGGGTGTGCGCCGCGTCGCCGATCAGGACGAGGCCGGGCATCGACCAGCGCGGCACCACCGTGGTGAAGATGTCGAGCATGGAGGTGTCGGACCAGCTGGTGACCGACGCCCGTACGCCCTCGGAGATCTCGGGGGCGAGTTCGTCGATCCGCTCGTACAGCGCGCCCAGGCCCTGCTTGCGCATCTCGCGCAGGCCGCCCTTGGGGATGTTGAAGCCGACCCGGACCAGGTCGGGCACGGTGGGGATGAACAGTCCGTGCCGGTCCCCGCGGATACGCACCCGGTAGGTGTGCGGGTCCCAGACCTCCGGCACCGGCACCTTGAACCAGACGAAGTCCCGCTCCAGCGGGATCTTCTCGTACGGCAGCCCGGCCATGTCGCGCACCTTGCTGAACCGTCCGTCCGCGCCCACGGTCAGCGCGGCGCGCACCTCCAGGTCCCCTTCCGGGCCGCGTACCCTGACGCCGGTCACGGCCTCACCGTCGCGCAGCAGCCCGACGGCGGTGGCGCGGCGCAGCAGGGTGAACCCGGGCAGCGCGGCGGCCTCCTCGGACAGCGCGGTCAGCAGCGGCGGCTGCGGCAGCTCCATCGGGTAGCGGCACGGCTGGTCGAACGCGGAGAAGTCGGCGTCCAGGACCACCCGGCCGCCGTCCACGATCTGCATCCGCCGGGTTTCCAGGGTGCTGTCCCGGACCTTGTCCAGGATGCCCAGGCGGTCCAGCAGCCACACCGAGTCGGGGGAGATGGACTCGCCGCGGAACGAGCGGTCGAAGTGCCCGCTCTGCTCGATCACGACGACCTCCACCGACCGGCGGGCCAGCTCCAGACCGAGCGTCATCCCGGCCGGCCCGCCGCCGATGACGCACACCTGGGCGTGGATCACCGCCCCACTCTCTGATCCTTCGGCTCCCGCAGATCCGGTCACGGGCTTCCCTCCTGCACGTCGGCCCCGTGGGTCGGGGAGAGGTCGTCCTACTGGCTGACCCCCGCATGCTGCGAATCGCGACTAAAGCCCCCCTTGCGCCCGCGCGGCCCGCCCTCACCGGGACTACAGCGGTTCTTCAGCGCCCTGCCGGACGCTGGCCGTCGCGGCCCGCGCGTACCCGTAAGCCCCCACACGGGTGGAAGGAAAAGAAGCCCCATGTTCTCCGCTCTCGGTTCGGCCCTGCACCGCCGACGGATCGCCGTACTCCTGCTGGCCCTCCTGGTCACCGCGCTGGCCACCGCCTACGGCGGCAGCGTGTCCGAGCGCCTCTCCAACGGTCTGTCCGACTACGACGATCCCGGCGGCGGCAATGTCGCGGCGAGGGAGATCATCGGGAAGGCCACCGGCACCGACCCCCAGCAGGGCTACGTCCTGCTGGTCCGCACCGACGAACGCGTCACGGCGGACACCGCCCCGCCGGCGGCCGTCACCGCCGCCGCCGGACTGCTCCGCTCCCGCGCCGAGGTCGAGCAGGTCGTCGACTACACGTCGGCCACCGGCGGCGCCGCGCTGATCGCCCGCGACGGCCGCAGCACGGTGGTCGTGGGCGCCGTCGGACCGCTGACGGACCAGGAGAGCGTGCGCGCCACGGACGAACTGCGCGAGGCGATCGAGGACGACCCCGCCCTGCGCGGGCGCACCTGGCTCGGCGGCGCCACCCCCGGCCACGTCCAGGTCGCCGAGGTCTCCGACGAGGATCTCGCCCAGGCGGAACTCCTCGCCATGCCGGTCATCCTGATCGTCCTCTTCCTGGTCTTCCGGGGACTGGTGGCCGCCCTGATCCCGCTGCTCGGCGGAGTCGTCTCGCTCATGCTCACGATGGCGGGCCTGCGCGTCGCCACGGAGTTCACCCAGGTCTCCACCGGCTCGATGAGCCTGGCCTTCGCCCTCGGTCTGGGCCTGTCCATCGACTTCGGCCTGCTGATCGTCTCCCGCTACCGCGAGGAACTCGCCGACCGCGGCCCGGGCGCCGAAGCGATCCTCCGTACGGTCGCCACGGCCGGCCGCACCGTCCTCTTCAGCGCCCTCACGGTCGCCGCCGCGCTCGCCGCCCTGCTCGCCTTCCCGCAGCCCTACCTGCGCTCCATGGGCCTGGCGGGCGTCGTCACGGTCGTCTCGGCGGCCCTGTTCGCCCTCGTGGGGCTCCCGGCCCTCCTCGCCCTCCTCGGCCGGCGGATCAACTCCCTCGCCCCGCGCCGCTGGCAGCGCACGGCCGGCGTGGCGCGCGCCGAAGGCCGCTGGTACCGGCTGGCCCGCACGGTGATGCGCCGCCCGGCCGTCTTCGCGCTGGCGGCCACGGCCGTCCTCCTGACGATCGCCTCACCGCTGCTCGGCGTGCGCTTCACCGGCGTCGACCCCACGGTCCTGCCGGAGGAGACCAGCGCGGGCCGGGTGGCGGCCGTCATGGACAAGGACTACGACGCCCGTGCCACGTCCCCCCTCCAGATCGTCCTGGACACGAAGGGAACGCCGGACGCCTCCCGCCTCACCGACTACACGGACCGCGTCGCGGCGATCCCCGGCATCGAGTCGGCCGGCACCCCCTTCCGCCTGGACGCCACCCACTGGGAGATCGACGCGGTCCTGACCCACAACCCCCTGGACGAGACCTCCAAGGACGCGGTCGCCGACGTACAGAACCTCACCCCGCCCCACCCCGCCCGCTACACCGGCACGACGGCGGACTACCTGGCCCAGCGCGAGAGCATCGCCGACAGCATCCCGCTCGCGGCCGGCATCCTGGTCGGCGTCACCCTGCTGCTGCTCTTCGCGTTCTCGGGCTCGGTGGTGCTGCCGGTGAAGGCCCTGCTGATGAACCTGCTCTCGACGGGCGCGGCGTTCGGTTTCCTGGTCTGGGTCTTCCAGGACGGCAACCTGGGCCTGCCCGCCCAGAACGCGCTGGAGACCACCACCCCGGTCCTGGTCTTCGCGCTGGCCTTCGGCCTGTCCACGGACTACAACGTCTTCCTCCTCAGCCGCATCAAGGAGGCCCGCTCCCAGGGCCTGGACGACCGCGAGGCGGTGGCCCACGGCCTGTCCCGCACCGGCGGGATCGTGACCTCGGCGGCGATCCTGTTCTGCGTCCCGGTGGGCGCGCTCGCCCTGTCCCGCCTGGTCTTCGTCCAGGAACTGGGCCTGGGCGCGGCCTTCGCCGTCCTCATCGACGCGACCGTCGTCAGGGCCCTCCTGGTCCCCTCCCTGATGGCCCTCCTGGGCACCGCCAACTGGTGGTCCCCACCCTTCCTGCGCACCCTCCACCGAGCCCTCCACCTGGACCGCATGGAACACACCCCGGCGCCGCCCCCGGCCGCCCCCCTCCCGGAAAAGGCATCCTCCTCGGCCCTCTGACCCCCACACGAAGAGCGCCCCGCCAGAGCCTCACCGCTCCGTTGATGTCAGCGGAACAGCTGCGGCACCGGGCAGGCATCCAATGGCTCCTCCGGCCGGTCGGCCCAGCCCCACCAGACATGCCGACCGGTACACCTCCACAGCGACCGGCAGGCTCGTCGGCCGTCGTCCTCCCGCCGGGACAGTACGAAGCCACCGGACTCCATGGGCCGGCCGCAATCAGGACAGGCCGGGGCGTCGTTGGTCATGCGGCGGACCCTAGCGGAGCAGGCAGTCATGAACTCACCGGTTCACGGGGCGCTGTCGTAGGGCTCGGCTACGTTGCACGCATGACTGACAGGGATCCGCTCGTGCCGGCACTCACCGGCGTGCTCGTCGATGTCGTGTGGTGGCTGGAGAGCTGCGGGGATGAGGAGGTGGATCCCGATTCCGCGGTGAAGATGATGGAGAGCGTCGGCGGAGAACTGCTGCGCCTGCCCTCCGGCCAACGCGAGCGACTCGTGCAGGTGCTCGCGGACTTGGCCGAAGCGGAGCAAGACCCTGCGAGGCGCGACTTCCTGAAGTCGTTCCCCTTCGCCATCGGCCTGGCCGAGGACCAGGAGAGTCGAGGCACGGCTGGCTGGTAGGCACCAGTTCAGCTGTCGCCCTGGGTACGTCGCGCCTCGACGGCAAGCAGGCGGCGGCCCGTCGACAAGCGGTCCTTGATGAACGCGGACCAGGCGGCGGCCCTCCTCGACTGGATCCGGCGCCGGCCCCGTGGAGGAAAGCGGCTGCGCGCGTTCTTCGCCACGCTGAACTTCTGCGGTCTGCGACCGGAAGAAGCCGTAGCCATGCGCGTGCAGAACGTGACGTTTCCCAGCTCCGACGCCGGGGACCAGTGGTGCGAGCTGCTGATCCACACCGCGACCCCGGAGGTCGGCAAGCGGTGGACCGACACCGGAGAGAGTCACGAGGAACGTGACCTGAAGGGCCGTGCCGAGGGCGAGACGCGCACCGCGCCGGGGCATCCCGCCCTGACGCGCATCATGCGGCAGCACATCGAGGACGAGCAGTTCAAGCCCGGTGACCTGCTGTTTCAGGGGGAAGGCGGGCGGCATTTCCCGCCGGATCGGTCATCCGCCGCGCGTGGCGCAGTGCGCGCAAGGCCGTCCGGCCCCCGCACGCCTTCGAGTCGCCCACCGGAGGCGGGTGTACGACAGCCGGCACGCGCGCCTCACGAAGTGGCTCGATGAAGGGCTCCCGCCCGCTCAGGTGGCCGACTGGGCCGGGAACGGCGTGCCGGTGCTGCTGGCCGATTACGCTCGGTGCGCCGAGGGGCAGCTGCCTGGCCTGAAATGGCGCCTGGAGGCCGCGGGGGATCTCCGCGAGCTGCCCGACGCGGGCTGAGGCCTCTCGCCGAGAGCTTCGACACGTATTCGACACGGTCACCCGCGAAAACCCGGTGAAAGTCGGACAGCCCCGGAACCTCTCCTTGATCGTCGGGGGAGTGTCCGGGGCCTCGTCGTGGCGAGTGAAACCCGCTCTGACCAGTAAAAAGCCCTCCCAAAGGGAGGGCGGAGACTTGCGCCCCCGGCAGGACTCGAACCTGCGGCCAAGCGCTTAGAAGGCGCCTGCTCTATCCACTGAGCTACGGGGGCCGGGTGTGGTGGCCTCGTACGTGCTGCCCGGGTGTGGGCCGATCCGTGACGTTGCCGGGGACAAGGATAGGGCTCCCGGTTCCTTGTCCCGGTTGCTTCGCCTCCGTGGCTCAATGTGGAGGTTCGGTGAAGCGGTCCTGATAATCGCAGGCAGGTGCGAATCGTGCACCGCTTTTGCCGCCTCGAACCCCGGGTGTTGTGCACTCGTTATGCCTGGACTGTGGCGGTGTCCCAGTCGCACCTTCCGTCCCTTGTGTCCTATCGGCGCGCAGACATGCCTATATGCTTCATAAATCCCCTAAAATTGGGCATTCTTCGCATGTGGTGACCTTGGACGTACGGCCTCAGCTGCTCGACGCACTTTCCGCCCTGCGCGACCGTGTCGCCGCCGCACGCTTCCCGCTGCCCCTGGCCGGAGCGCCACGCGCGCGTGCCAACCGCGACGAACTGCTCGCCCAGCTCGACGACTACTTGGTGCCCCGCCTCAGACAGCCCGAAGCGCCACTTCTGGTCGTCATCGGCGGATCCACCGGCGCCGGAAAGTCAACACTTGTCAACTCCCTGGTGGGACAACGGGTCAGCGAGGCCGGCGTGCTGCGCCCGACCACCCGCACCCCCGTCTTGGTCTGCCACCCGGAGGACCACCACTGGTTCAGCGGCATGCGCGTCCTGCCCGACCTCACGCGCGTGTGGGTGCCCCACCAGGAGCCCTCGGACGACCTGTTGCTCCCCGGCGAGGAGGGCCGCCGCGCCCTGCGCATCGAGACCGCCGCGACCCTCCCGCCCGGCCTCGCACTCCTTGACGCCCCCGACGTCGACTCCCTTGTCGCCGACAACCGCGTCCTGGCCTCCGAACTGATCTGCGCCGCCGACATCTGGGTGATGGTCACCACGGCGGCCCGCTATGCCGACGCCGTCCCCTGGCACCTCCTGCGCACCGCCAAGGAGTACGACGCCACCCTCGTCACCGTCCTCGACCGCGTCCCCCACCAGGTCGTCGGCGAGGTGTCCCGGCAGTACGCCGCCCTCCTCACCAAGGCCGGCCTGGGCGACGTACCCCGCTTCACCGTGCCCGAACTGCCCGAGTCCGCCTGGGGCGGCGGGCTGCTGCCCGCGACCGCCGTGGCGCCGCTGCGCGCCTGGCTCGTCCACCAGGCCGAGGACCCCGCCGCCCGGCGCGGTGTCCTCGCCCGCACCGCCCACGGCGTCCTCGACTCCCTCAAGTCCCGTATGCCCGAACTGGCCGGCGCCGCCGCCGCGCAGTACGCCGCCGCGCTGCGGCTCACCACGGCCGTCGACGGGGCGTACGACAGCGAGTACGCGCGCGTACGCGGCCGTTTGCAGAGCGGCGCCGTACTCGCCGGGGACGCCCTCAAGCGCTGGCGGGCCTTCCCCCTGGACTGCACCGCCGGCGAACTCCTCGACGCCCTGGTGGAGAGCCTCGGCGCCCTCCTGCTGTGCGCCGTCACCGCCGCCGACGAACGCGTACAGGAGGCGTGGCGCCGTGAACCGGCCTCCGACGCACCGGAGCTGACGGACCGCGATTCCACACCGGACCACCCGGGCATCCCCGACAGCGCGGAACACCGTATCGGCATGGCCGTACGACGGTGGCGGCGCGAGTTGGAGGAGTACGCCGAGGACGAGGTGCGCGCCATGGAACGCGGCGCGGCGCCCGACCCCGAGGCGGTCGCCGCCCTCGTCGCCACCGCCCTGCTGGGCGGGCGCCGGGCCCGCGTCGCCGGCGAGGGCCTGGCCGAACGCCTCGGAGCGCACGGCGCGTTGCGGCTGCGCGACCGCGGCGGACGGCTGCTCGCCGAACACCTGGACCGCGTCATGCACAACGAACGCGAACGCCGTCTCGCGCCCCTCGACGGACTCGACGTCCACGCCGAACCCCAGGCCGAACTCATCGCCGCGCTGTCCGTACTGCTGAAGGAGAGGTGACCGGTGACCGCCGTCACTGACCAGGACCACACGGATCACTCAGACCACTCAGGCAACTCGGATAACGCGAGCAATTCAGAAGAGTCAGGAAGCCCAGAGAACCCAGAGAACCCAGAGAACCCAGAAAACTCGGATAATCCTGGTAACTCGGATCGCGCGGACCATATTGGCTCGAGGGAGTGCGTGGCAGACGCCCGGGGGGCGGCGGAGAACACGCCGTCCGCCGGACACCCCCGGGCGGAGCGCGAGACCCAGGAAGCCCCGGACCGGGCGGAGACACCCCCCGAGCCCGCCGAGGAACCCGACGGGGCCGCCCACGCGCGTACGGAGCCCTCCGCGGACCTCGTCGACCCCTGGGCGGGAACCTCGGGCCGCACCCGCCCCCGCGCCCCTGTGCGCATGGACGTCCCTGCACGCGCGGGCGCCCCGGTTGGGACGGAGCCCCCCGTGGCCCCCGCGGACCCCGCCGAAGCCTGGGACGACGGCCTCATCGCGCGCCGGGTGACCGAGGAGACGGCCGCCGCCCAGCACATCGTGGCGGCGGAGATCCGGTCGGGCGGCGGCACCTCCCTGCCCCCGATCCCGCTCGCCTACGACGGTCCCCTGCGGTCCCGCCTCGACGCGCTCCGCGAGCTCGTAGGCCTCTCCCGTACCCGTCTGGACAGCCGGACGCTCTTCGAGGCGGGCCGGGTCCTGGACGAGGCGGCGGCGCGCCGCAAGCTCTCCGGGCAGCACACCGTCGTCGCCATCGCGGGCGCGACCGGCAGCGGCAAGTCCCAGCTGTTCAACTCGCTCGCCGGGGTGACCATCTCGGAGACCGGCGTACGGCGCCCGACGACCGCCGCGCCGATCGCGTGCAGCTGGAGCGACGGCGCCGCGAACCTCATCGACCGCCTGGGCATCCCCGGACGGCTGCGGCGGCGCCCTGTGCAGACCCCGGAAGGGGAGGCCCAGCTGCGCGGACTGGTCCTGATCGACCTTCCCGACCACGACTCCGCGGCCGTACAGCACCGTGAGCAGGTCGATCGGATCCTGGCCCTCGTCGACGCCGTCATCTGGGTCGTGGACCCGGAGAAGTACGCCGACGCGATGCTCCACGAGCGCTATCTGCGGCCCATGGCGGGCCACGCCGAGATCATGTTCGTCGTCCTCAACCAGGTCGACCGGCTGCCCGGCGAGGCCGCCGAGCTGGTCCTCGACGACCTGCGCCGGCTCCTCGACGAGGACGGCATCGCACTCGGCGAGTACGGCGAACCGGGCGCCACGGTGCTCGCGGTGTCGGCCCTCACCGGGGACGGCATCGGCGAACTGCGCGAGCTGCTCGGCCAGTTCGTCGGGGAGCGCGGCGCGGCGGCCCGCCGGGTCGCGGCCGACGTGGACGCCGCGGCGGCCCGGCTGCGGCCGGTCTACGTCACGGGCGGGCGCACCGGGCTCAGCGAGGAGGCGCGGGACGAGTTCGCCGCCCGGCTCGCGGACGCCGTCGGCGCCACCGCGGCCGGTGAGGCCGCCGAACGCGCCTGGCTGCGCAACGCCAACCGCGCGTGCGGGACGCCGTGGCTGCGGCTGTGGCGGTGGTACCAGGACCGGCGTGAGCCTCCCAGCGGCCGGTTCCAGGTCCGCACCCAGGCCGACGAGGAGGCCACCGCCCGCCAGCGCGTCGAACAGGCGGTGCGGACGGTGTCCGACCGTGCCTCGTCGGGGCTGCCCTCGCCCTGGGCGCAGGCGGTGCGCGAGGCGGCCGTACGAGGCGCCCAGGGGCTGCCCGAGGCGCTGGACGAACTGGCCGGCCGGGCCGGACTGCCGTCGGGCCGCCCGCCGCGGCCGGGCTGGTGGCCGGCGGCGGTCCTGGCACAGGCGGCCATGACGCTCCTCCAGGTGGTCGGCGGGCTGTGGCTGGTGGGCCAGATCGCCGGGGTCATGGCACCGAACCTGGGGGTTCCGGTGCTGCTGATGGTGGCCGGGATCGTCGGCGGCCCGCTGGTGGAGTGGAGCTGCCGGATGGCGGCGCGGGGCCCGGCCCGGCGGTACGGCCAGGACGCGGAACGGCGACTCCGGGAGGCCGCCGCAGGGTGCGGCCGGGCCCGGGTCCTCGACCCGCTGGCGGCGGAGCTGCTGCGGTACCGGGAGGTACGCGAGCAGTACGGAAGGGTGGTGGGGGTGGGTGCGGGGATGAGGTGAGTCCGCGTATGGGGGTGAGTCCGTGTGTGGGGCTGTGTGTCTGGGGTGATGCGTCCGTACGGGGGCGCGGCTCACTCGTCCGGGTGGCGGGGTTTTCCACAGGTGGACGGTGATCCACAGCGCTGAGCGGGACCGCCCCGGCGGAGGCAGTCTGGCTGCACGGCGGTCGCGAGGGACGCGGCAGCCGCAGCAGCCGTACGGGGCGGTCCCGTACGCGCGTCGGGAGGGGTTCAGGACATGAACGAGACGATGGTGTGCGCGGTCGGAAACGTGGCGACGCAGCCGGTCTACCGGGAACTGGCGGCAGGACCGTCGGCGAGGTTCCGGCTGGCCGTGACCGCCCGCTACTGGGACCGCGAGAAGAACACCTGGGCCGACGGCCACACCAACTTCTTCACGGTGTGGGCCAACCGCCAGCTGGCGACGAACGTGGCGGCCTCGCTGAACGTGGGCGAGCCGGTGATCGTGCGGGGCAGGCTGAAGGTGCGCACGGAAGTGCGCGAGGGCCAGCAGGGATGGGCGTCGGCGGACATCGACGCGGTGGCGATCGGTCACGACATCACGAGGGGGACGTCGTTCTTCCGCCGCTCGGCCAAGCCCGAGCCGGCGGTGACGGCCGCGTCACCGCCCCGCCCGGAGCCGGACTGGGAGACCCCGGCCGAGGACTCGACGGCGGACACGGAGCAGTCCGAGCCGGCAACCGCCGCTGTCTGAACCTGGCTTATCGGCGGATCCAGCCCGATGTCCCGCTATGGCAAGTGCATTTGTCGACAAGCCGAGCGCGTGCGGGACTCGTAGTCGATCTTGGGGATAACGATTCCGATTCGGATCGGCGATCGGATGAGATGACCGGGAAGTGCGCTGTGCGGCGTCTCTAGGATGCCGGTCATAGCTGATGCCTACCTGGCTCATGAGCTTTCCGATTCTGCCTGTGGGACCGTAACCCCCCACGTCAACGGGTCCTGCTCGAAGGGGAATTGCGTGATTTCTTCGCTCTCCGTGCCGTTCGCGCGCCGGCGTGCCGCGGCCCGTCTCGCCGCGGCGACGCTGGTGTCCGGGCTCGTCGCGGCCGGCGTGATCGCCTCGGCGGGCACGGCTGTCGCCGACTCGGCCGCCGACGACACGGGGGTCGGCGACACGGCCGCCGGGGGCACGGGGGCCGGTGACTCGGCCGCCGGGGGCACGGGCGTCGGCGACACGGCCGCCGGGGACACGGGTGTCGTGGCCGGGGTGGCGCGGAGCGAGGGCGGGGCCACCGCGTCCATGGACGGCCTCAAGACGTACGGCGCCGCGGTGATCCACGGCGACGCCGGGGACACGGAGGTCTCGGCGGGCCTGTTCGAGATGTCCGTCGAGGGCGGCGGCACCCTGCAGACCTACTGCGTCGACCTGCACAACCCCACACAGCGGGACGCCAAGTACGACGAGACGCCCTGGAGCGGCAGCTCGCTGGGCGCCGACGGTGACGCGGGCCGGATCCGCTGGATCCTGCAGAACTCCTACCCGCAGGTCAACGACCTCGCCTCGCTCGCGAGGAAGGCCGGCATCACCGGCGGCCTCACCGAGCAGGACGCGGCGGCCGGCACCCAGGTGGCCATCTGGCGCTACTCGGACGACACGGACGTCGTCGCCGTGGACCCGCAGGCCGAGCAACTCGCGGACTACCTGCACAAGGCGGCGCGCGACACAGCCGAACCGGCCGCGTCCCTGGCCCTCGACACGGGCGCCGTCTCGGGCCGGCCCGGCGAACTGCTGGGACCGGTCACGGTGCACACCGACGCGGACGCGGTCACGGTGACCCCGCCGACGGACGCCGCCGCCGACGGCGTACGGATCGTCGGCGAGGACGGCAAGGCCATCACCTCCGCGCGCAACGGCAGCCGGCTCTTCTTCGACATCCCCGAGGACGCCGACCCGGGCTCCGCCGAACTGACCGTCCAGGCGTCCACGACCATCCCCGTGGGCCGCGCCTTCACCGCCGAGAGCCGCAGCCAGACCCAGATCCTGGCCGGCTCCAGCGAGTCGACGGTGTCGGCGACGGTCACGGCGACCTGGGCGAAGCAGGGCGCCGTACCGGCCCTGTCCGCGGCCAAGAACTGCGCTGGGGCCGGTGTGGACCTCTCCGCGGCCAACCAGGGCGATGCCGCCTTCACCTTCGACCTGATGGGGATGACCTACACCATCCCCGCGGCGGCGTCCCGGACGGTCACGATCCCCCTCCAGGAGGACCAGGCCTACGACTTCACCATCACCGGCCCCCAGGGCACCGAGAGCCGCTTCACCGGCGTACTGGACTGCAAGACCCAGACCGCCGAGATCTCCAACCTGACCACCCAGACCCTCAGCGAGCCCAGCCCCGCCACGGTGGGCGGCACCGCCTCCGACACCACCGACACCAACCTCGCCGAGACCGGCGGCTCCTCCGCGACCCCGCTCATCGCGGGCACGGCCATCGGCCTGGTGGTCATCGGCGGCGCGGCACTCCTCCTGGTGGCCCGCAAGGAGAACGAGGCCCGCGACTGACGTACGCGGAACGCATCACGGAGCCTGCACCCGTGCCGGGACCTCCCGTCACCCGAACTGCCCGGGCTGGTAGTCGCCCCCGGGCTGGCGGAGGATGACGTTCAGCCGGTTGAAGGCGTTGATGAGGGCGATCAGGGACACCAGCGCCGTGAGCTGCTCCTCGTCGTAGTACTTGGCCGCGTTGGCCCATGCCTCGTCGGTGACACCACTGCCGTCGGCGAGGCGGGTGCCCTGCTCGGCGAGTTCCAGCGCCGCCCGCTCCTCGTCGGTGAAGACCGTCGCCTCCCGCCAGGCCGCGACCAGGTGCAGCCGTACCGGAGTCTCTCCCGCGAGTGCGGCGTCCTTGGTGTGCATGTCGAGGCATCCCGCGCAGCCGTTGATCTGGCTGGCGCGGATCTTCACCAGTTCCTGTGTCGCCTTCGGCAGCGTCGAGTCGGTCAGGACCTTGTCCGTCGAGACGAGGTGCTTCACGATCTTCGGTGCGATCCGGGTGCCGAGGGCGTTGAGCCGAGCCTGCATGAAGATCTCTCCTTGGTTGTCGCCGAGGTTCGTCGCGCTTCCACCTCCTTCGACGAACGGGCCCGCCACGACGTAACAGCTCCACGGCGCTACTCGGGACGTGCCGGGAGATCAATGGAGGCGAGGCGCCGCGGGTCGTTCACGGACAGGATCTCGACGATCCGGCCGTCGACGACGGTGCACGCCATCACACCCAGCAGCCTGCCGCTCGCGGCCCACACCACGAGCCCGGACTCACCGTTGACCAGGGCGGGACGCGCGGTCACCACGGCCCGCACCCCGCGCTGGACCCTGACGGCCACCTCGGCCGCGCCCACCCTGTCGACCACGCCACGCGCGCTGTAGGAGCGCCATGTCACCTCCGGGTCGAGCACCCGCAGCAGCCCTTCGAAGTCCCCGCCGCGCGCCGCCGCGAGAAACGCGTCGACCACCGCACGCTGCCGCCGCCGTTCGTCGCTCGGACGGTGTGTGCCCCGCACCTTTCTGCGGGCCCGGCTGGCGAGCATCTTGGTGGAGTCCGTGGACCTGCCGATGATCTCGCCGATCTCCGCGAACGGCACCGCGAACATGTCGTGCAGCACAAAGGCCAGCCGCTCGCTGGGACCGAGGGTGTCGAGCACCACCAGCAGCGCCAGCCCGACGGATTCGGCGAGCAGCGCGTCCTCCTCGGGCGCCGTGCCGTCGTCCTCGGTCACCACCAGCTCGGGCAGCCGGTCGTCGTACGACGCCTCGGGCCGGGCCCTGCGCGAGCGCAGCACGTCGATGCAGACCCGGCCCACCACGGTGGTCAGCCAGCCGGCGAGGTTGTCGATCGTGCCCGGGTCCTGCCGCGCCAGCCGCAGCCACGCCTCCTGCACCGCGTCCTCGGCGTCCGCCCGAGACCCGAGCATCCGATGGGCCACCCCCACCAGCCGCCCCCGCTGCGCCTCGAACTCCCCCGCCAGAGCATCCCCCGCGCCTACTCCGCCCATGTCCTCACCTTCCTCGCCCAAATCCCCTCCCACCCATGACGCACCCGGAACCCCCGAGGTAACCGACACCCGAGCCCCCACCAAAACCCCAGCCCACAGCCCCCCGACCGCCCGCGAGCATCGGCAGGCGACCTGGCCCTCACAAACGCAGGCGAACCCCCTGAACGCAGACCGGCAGTCCACCAAGCCGATCGCTTTCGCTGGGTCCTCCGCATGTCGGAGGGCGTGATCAACGTGACCGTCCATGAGTTCCCCGACGTCGCCGTCAGCCCTGACCATCCGGATTCGGACGGCACGGTGATCTGGCAGTCGGTCCAGCCGCGTCCGGTGTTCGCTCACGCTGTTCTGGACGCGGCCCACACTGTGCTCCGGGAGCATGGCGAGGCCGGCTATCGCGCCAAGTGGGCGATGCATCCCTACCCCTTCGGACCGGTCCAGGACCTTCGCAGGCTGCACATACGCGGCGATGTCTGCGACCTGCCCCACGACCTGCGGTGCCCGTAGGCGGTACGCGCGACTGTCTCGTCCTCGTTCCCATGAGCAGACCGCCCTACGGAGCTGGAACCCCCGGAAGCCGACCGCGCGCTCGAGACCACAGCCGCAGGCACTGACAACGGGCGTGCCAGTGATCGACCCCGAACCCCCAGGTCAGCCGCCCCCCACCAAACGGGTTAACACCCGAGGGTGGCGGTCAGGCAAGATGGGGTGTATCTGCCCACTGCCAGATTTCAAACTGCCGGACGGTTTCTCTTGGCTGAGTTCATTTACACCATGCGCAAGGCGCGTAAGGCGCACGGCGACAAGGTGATCCTCGACGACGTGACGACGAGCTTCCTGCCGGGGGCGAAGATCGGCGTCGTCGGCCCGAACGGCGCCGGCAAGTCGACGATCCTGAAGATCATGGCGGGTATCGAGCAGCCCTCCAACGGTGACGCCTTCCTCACCCCCGGTTACAGCGTCGGCATGCTCCAGCAGGAGCCCCCGCTGACCGAGGACAAGACCGTCCTGGAGAACGTGCAGGAGGGAGTCGCCGAGGTCAAGGGCAAGCTCGACCGGTTCAACGAGATCGCCGAGCTGATGGCCACCGACTACTCCGACGCGCTGCTCGACGAGATGGGCAAGCTCCAGGAGGACCTCGACCACGCCAACGCCTGGGACCTCGAGGCCCAGCTGGAGCAGGCCATGGACGCGCTGGGCTGCCCGCCCGGCGACTGGCCCGTCACCAACCTCTCCGGTGGTGAGCGCCGCCGCGTCGCGCTCTGCAAGCTCCTCCTCGAGCAGCCCGACCTGCTGCTCCTCGACGAGCCCACCAACCACCTCGACGCCGAGTCCGTGAACTGGCTGGAGCAGCACCTGGCCAAGTACCCCGGCACCGTCGTGGCCGTCACCCACGACCGGTACTTCCTCGACAACGTCGCGCAGTGGATCTGCGAGGTCGACCGGGGCCGTCTCTACCCGTACGAGGGCAACTACTCCAAGTACCTGGAGACCAAGGCCGCCCGCCTCAAGGTCGAGGGCCAGAAGGACGCCAAGCGCGCCAAGCGGCTCAAGGAAGAGCTGGAGTGGGTCCGCTCCAACGCCAAGGGACGGCAGGCCAAGTCCAAGGCACGCCTCGCCCGGTACGAGGAGATGGCCGCCGAGGCCGACAAGATGCGGAAGCTGGACTTCGAGGAGATCCAGATCCCGCCGGGCCCCCGGCTGGGCAGCGTGGTCGTCGAGGTCGAGAAGCTCGGCAAGGCCTTCGGCGACAAGGTGCTCATCGAGGACCTGAGCTTCACCCTCCCGCGCAACGGCATCGTCGGCATCATCGGCCCGAACGGCGCCGGCAAGACCACCCTCTTCAAGATGATCCAGGGCCTGGAGGCCCCGGACTCCGGCACCATCAAGGTCGGCGAGACCGTCAAGATCTCGTACGTCGACCAGAGCCGCGAGAACATCGACCCGAAGAAGACCCTGTGGGCCGTCGTCAGCGACGAGCTCGACTACATCAACGTGGGTCAGGTCGAGATGCCGAGCCGGGCGTACGTGTCCGCCTTCGGCTTCAAGGGTCCCGACCAGCAGAAGCCCGCCGGCGTGCTCTCCGGCGGTGAGCGCAACCGCCTCAACCTCGCGCTCACCCTCAAGCTCGGCGGCAACCTGCTGCTCCTCGACGAGCCGACCAACGACCTCGACGTCGAGACCCTGTCCAGCCTGGAGAACGCGCTCCTCGAGTTCCCCGGCTGCGCCGTCGTCGTCTCCCACGACCGGTGGTTCCTCGACCGCGTGGCGACGCACATCCTCGCCTACGAGGGTGAGTCCCGGTGGTTCTGGTTCGAGGGCAACTTCGAGTCGTACGAGAAGAACAAGATCGAGCGACTCGGTGCGGATGCCGCTCGTCCGCACCGCGCCACCTACAAGAAGCTGACCCGGGGCTGATCGATCTTGCGCCACATCTACCGCTGCCCACTGCGCTGGGCGGACATGGACGCGTACGGCCACGTCAACAACGTGGTGTTCCTCCGCTACCTGGAGGAAGCCCGTATCGATTTCCTGTTCCGTCCGGAGAAGAACTTCCAGCAGGGGTCCGTGGTGGCGCGCCACGAGATCGACTACAAACGGCAGCTCGTCCACCGGCACACCCCCGTGGACATCGAGCTGTGGGTCACGGAGACAAAGGCCGCGTCCTTCACCATCACCTACGAGGTGAAGGACGGGGACGTCGTCTACGTCCGCGCGTCCACGGTCGTCGTGCCGTACGACTTCGCCGAGCAGCGACCGCGCCGGCTCACCGCCGATGAGCAGGAGTTCCTGGCGGAGTACCGGGACGACGCCGAGAAGGCCGTCGCCGCATGACCGCGCTCCACCTCGCCGACGAGGGGGAGGCGGCGGACTTCGCGGCCTTCCTCTCCCGGCTGCTCCACTACGACCGTGGAGCAGCGGTACGCCTGCAGGCGGCCGGGACGGCGCTCGCCGTGTTCGGCCGGCCGCCGTCCTTCGAGGTGCTCGCGATCCGTACGGCGCGGCTCGCCAAGCCGTACGAGGACGGACTCGACGTCACCCTCGACGTGACCGTGTCCGCCGGTGAGCTGCTGGAGACGGTGGACGAGACCGCGGCCACCGCACAGGTCCCCGCGGCCGTCACCGGGCCTCCGTGGGCGGGGGTGCTGCCGCCCCGCGGCGGATGGCGGCCCGAGACCGGGCTGCCGGCCCCCGACGCGCTACGGGCCACCGTGGGCGCGGCCGTCGGTGAATTCCGGCGCCGCAGCGAGGAGTTGGCGCCCGAGAACCGTACCCGGGCCGAACTCGACCGGATCGGGCGGGAGATATGGTCCCGGACGGTCGCGGCCACCGGGCTGCCCGTACGGGCCCTGCACGCCGCCCAGTCCCTGGGCTTCCTGCGCGCCGAGGCACCGGTGACCCTGTTCTCGTCGGGCGCGTGGCTGCGGCTGCGCACGCCGTACGGATCGGTCGCCGTACGGCGTGCGGGGGCGGGACTCGGGATGCCTGCTTTCAGCGTCCGCTGAGCCGCCCCCTCCGACACCGCGACACCGGCTCACTCCGGGGCGTTCACCATCGACGCCGCCGCGTACGTCAGGTAGTTCCAGAGCGTCGTCTCGTGCTCCTCGGACAGGCCGAGTCCGTCGACCGCGTCCCGCATGTGCTTCAGCCAGGCGTCGTGCGCGGCCCGGTCGACCACGAACGGCGCGTGCCGCATCCGCAGCCGAGGATGGCCGCGGTTGTCGCTGTACGTCGTCGGACCGCCCCAGTACTGGATCAGGAACAGCGTGAGCCGCTCCTCCGCCGGGCCGAGGTCCTCCTCGGGGTACATGGGCTTGAGGATCGGGTCCTCGGCGACCCCCTCGTAGAAACGGTGCACCAGCCGGCGGAAGGTCTCCTCCCCACCGACCTGCTCGTAGAAGGTCTGCTCCTGAAGCGTGCCGCGCCGAATCTCTTTCACGTCCCCCATGGTCTCAGACGGGGAGACGGAGGCCGGAAGACGTAGGACTACGGCCGGAAGCGACCGGCACGCTCGCCTCCGGGCGGGTTCCGCCGCACAGTGGACGGTATGGGCGCCCACGCTCTCGGGAACGACCTGGAGGCTCTCGCCGTCTCGGCGAGGGCGCGGCTGCTGCGCCGGATCGACGCGAGCGGCGCCCTCGCCGGCGACCCCGGCTGGCGGGCGGCCTTCGCGGCGGTCCCGCGCCACCTCTTCGTGCCGTACTACTACGTCAGCGGCTCCGCCGGATACGAACGGTGCTGGGGCGAGAGTCCCGACCCGCGCATCCGGGAGCGGTGGGTGCGCGGCGCGTACGAGGACACCCCGCTGGCCACCCGGCTGCGCGACGGGGAGCTGATCTCCTCCAGCAGCCAGCCCTCCCTCATGGCGCTGATGCTGGCCGCGCTGCGCGTCCGGCCCGGCGACCGGGTGCTGGAGATCGGCGCCGGAACCGGTTACAACGCGGCGCTGCTGTCGTACCGGCTCGGCGACGCGAACGTCACCACCGTCGACATGGATCCGGAGATCACCGAGTCGGCGCGGGCGCATCTCGCCGCCGCCGGGTACCGGCCGGCCGTCGTCACCGGGGACGGCGCCCGCGGGGTGCCGGAGCGGGCGCCCTTCGACCGGATCGTCGCGACCTGCCAGCTGGCGTCGGTCCCGCGGGCCTGGATCGCCCAGTGCCGGCCCGGCGCGCTGATCCTGACACCGCTGGCCACCGGACTGGCCGCGCTGACCGTACGGGACCCCGAGCACGCCGAGGGCCCGTTCCTGCACACGCCCGCCTACTTCGTGCCCCTGCGCGGGGAGAGCCGGCCCGAGCCCGAGACCGTCGCGCTCGGCGGGGTGCCGCACCGGGCCCGGGAGAGCGACCTGTTCCGCTTCCTGCTGGCGCTGAGCCGGGACACCCTCGAACCCCAGGAGGCGTACGCCCTGTGGGAGCGCGAGGGCATGCCGGACCGGCAGCGCTACGGCGTCACGGTCGGCCCCGAGCGCGCCTGGGCGTGGCTGGACGACCCGGAGGGCCCGTACGCCTGGCCCCTGCCGGGTTCCGAACGCCGTACGTTCTGACCGCGGTACGTCCCGCCCGCCGTACGTCCCGCCCGCCGTGCTTTCTAACCGCGGCGGATCGTGATCGTCGTCCAGGCGCCGACGTGGACCCGGTCGCCGTCCTGGAGGGGTACCGGGACGAACGGCTGGATCGGTTCCTCGCCGTTGTTGACCGTCGTGCCGTTGGTGGAGTTCTGGTCGACGACCGCCCAGGTGCCGTCCGGCTGCTGGACCAGTACGGCGTGCTGGTGCGAGACGCCCGGGTCCTCCGGCGGCACCGACAGGTCTATGTCGGGGGTCTCGCCGGTGGAGTGCCGGCGGCGGCCGATGGTGACCTGGTTGCCGGTGAGCGTGCGCTGCTGCTCGGGCGAGTACGCGGGCAGGTTGAGGCCTGCCGCCTCCGGGCCCGAGCGATGCATCATCGCCATGAAGTACGCGCGGTCCGGGCCTATGGTGGCCATCCAGGTCGCCGGCTGCTGCGGGAACGCCGGGCCGGGCGGGGGCGGCGCCTGCGTGGCACCGGTCTGCGGATAGCCGTAGCCGCCGCCCTGACCCTGACCCTGGCCTTGGCCCTGGTGGGAGGGCGGGGATATCACCCAGTCGTCGTCGGCGCCGCCGAAGCCCGGACCGCCCTGCGGTGGCCGACGGGTCTCCTGCGGGTAGCCGGGCGGGACCTGCGTCGGCGCGGGGGCGCCACCCGGGCCACCCGGGCCGGAGGGCTGGAAGGCCGAGGGTGCCTGGGGCATGCCCGGGCCACCGGGGCGGTTCGGTGCCGACCGGGAGGGGTCACCACCGAAGGCGCCCGGACCACCGGGGCCGCCGGGACCGGCAGGCCCACCGGGGGCCGACGGGCCGGCGTGCCGGCCGCCTGGGCCGGACTGCTCGCGGCCGAAGGGGTCGGCGGACGGTTCGGAGGGGTCGCGTCGGAACGGGTCCGGCCCGGAAGGACCGGAAGGACCGAACGGACCCGACGGACCGGACTGCTCGCGCCCGAAGGGATCGCCGGGAGGAGGACCGGACTGCTCGCGGCCGAAGGGATCGCCGGGAGGAGGACCGGAAGGCTCACGCCCGAAGGGGTCGGGGGAGGGACGACCACCAGGCCCACCGGACCCGCCGGAACCACCAGGCCCGCCAGACCCACCACGTCCCCCCGGGCCACCGAAGCCGCCGGGCTCGCCGTAGCCACCACCGGGCTCGCCGTAGCCACCGGGCTCACGGCCGAACCCGCCGCCGGGAGAACCCTGCCCCGACGCCCCGGGACCACCGGGAGGACCCGACGGCTCACGTCCGAAGGCACCGGGACCGCCACCGGGACCGCCCGGTCCGGAAGGTTCACGTCCGAAGGCACCGGGACCGCCCGGGCCACCCGGACCGCCGCCCTGGCCAGCAGCCGTACCGCCCGGCCCCGAAGGCTCACGCCCGAAGACGTCCGCACGACTGGCACCACCCGGGCCACCGGGACCACCGGGGCCGCCAAGGCCACCGGGCCCACCGGCCGTACCCCCTGGCCCCCCGGGCCCCGCCGGCCCCCCGAACCCCCCGGGCCCTCCCGAGGGCGAAGGCTCGCGGCCGAACGGTGAGGCGCTCCCCTGGCCGCCCGGGCCCGACGGCCCGGAGGGATCCGCGCCGAACGGGGGTATCGGCTCCGCCGGCCGGTTCACCTGGGACGGGCGGGAGCTCTGGTAGTCGAAGGAGGAGTCGCCGCCGTACGACGGAGGCGGGGGCGGCGCCTGATAGCGGGCGCCGGGGTCGCCCGGACCCGCGCCCGGGCCGGAGGCCGGCGGGCGAGGGGCGGCCGGGGTGTACGAGGTCGCCGTGTTGGTGAGGAAGTTCCACCGGCACTCCTCGCAGAACGGCGCACCGCCCTCACGGGGCGTACGGCACTGCGGGCAGAGCTCCGGCTCGAAGCCCGGTACGGAGGACAGGTGCCGCCCACCGCCCTGGCCCCCCTGCGGGGGCGGCGGTGGGTAGCCGTAGCCGCTCGCTGCGGGAGGCGGCGGGGGCGGCGGCGGAGGTACGGCACCGGCCATGCGGTGACCGCAGACCTCGCACCAGTCGTCGGAACCCGACTGGTGTCCGTTCGGGCAGGTCGGCATGTCGGCGCGTCCCCCTCTCGTATCAGGGTTCTCGTATCGGGGCTTTACGGCACTTCGTTACGTCTTTACTTCTTCAACGTCTTTACTTCTTTACACGAACAGTCTTTGTGGACCGCGTCTCGAGAGTCATCTCGTCGGCCTCCGCGACCTTCGCCTTCAGTCGCACAGTACCTGTCGTGGCATCGACCACGTCCACCACCTTCGCAAGCAGTTTCGCAGTATCCGCGTTCCCCGAGACACTCGCGAGCTGGACGGCCCTGCCCAGTTTGGCCGTGGCTCCGTCCATGTCGCCCGCTTTGCGGAGGTCCAGCCCCTGCTGGATGACCTCTGCCAGTTCGGCCTGTCCCGTGTAGTGCGCGACCTGCGGATTGATCGAGGTCGAGGCGGCCATGTCGTCGGTCCACACGGCCCGGACCAGGCCCTGCGCTCCCAGGTTGTGAACGCTTCCGTCCGGCTGCGGGACGATCAGTGAGACGCGCGCGGCCAGCATCTCCTGGCCCAGGCTCGCCACCGGGACCTCGACGCACACGTGGTAGTCGCGGGACTCGTCGCCCCAGGAGCCCGTGGGGTAGTCGCCCGCGCGCGGGCCCGCCTCCGTACGGCGGTCGGTCAGCTCCTCGACCGTCGGCGCGACCTGCTTGACGAACTTGACGGCGGTGCCCTGCGGGGTCCACAGGCGCAGCGCGACGTCCGCGACCTCCTTGCCCATGGCCGTCTCCATCATGCGCGTGAAGTCGGTGGCGAGACCGGACGGGTCGGCGACGATGTCGGCGGTGCCGAGCAGGGCGGAGGCGATCCCTGTGACTTCTTTCACTTCCCAGTCGGTGCCCACACCGCGGGCGTCACAGGTGAACCGGCCCGCGCAGTCGTCGAGGGCGGCCTTGAGGTCGGTCGGCGACTCGTGCTCGTTGCGGCCGTCGGTGAGCAGGATGCCGTGCCGGATGCCGACGCCGGCGGTGGACAGCAGCCGGTCGGCCAGCCGCAGCCAGGTGCCGATCGCGGTGCCGCCGCCCGCGCTCAGCCGGCGCAGGGCCTGCTTGGCCTGCTCGCGGGTGGCGGCGTCGGCGACCGCGAGGCGGCCTCCGCCCGGGTAGACCTCCTTGGCCACGTGCGTGCCGCCGACCACCGCGAAGTGCGTGCCGTCGCGCAGGGTGTCGATGGCGGCGGCCGTGGCGTCACGGGCGTTGCGCATCTTGGTCGGCGGGTAGTCCATCGAGCCCGAGCAGTCCACCATGATCGCCACGGCGGCGGACGGGCCCTGGCCGGGCGCGTACAGATGCGGCGCGCCGACCGCGCTGCCGGTGGTGCCGCCGCCGGTGGCGGTCACCGTGACGATCGCGTTGACCTCACGGCCGCCCTCCGGGAGGTACTCGTTCTGGTAGACGTCCACCGAGAACTGCGGCACGTTCGACTTCGAGAAGTTGGCCATGGCTGATCGAATCCCCCTCGCTGGATACGGACCGGTCCCCTCCGGTCCGCGGGCGTGATCCCGTTGTTTCCCCGTTTGGGCGCCCTGAGTCGTTCTCAGGCGTTTCCTGCCCCCTGGGCGGGGGCCGGGAACGGCAGAACGGCCACTGTTACGTTGTCGTGGCCCCCGCCGTCGAGCGCGTGACCGACCAGGACCCGCGCGCCGTGCAGCGGCCGTACGGCGGCGTCGAGGGGGACGGCCTCCGCCATCTCCTCGGCTCCTTCCGCGTAGTTCCACAGGCCGTCGGTGCACACCACCACCACACCAGGCCGGTCCGGCTTGAAGGAAGCGGTGTGAGGCTCCAGTTCGTACGCGTCGGCGCCGAGCCAGCCGGTGATGGCGTGGGCGCGCTCGTCGGCGTAGGCCTCCGCCTCGCTCATCAGGCCCGCGGCGACCATCTGGGCGGCCCAGGAGTCGTCCTCGGTGAGCCGGGCCGGGGGCGTGGCGCGGTCGGCCGGGACCCAGTAGACCCGGCTGTCGCCGACCCAGCCGACGACCAGCAGCCCGGACGTGACGACCGCGCCGACCAGTGTGCAGGCGGGGGCGTTCTGGTGCGGGGTGTGCTCGCGGGCGGTGGCGGGCTCGTCGGCCAGCGCGTTGACGGCGTGCGAGGCGGCGACGATCGCCTCGTGCATCGCCTGCTGCGGATGCGTGCCGTGCGGCAGGGCGGCCAGCAGGGACTCGCTCGCCACCCGGGCCGCGGCCGTGGAGGCGTCGTCGGGGCGCGTCGCCGACGACACGCCGTCGCAGACGATCGCGACGAGGGCGGGGGTGCCGTCGGGCAGCGCGGTGTGGCCGAGGCCGAAGGCGTCCTCGTTGCGGTGGTGGCGCAGACCGCGGTCGCTGACGGCGGCCAGCGGGCCCGACTCCAGCTCCATGTGGTCGCGTTCACGGGGCTGGGCGTGCCCGCAGTTCTCGCAGTAGCCGTCGTCGTCCACCCGCCCGGCCCGGCAGGCCACGCACACCTTCGCCGCCTCGGCGACGGCTGCGGCCTCGGCGGCCACCCGCGGATCCGGAGCCTGTAGGGGGTACTCCTCGGGCTCCGGGGGCCGGTCGAACCGGACACCGGAGACGGCGGAACCGGGGCTGCCCGGCTGCGGAACGGCCCCACCGGGGGGCGGGGGCACAGGGCCACCCGGAGACGAAGACATGGCGGCACCTGCAGACGGGGGGAGCGGAACGCCCGGGGGCGGGGGGAGGGGAACACCATGGACACCATGGACCGACGCGTGCGGAGATCCGGGCGGGGGCACCGGAAGGGCCGCGCCGGCGATCCCGGCGGAGCCGGGCACACCGTGGACACCGGCCGGCCCGCCGGCGCCGACCGGGCTCACCCCCGACCCGTTCATCGTCAGGGTCGGGTGATCGGTCGGCCGGGGCGGTACGGCCGTCAGGTCGTATCCGCACGCACCGCAGTAGCGGTCTCCCGCGTCGAGCGGCTCCGCGCAGCTCGGACACGTCGGCAGTGCGGCCTGCCGGGGCATCTGGTACATCAACTACACCCACGTCCGGGGGCGGTAACGGTTGGCACGTTCCACCAGGTCGATCCTCTCCTCACCGCCGGTCGCCAGCCGGGCGAGCGTGCGGTACGAGCGCTCCAGGCCGAAGCGCAGCCCCCGCTCGTCCGGTTCGCTGCCGAGCAGCGGCCGTCGGGTGTCGGGACCGGCACCCTGGCCCCCGGAGAGTATCCAGTCCAGCGCGCACCCGAGGACTTCCGCCGACAACTGCTCCCGCCGGGTCGGGTCGAGCCCGTACGCGTCCAGCGCCTCGACCTGCGCCGCGCC
Organism: Streptomyces vulcanius; assembly: GCF_042653945.1. Classification (NCBI taxonomy): domain Bacteria; kingdom Bacillati; phylum Actinomycetota; class Actinomycetes; order Kitasatosporales; family Streptomycetaceae; genus Streptomyces; species Streptomyces vulcanius. The sequence goes on along the minus strand of NZ_JBHSFK010000051.1, from coordinate 29,906 downwards.
GGCGGTGAGATCCTCCTGGAAGGGTACGTCGTCGGCGGCGGCCGTCCGCCGCCGAAGCCGGGCCCGGACGGCGGCCACGCGCGCGGCGGTGTAGTGGATGGACGACTCCGGCACCGACTCCAGGGTCCGTACGGCGGCCCCGCGGTCCCCCGCCGCGAGCTGCACGCGCGCGAGGCCGAACGCCGCGCTCACATAGGACGGGTCGGTCGACCACACCAACTTGTAGTACTCGGCCGCGTTGTCCAGCTGGCCGAGCACCTCCGCGCACAGGCCGAGCGCCAGCTTGGGCGCGGGCTCGCCCGGGAAGGCGTCGTAGATCGCGTCGAAGGCGAGCGCGGCGCCCTCGTGGTCGCCGGTGACCAGCCCGGCCAGGCCTCTGTACCAGACGACCCGCCAGTCGTCGGGCCGTTCGCCCTCCAGCGTGCCCAGAGCGGTCAGGGCGGCCTGGTGGTCGCCGTTCTCCAGCCAGGCGCGGACCTGCCGCAGCCGGGTCTCCACGGACGACGACGGCACCGCCCCGAGGGCCGTGATCAGCTCGGTCGGCGCGGAGGCCAGCAGGCCCGCCAGGAAGCCCGCGTTGGGGTCGCCGGGGTCGACATGCGGGACGGGCAGCGCGAGGGCCGCGGCGGGCGCGGGGACGGTCTTCACGAGCGCCGCGGAGACAGCGGCCGCCGACTCCGAACTCCCGTTGGTCCCAGGCGACTTGGCGATACGTGTCCCCAGCCGCGACACCTCGCCGTCCAGCCTGGGGAACAGCTCCGTGTCGGTGACCTTCACCTCGGGCCCGAACAGCGTGGACAGCGCAGGGCGGGCCCGCCCGCTCTGCAGCGAGACGACCTCGCGCAGCACACCCGTCAGCTGCTCGGCCATCTCCTGCGCGGAGGCGAACCGGCGGGCCGGGTCGGGGTCGGTGGCGCGTACCAGCAGCCGGTAGAACGACTCGTACTGCCGGAAGACCTCGATGTTGTCGGGGTCGGGGAGGGAGTCGGCGAAGACGGTCGTGTAGCCCTGGAAGTCGAACGTCATCACCGCGAGCGTGCGGCCCACCGTGTAGAGGTCGGAGGCGACCGACGGGCCGACCTCCGCGACCTCGGGCGCCTGGTAGCCGACCGTGCCGTAGATGGCCGACTCGTCGTCGTCCATACGGCGCACCGCGCCCATGTCGATCAGCTTGAGCTGGTCCTCGGTCTGGATCGCGTTGTCGACCTTGAAGTCGCAGTACAGCACGTTGCGGCTGTGGAGGTGACCGAGCGCCTCGAGAGCCTCGATGCCGAAGGCGCAGGCCTGCTCGACCGGCAGCGGGTCCCGCTTGCCCTCGGCCGTGCGGCGGTCGTTGGCGATCTCCTTGAGGGACTTTCCGCCGACGTACTCCATGACGATGTAGCCGTCGAGGGAGCCGGTGCGCTGGTCGAGGTGCTCGACGAAGTTGTAGATCCGCACGATGTTGGAGTGCTCGATCTCCGCGAGGAAACGCCGTTCGGAGATCGCGGCGGCCATCGCGTCCTGGTCGCCCGTGTCGAGGAGGCCCTTGAGGACCACCCAGCGGTCGGAGACCGCGCGGTCCACCGCCAGATAGATCCAGCCCAGGCCGCCGTGCGCGAGACAGCCCGCGACCTCGTACTGGCCGTGCACGACGTCCCCGGACTTCAGCTTCGGGACGAACGAGTACGGGTTGCCGCACTTGGTGCAGAAGCCCTCCGTGCGGCCCTCGCGCTCGCCGCGCGAACGGCCCACCGGCGCGCCGCAGTCGGAGCGCGAGCAGAACCGCTTGCGCTCGGGCACCTCGGGGTTCTCGAGGACCATCGCGCGCGGGTCGGGGCGCGGCACCTGCGGCACCGTGACCAGGCCGACGCCGAGCCGGGCCCGCCCGGAGGAGCCGGCCGTCGAACCGGAGCTGCGCACCGACACCGAGCGGCCCGTCGACTTGCCCGACACGGAGCGCGAGAGGCGCCCCGACACCGAGCGCCGCGACTTCGCCGACTGGGACGACGTACGGGAGCTGCGGGCCGAGCGCGCCGAACGGGCGGAGCGCGCGCTGCCGCCGCCCGCCGCGCCGCTCGCGGAGACCACCGGGGCGAGCCCGCATGTGTCGCAGTACAGCTCGCCGCCGCCCACGTCCTCGTACGACCCCTCGCAGCCCGGCCGCTGACACGACTGTCCTGCCTGACTCATGGCTACCGCTCCCCCCTGTGGTCCTCGGGTCCGCCCTGCTCGGGCACGCGCGGGGCGGCCAGCAGTTCGGCCGCCGCCCGCTGGTAGCGCAGGACGGCCTGTTCGGCGACGCGCAGATCGCAGGGCGCGCTCCACAGCATGCGGCGCGCCACGTCGTAGCGCTCGATGAGGAACCGGTCCTCGGCGAGCCCGTGCCGGGCGACCTTCGCCTTGTACGCGTCGAGGCGCCCGCGCAGCTCCGCGCGGACCGCGAGCGGCGCGGTGACCGCCGTCAACGACTCGCGGGCGCGCAGCAGTTCGTCCTCCGCCTTCTGCTCCAGGGACTCCAGGAGCGGGGACAGCCGGTGCCACTGCGCGTGTCTGCGGTACTCGGCGGCCGTCGCCAGCTGCTCCTGGAGCACGGTCGGCGGTCCGCCGACGACCGGCACCTCGGTCGCGGCGATCTTCGCGAGCACCTCGCCGCGCGCGTTGCGCGCCTCGGCGAGCGTCCGGTCCGCGCGGCTGAGGACGTCCCGCAGCCGCAGCAGCCGCTGCTCGGCATCCTGACGGACCGTCAGCACGGCGTCGATCTCCCGCCGAACGTCCTCCAGCGCGCGTGCCTCACGGTCGTACACCGTGGTGTCCGGGCGTCCGCCGCCGGGCGCCGAACTGCCCTGCGCGGGCACCCAGTACGCCAGTGGATCCGACACCACCTGCTCACGCAGGTGCGTGAGGGTGTACGTGATGCGCTCCAGGTCGTCGCCCGCCGGGTGCTCGCCGGGCCGCACGCCCACGGAGTGCGCGAGACGGCGGGTGCGCTGGAGCTCCGCGGCCAGTAAATCTATCCGCGCGGGCAGCGCCGACCACACCGCGTCGGCGGCGACCACCATGTCCAGCGACGAGGCGTACAGCTCGTTCATCCGGTCGACCAGACCGGCCAGCGAGAAGCTCTCGCTGAGCCGGCTCGCGCCGATCAGCGTCGGCGCGTTCGCCGCGGCCGTCGTCGAGCCGGCCACCGTGACGGACTCACCGCGCAGCAGCTCCGTCAGCTCCACCAGGTCCTCACGGCTGGACCAGCGGCGGCGCGAACGGATCTCCCGCGCGGAGCGCAACGCGTCCGCGTACGCGTCGAAGTACGCCCACAGCAGGGTGATCGACGCCTCCGCGGACGCCCAGCGCTCCTTGGTGACCCCGGTGAGCTGCGCGCCTTCGAGGAGCCTGCGGCCCGCGTGGTCCTGCAGGGCGAGGAGCGAGGTCTCGATCGCCTCGTGCTCCGCGCCGAGCCGCGCCAGCGCACGGTCCACCTCGTCCCGGTCCATCACCGGCCCGGGGGCTCCCGTGACGCCCATCGATCACCTCTCCGCTGCTGTGTCGGTCGTTCGGTCGTTCTCCGGTCGCGTGTGCCCGCCTGCTTGCCTGTCTGCCCGTCAGGTCTTGCGGAGATACTTGGGAGAGGGCGGTTTCGAGGTCGCCGCGTCGTTCCCCAGTGTCGCCGACAGCCATCGGTCGTACGAGGTCTGCCAGCCGCTCGCGCGGTACTCCACGAGGATCTGGTTGACCCGGCGTACCAGGTCGTTCGCCGTCTTCTTCATCGCCACGCCGTAGAACTCGGTGGTGAACGGGGCGCCCTTGAGCTCGACCGTCGGGTCCTGGGCGGCCTGGCTCGCCGCGAGCGCGCCGTCGGTGACCACCGCGTCGACCTCCCCGAGTTGCAGCCGGACCAGGCAGTCCAGCTGATTGGGGACGACGGTGGTGAGGTCGACGCTCTTGGGTATGACGCCCTTGTCGCGGTCCCGGGTCAGCTGGGTGTTGGCCGTCGAACTGGCAGCCGTGCACACCTTCTTCTTCGCCAGTGTGTCGTTGTAGCCGGTGATCGTCGAGGACTTGGGGGCGAGGACCTGCTGCCCGGTCTTGAAATAGGGCGCGGAGAACGCGACATCGTTCAGCCGTTCGCAGCTGATCGTCATCGTGCGCACCACCATGTCGACCCGGTTCTCCTGGATCGCCGGGATGCGCTGGTTGGTCGGGATGGCCTTGAACTGGACCGCGTCCGGGTCGCCGAGGATGTCCTGCGCTATCCGGTGCACCAGGTCGATGTCGAAACCCTCCAGCTCCGCGCCCGTGTTGTTGGGGTCGCGGTAGCCCCAGCGGTAGCTGTTCTGGTCGACGCCGACGATCAGCTTGCGCTTCTCGCCCTGCCGGGCCTTGATGGCGGCGATCGTGTCGCCGTCCGCGCCGGACGGCGACAGCGTCTGGTTCTGCGGGTCCGTGCAGGTGGCGTCGGCCGCCTGGCTGCCCTCGGCGACACCGGGGCCGCCCGAGGCCGTGGAGCCGTCGCCGGTCGACCGGGTGGTCAGCGGCAGCAGCAGGACGCAGGCCAGCGCGAGGGCGCAGACGGCCGCCATCGCCCCTACGCCGCCCCAGCCCCTGAGACCGGCCCGCACACGTCGCGCAAGCATCGTCACGCCCCCTCTCACCGGTACTCCGACAGCCTGCGGCCGATGCCGAGGACCGCGCCGGCCGCGCCCAGGACGGCGAGTACGGCTGCGCCGACCGCCAGCCCCGTGAACGCGCCCAGGCCGTCCCCGGCCGCCCGCGCGAACTCGGCCTTCTCGTGGCCGAGCGCGTTGTCCAGGTTCTTGTCGACGCTGTCGAAGCACGCGCCGGTCGCGTCCTTGCCGCCGATCACCATGGCCAGCGCCTGCTCGTAGTTGCCGTAGTCGTCCTGCTCGCGGGCCGCGGTGTGGCGCTCCTTCCACTCCGCCATGTTGCTCTCCGCCGACTCGACCGGCCGCTCTCCCGCCTGGTCGTCGGCGAGCTTCGCCGCCAGGGTGAGGCCCTTGCCGAGGGTGCCGATGTCGGTGGCGAAGTCGTGGTCGAACTTGTCGACCGTCTCCGTCTTGCCGTCGGTCGTCACCTTCACCGTCTCGGCGCCGCGCGCCACCAGGGTCAGGTTCTCGTTGCCGCGCGCCTTGAGGGAGGCGATCCGCGCGTCCTGCAGCACGTTCATCGAGCGTACGCCGTTGTCGTACGAGTCGTTCAGACCCGCGCGGGCCACGCTGTGGCCGACGACCAGCCACAGCAGTACGACCGTGACGGAGGCCGTGGCCGCGACCAGGCCGTGGTTCAGGACCCGGTTCGTACGGCGGTAGTTGCGGTGCTGCGCCCAGACCAGGCCGGCCAGCACGAGGACGCCCAGCGCGATCGCCGCCCACGGATAGGGCGTCGCGTCGCCGTAGTCGGCCTTCAGGCGCTGGTTCTGCTTCTTGTACAGGTCCTGCGCGGCCGGGAGCATCTCGCCCTGCATCTTCTCGTTCGCGTACCGCAGATAGGCGCCGCCGACGGGGAAGCCCTGCCGGTTGTACGTGCGGGCCTGTTCGACCAGGCCCTTGTACTCCGGGAGCAGCTTGTTCAGCTTGGTGATGGCCTCGGCGGACGGGGAGCCGGGGTCGGAGTTGTTGGCCGCGGTGACCAGCCTGGCCGCGGCCTTGTCGATGTCGTCCTCGTAGCGCTGCCGGGACGCGGCCGTCTCCGTGCTGCCGGCCAGGAAGCCGCTGGAGGCGGTCGTGTTGGCGTCCGCGAGGGAACGGTAGATGTCGGCCGCCGCCGCGCTCAGCGGCTGGCTCCTGTGCAGCACGTCGTCGGCGGCGGCCTCGCGGTCGGTCACCTGCCACGCGGTGACCGCGCCGAACGCGACGACCAGGACGGCGAGGACGGCGCCGATGATCCGCAGCCGGCCGGGCTCGGTGGTGGCCGCCGCACGTGCCTTGTCGACGCCCTCGGCGAAGGCCGTCCGGCGGGTGGGCGGCGGTAGTGTACTGGTCGTTGGCGGGTTTGCCACTTTCTGACCTCCCCCGTGGTCACGTTCTCGCCGCAAGTATTGCGGGCGGGAGTGACAATGCGAACCCGCTTGGCTGGATCTTGATCAGATCGCAGTCACCCTCTGCCCTTGAATACGCTTTGGGCGGGTGTTCGGTTCCTTCACGGGGGGTGTCGTGTCAGGTTATTTCTCGAAGAATTCCCTGGTCCTGTCCTGTGCCTCCGCTCCTGCTCCCAGTCTGTCGAGGCCCAGCAGCGCGGCACCCAGCACCGGGCGCGCCTTTACCACCCTCGCCACCGCCTTGGGTGCCTTCTCCGCCAGGAGGGTTCGTACGCCGTCGTCCAACTGGTCGTGTCCTGCCGTGAGGACGCCGCCGCCCAGGAGGACCGGGGTTTCCTCCTCCAGGAGTTCCAGGCGGGTCAGGGCCACCGTCGCCATGGTCACCACCTCCTCGGCCAGGCGGTCGACGATCCTGCGGGCGAGCGGGTCGCCCTCCGCCGCCGTCGCGAACAGGACCGGGGTCAGTTCGTGACGGCGGATGTCCGGGATGTGTTCCAGGTGGAACGCCTCGATCAGGCCGTAGACCGAGGAGAGGCCGAAGTGGGCGGGGAGGGTGCGGGTGAGGGCCGTGTGCGGGCCTCTGCCGTCGGCCGCCCGCGCCGCGTGCCAGATCGCCTCCTCGGCCAGGCCCCAGCCCCCGCCCCAGTCGCCGGAGAGGCGGCCCAGGGCGGGGAAGCGGGCGGTGCGGCCGTCCGGGCGCATGCCCACGCAGTTGATGCCGGCGCCGCAGACCACGGCCACGCCCCGGGGGTCGGGGACGCCCGCCCGCAGGATCGCGAAGGTGTCGTTGCGGACGTCCACCGACGTGCCCCACGCGCGTGCGTGCAGGGCCGCCGCCAACTGCTCCTCCTCCACCGGCAGATCGGCGTTGGCGAGACAGGCGGAGACATGGGCCACCGAGGTCACGCCGGCCGCGGTGTACGCGCGCGTGACGGTGTCGGCGAGGTCGTCCACCGCGGCGGTGACGCCGACCGCGGGAGGCCGGAAGCCGCCGCCGCGCGCCGTGCCGAGCACCTGCCCGTCGGCCGCCACCACCGCCACGTCGGTCTTGCTGTTGCCCGCGTCGATGGCGAGGACACTTGCGGTCAGGCCCACGCGAGGTGCTCCCGGTTGTGTGCGATCAGTCGGTCGGTGAGCTGCTCGGCGTACTCGTACTGGCCGACCAGGGGGTGGGCCAGCAGGGCGCGGAAGACACGGTCCCGGCCGCCGCGCAGGGCCGCGTCCAGGGCGAGGTCCTCGTACGTCGTCACATTCGCGGTCAGGCCCGCGTAGAGGGGGTCCACGGAGGTCACGGGGAGCGGGGAGGCGCCCTTCTGGCCGATGGCCGCCTGGACCTCGATCACCGCGTCGTCGGGGAGGAAGGGCAGCGTGCCGTTGTTGTACGTGTTCACCACCTGGTAGGTGCTTCCGGTGCCGGTGAGCAGCGCGGCGGCGAGGTCCACGGCCGCCTCCGAGTAGAAGGCGCCGCCCCGCTTGGCGAGCAGCGCGGGCTTCTCGTCGAGCGCCGGGTCGCCGTACATCTCCAGCAACTGCTGCTCCATGGCCGCGACTTCGGCGGCACGCGAGGGCTTCGTACGGAGTTCCCGTACGACCTCGTCGTGGGCGTAGTAGTAGCGCAGGTAATAGGACGGCACGACGCCCAGGCGGGCCAGGAGGGGGAGGGGCAGGCGCAGGTCGGCGGCGATGGCCTCGCCGTGGTCGGCCAGGAGTCGCGGCAGGACGTCCTCGCCCTCGGGGCCGCCAAGACGTACCGCAGTCTCCCAGGTGAGGTGGTTGAGGCCCACGTGGTCGAGGTGGACGTCGGCCGGGGTGACGTCCAGGAGGGCCGCGAACTTGCGCTGGAGGCCGATCGCCACGTTGCACAGGCCGATCGCCTTGTGGCCGGCCTGGAGCAGGGCGCGGGTGACGATGCCGACCGGGTTGGTGAAGTCGATGATCCAGGCGTCCGGGTTGGCCCGGCGGACGCGTTCGGCGATGTCCAGGACGACCGGGACCGTGCGCAGCGCCTTGGCCAGGCCGCCCGCGCCGGTGGTCTCCTGGCCGACGCAGCCGCACTCCAGGGGCCAGGTCTCGTCCTGCTGGCGGGCCGCCTGGCCGCCGATGCGCAGCTGGAGCAGGACGGCGTCGGCGCCGTCCACGGCCGCGTCCAGGTCGGAGGTCGTGACGATCCGGCCGGGGTGGGCCTGCTTGGCGAAGATGCGCCGCGCCAGCCCGCCCACCAGCTCCAGGCGTTCGGCGGCCGGGTCGACCAGGACCAGTTCCTCGACGGGGAGGGAGTCCCGTAGCCGCGCGAAGCCGTCGATCAGTTCGGGGGTGTAGGTCGAGCCGCCGCCGACCACGGTGAGTTTCATGTCTGGTTAACCCTTTACTCCGGTGAGGGTGACACCTTCGACGAACGCCTTCTGGGCGAAGAAGAACACGAGGATCACGGGGGCCATGACCAGCACGGTGGCCGCCATGGTGAGGTTCCAGTCGGTGTGACGCGCGCCCTTGAAGGACTCCAGGCCGTAGGAGAGGGTCCACGCCGCCGGGTTCTCCGAGGCGTAGATCTGCGGGCCGAAGTAGTCGTTCCAGGCGTTGAAGAACTGGAACAGGGCGATGGCGGCGATGCCGGGCTTCGCCATCGGCAGGATGACCTTCAGCAGCGTGCGCAGATCACCGCAGCCGTCCACCTTCGCCGCGTCCACGTACTCGTTGGGGATGGTCATCAGGAACTGGCGCAGCAGGAAGATCGAGAACGCGTCGCCGAACGCCATCGGAATGATCATCGGCCACAGTGTGCCCGTCAGGTCCAGCTGCTTCGCCCAGAACAGGTACATCGGGATGACGACCACCTGCGGAGGCAGCATCATCATCGAGATCACCAGCATGAGCGAGAGGTTCCGGCCCCGGAAGCGGAACTTGGCCAGCGCGTACGCCACGGGGACCGACGAGACGACTGTGAGGACTGTTCCCAGTCCCGCGTAGATCAGGGTGTTCTTCCACCAGGTGAGGAAGCCGGGGGTGTCGAAGACCTTCCGGTAGTTGGCCCATTCCCAGGTGTGCGGGATCAGGTCGCGGCTGAGCGCCTGCGAGTCGCTCATCAGGGAGGTCAGGAAGACGAACACGAAGGGGAGCACGAAGAAGAGGGCGGCGGCGACCCCGAGGGAGTGGATCGCGATCCACTCCAGGAGAGCCCTGCGCCGGGCGGTGCGCTCGGCGGGCGAGGCGGGGCTCTTCAACTCCACCGGCCGGTCCAGTACTTGAGCCATGTCAGTCACCTGCCTGGATGAGGCCGCCCTTGCGCCGCATCAACAGCGCGGTGAACGCCATCGACAGGGCGAACAGGACCAGGGCGACGACACAGGCGGAGCCGTAGTCGAAGCGCTGGAAGCCGAGGTTGTAGACGAGTTGGGGGAGGGTGAGGGTGGAATGCTCGGGGTAGCCGGGCTCGAAACTGGTGCCCGCGCCCTGGATCACGCCCGAGGCGACCTTTCCGGCCACAAGTGGCTGCGTGTAGTACTGCATCGCCGCGATGACGCCGGTGACGACGGCGAACATGATGATCGGGGAGATGTTGGGGAGCGTGACGTAACGGAAGCGCTGCCACGGCGTCGCGCCGTCCAGCTCGGCCGCCTCGTACTGCTCCCTCGGTACGTCGAGCAGCGCGGCCATGAAGATGACCATCAGGTCGCCGACGCCCCACAGGGCGAGCAGGGTGAGGGCGGGCTTGGACCAGCTCGGGTCGTTGAACCAGGCCGGAGCCGGGATGCCGATCTTCTCCAGGATGGAGTTGACCGGTCCCGTACCGGGGTTGAGGAGGAACGCGAACGCCATGGTCGCGGCCACCGGCGGGGCGAGGTAGGGCAGGTAGAAGAGGGTGCGGAAGACACCCGTACCCGTCTTGATCTTCGTGATGAGCATGCCGATCCCGAGCCCGAAGAGGACCCGCAGAGTCACCATGATCACGACCAGCCACAGGGTGTTGCGCAGGGCGGGCCAGAAGTAGGGGTAGGACTCGAAGACGTACGTCCAGTTCTTCGTCCCGCTCCAGGTCGGCGGCTTGAAGCCGTCGTAGTGCATGAACGAGAAGTAGACGGTCGAGATCATCGGGTACGCGAAGAAGACCGTGAACCCGATCAGCCAGGGCGAGAGGAAGGCGAGGGTGCGCAGTGCCTGTTTCCGCTGCTTCGCAGCGAGGCCGGAGCGCCGGCGCTCCGGCCGCAACGTGAGGGTGTCCGTCATGGTCACTTCGCCTGCGCGATGTCCGTGTCGATCTGCGCGGCGGCCTTCCGCAGTCCGGCCTGAAGGTCGGTGAGCTTGCCGCTCTCGTAGTCGAAGCCGACCTGCTGGATGGTCGTGAGGTACACGCCGCCGTTGATCGAGGACGGGGCGGTGGTCGAGTCCGGGTTCGCGGCGATGTCCAGGAACGTCTTGAAGCGCGGGTCGTACTTCAGCTTCGGGGACTTCAGGGCCGCCAGCGTGGAGGGCACGTTGTGGATCGCGTTGGAGAAGCCCACCACCGCGTCCGTGTCGGTGCTGATGTACTTCACGAACTCCCAGGCCGCGTTCTGCTTCTTGCTGGTGGCGGCGATGCCGGCGATGGTGCCGGTGATGTAGCCCTTGCCGTACTGGTCCACCTCGTCGTCCGCGACGGGCAGCGGGGCGACGCCGATCTCGAAGCCGGGCTTGGCGTCCAGGGCCATTCCGAGGCGCCACTCACCGTCCAGCTGCATGGCCACCTGGCCGGTCTGGAAGGGGTGCTTGGGGCCCCACTCGTCGCCCAGGCCGGCGCGGTACTTCTCCAGCTTCTTGTAGCCGCCGAGTTCGTCGACGAGCTTCTTCTGGACGGTCATGGCGTCGGCGACGGCCGGGTCGGTGGCGATCGTCGACTTGCCGGAGGCGTTGAAGTAGGACGGCCCGAACTGACCCATGTAGTGCTCGGTCGTGGTCTCCCAGCCGTGGTAGTTCGGCATGAAGCCGAGCTGCTTGTACGAGTCGCCCTGGGTGATCGTCAGCTTCTTGGCGTCGGCCTCGAACTCGGACCAGGTCTTGGGCGGGCTGGCGATGCCGGCCTTCTCGAACGCGGTCTTGTTGTAGTAGAGGCCGTAGGCGTCGCCCAGCAGCGGTACCGCGCAGCGGTTGAGCTCGTACTGCGTGTACTCGTTCATCGCCTTCGGGAAGGTGCTGTTCGCGTCGATCCCCGACTTCTTGAAGAACGGGTTGAGGTCGGTCAGCGCGCCCGAGGAGCAGAACTTGCCGACGCTGTTGGTGGTGAACGACGAGATCACGTCGGGCGCCTTGCTGCCGCCCCCGCGCAGGGCCTGGTTGATCTTGTCGTCGGTCATGTTGCCGACGACGTTCACGTGGATGTTGGGGTGGGCCTTCTCGAAGCCGGCGACCAGCGCCTTCACGCCCTTCACCTCGTTCGGCGCGCTCCAGGCGTGCCAGAAGGTGATGGTCGTGTCCTTGGACGCGTCGTCGGAGGCGCCGGAGGACGCCTGGCCGGTACAGCCGGCGGTGAACAGAACTGCGGAAGCAGTCAGGGCAAAAGCCGTGTTTCGGGCGGCTGAGGGTATGGCTGAGCGCATGACGGGGTCTCCCAGGTGGGCGGGGGTGATGAGGTGAGGTGAGGGAAGAGGGGCCGTGCGGGGAACAGCGGTGGTGCGGGTGTGCGGGGTGCGGGTGGGGCCGGTGGTGCGGGTAGGTCAGCGGGAGGTGTCGAAGACCTCGTCGCGGGTGGCTGACAGCGCGCTCTCCAGCGCGCCGCGCAGCACGGGATGGGCGGTGACGTCGCCGACGACCAGCTTCGGCCGGGACGCGGCGAGTTCCTCCAGTTCGGCCTGGACGAGGGCGCGCAGCACCTCGCCGCCGGCCGTCAGGGAGGCGCCGCTGAGGACGACGAGTTCGGGGTCGAGGACGGAGACGAGCGAGGCGAGACCGGTGGCGAGCCGGGTCGCGTAGGTCTGGAGCAGCAGCCGGTGCAGGACGGTGTCCTCGGCGACGGCCCGCTCGACGAGTGCGGCGGCGACCTCGGCGTACGGCCCGGTCGGGATGCCGCTCATGCCGATCTCCAGGGCCAGCCGGGGGATGGCCTGCGAACCGGCCAGCTCCTGGTAGCCGCCACTGTTGGCTTTCGTCACCTGCCGGACCAGGGGTACGCCCGGAACCGGAAGGAAACCCACCTCGCCCGCGCCGCCGGTCCAGCCGCGGTGCAGCCGGCCGCCGAGGACCAGGGCGGCGCCGAGGCCGCCCTCGTTCCACAGCAGGACGAAGTCCGCGTGGTCGCGGGCCGCGCCGAGCCGCTGTTCGGCGAGGGCGACGAGGTTGACGTCGTTCTCGTACTCCACCGGCATCGGCAGCGCGGCGGCGAGCTCGTGGAGCAGGCCGGCCGCGTGCCAGCCGGGGAGGTGGGAGGCGTAGCGCAGGCGGCCCGTGTTGGGGTCGAAGGCGCCGGGGGTGCCGATGACGAGCCGGTGGACGTCGTCCCGGGCGAGCCCGGCGGCCTTCACGGCGCCGTCGAGGGCGTCGGTGACGTGCTGGACGACGGTTTTCGCGGACTGTCTGCCGGGGGTGGGCAGTTCGTGGGAGCCGACCGTGCGACCGGTGATGTCGGCGACGGCGGCGCGGATGCGTTCGGGGGTGACGTCGAGCCCCGCGGCGTACGCGGCGGCCGGGTTCACCTCGTACAGCTGGGCGTTGGGGCCGGGGCGGCCCTCGGTGGTGCCGGTGGCGAGAACCAGCCCCGCCGCCTCCAGTCGGGCGAGGAGCTGGGAGGCGGTCGGCTTGGACAGCCCGGTGAGCTTGCCGATGCGGGTGCGGGAAAGGGGGCCGTGCGTGAGCAGGAGGTCCAGCGCGGCGCGGTCGTTCATGGCGCGCAGGACGCGCGGGGTGCCCGGCGTGCCGGCGGTTCCTGCCATGGGGTCGACACCTGCCTTTCTGAGCTGTCCAGCTTCTCAGCGCCGTGGGACGCCAGTCCACTTCCGGTCATTGTTAGGAAAGTTTCCTATCGGTGGAAGGGAAGGTAAGCCCGGCATGAAGCGGGCGTCAAGGCAAGAAAACGGAAACCGCCCCCGAGGCAACGGAGTCGTTACCTGGAGGGCGGTCGGGTGGTGCGGGTGTTACCTGTGCGGGCGTTACTTCACCTGGACGTAGTCCCCGGCGGCCGTCTTGGCGGCGGTGGTGGAGGTGCCGGCGAAGACGAAGCGGTAGTAACCGCTCTTGCTCGCCTTGACGGTGGTGGAGAGGGCGCCTCCGGTGCCGGAGGTGATCCCCTTGACGTTCTTGTAGGTGCTGGTGCCCTTCGCCCTGAACTGCAGGGCGACCTTCTGGCCCTTGTACCCGGTGTACTTGCCGCTGTTCCAGTCGGCGCGGGTCAGCTTGCCCTTGACGGTGAGCGTCTTGCCGGCCCTGACGGGCTCCGGGGCGGCGTCGACCGTCAGCTTGGAGGCGCGCTGGACCTTCGCCCGCGCCGAGTTGGCCCACAGGTCGTAGCCGAGCTCGAAGCTGATGTGCCCGTCGGAGTCGTCGTCGTCCTGGTCGATACGGCTGTAGAAGCCCGCGGCCTTCCAGGTGGTGGCGTCGGCGGCCTCGGAGAGGCTTTCCTCCGGGTCGATGACGATCGTCTCGGTGCAGGACTGGGTCACCGTGGTGTCGGTGGTGGACGTGGTGGTGCAGGTCGGCACGGTCTCCGGCTCGACCAGGTTCTCCTGGGTCTTCAGCGTGCCGCGGTAGAGCATGACAGCGGCGAAGTTCGTCTTGTAGTCGATCGTCAGGTCGGCCGGGCGGGTCAGCGTGTACGTGACCGGAACCTTCACCGCGGCGGTCGTCCCGACGACGATCGCCTTCCCCTTGTTGACCGTCACACCCGCGAACGTCAGGTTCGGCGAGGCCGCCTGCGCGGCGGGCGCGGTCAGTACCCCCAGAGCCAGGGCACCGGACAGGGCGGTGCCTATGGCGAGTTTTCTCATCAATCCCCACATTCGAAACGGGCCCCTGGGCTTTGCGCTCCAGAACAAGGGCCCGGATACATGGGGTGACGATATGTGGTGGTGTGGCGTGGAGGAAGGGCGGGGCGCCTGTGAAGATCCTTAGAGGTCTTCCTCGAACGAGTGTGCTGAATCGTTCGCCTACTTCGGTGCCGCCGTAGGGGTCACGCGCTGCGGTGCGATCGGGGAAGCCGCGGCCACCTGCGGGGAGTCCGTGTTGGAGAAGACCGAGGGGGCCGCGACCGCGGCGGTCGGGTCGGCCGCCTCCACGTCCTCGGTGGCGGTCGCGCCGCCCACGATGCGGATGTCCGCCGCGTCGAAGGCCCGCTTGACGCGCCAGCGCAGCTCCCGCTCGACGGAGAGGGACTTCCCGGGCATGGTCTTCGCGGAGACGCGCACGACCATCGAGTCGAGCAGGACGCTGTCCAGGCCGAGCACCTCGATCGGGCTCCACAGGAGCTCGTTCCAGGGTTCCTCCTTGCTCATCTTCTCGGCGACCGCGTCCAGCGTGGCCTTGACCCGGTCGAGGTCCTCGGACGACTTGACGGTGACGTCGACACCGGCCGTCGCCCAGCCCTGCGAGAGGTTGCCGATCCGCTTGACCTCGCCGTTGCGGACGTACCAGATCTCGCCGTTGTCGCCGCGCAGCTTGGTCACGCGCAGCCCGACCTCGATGACCTCACCGCTGGCGACGCCCGCGTCGATCTGGTCACCGACGCCGTACTGGTCCTCGAGGATCATGAAGACGCCGGACAGGAAGTCCGTGACCAGGTTGCGCGCGCCGAAACCGATCGCGACGCCCGCGACGCCGGCGGAGGCCAGCAGCGGGGCGAGGTTGATCTCGAAGGTGGACAGGACCATCAGCGCGCCCGTGCCGAGGATCAGGAAACTCGCCACCGAGCGCAGCACCGAGCCGATCGCCTGGGAGCGCTGACGGCGGCGTTCGTTGTTGACCAGCAGCCCGCCCAGCGTCGTCCCGTCGGCCGACTCGACGGTGTGGTTCATGCGGTCGATGAGCTTGGTGATCGCCCGCAGCACGAACTTTCTCAGCACCGCCGCGATGACGAGGATCAGCAGGACCCGCAGACTGATCGCGAGCCACGTCGACCAGTTCTGCTCGACCCAGCTGGCCGCGTTGGTCGCGCTCTCCTGGGCGTCCTGGAGGGACGGGACGGTCACCGCGGTCGGGGACTCCGAGGGAGTCGGCGACGGCGACGGACCGGCGGCCAGTAGGACGGCGGACAAGGACACGGCGGGCACCTCCAGGCACGACGTCTGCCTCCGGCGCGGCGGTCACGGTCGTCAGGTCTTCAAGGTCACGAAAAGGTCACCGGAAGGGCAGCACCACCACACTAACGGGGCATTGTGAGCGCTTCGCCGTGATGTGTGAAGGAGAGACCGGCCTCACCCGTGCTTGAACAGGCCACAGCGTGGGGGATGAATCCTGGTGTGGTCGAAAACACTCCCAGCCCGTTACCGGGACATGGTGGCGCGTCCACCAGGCAAGAGGGGAGACTGACTACAGATCGTCCCGGCGCGAGCCACGCGCCGCCGACGCCCAAGGAGGCATCCGTGCCGCATGTCCTGGTCCTCAACGCGTCGTACGAGCCCCTCGGCGTCGTACCGCTCCGCCGCGCGCTCATCCTCGTCCTGGAGAACAAGGCGATCTCCCTGGAAGAGTCAGGCGCCTTTATGCACAGCGCAACCGTCACAGTCCCCGCACCCAGCGTGGTCCGGCTCAAGCGATTCGTCCGGGTTCCCTACAGGGGGCCCGTTCCTCTCACCCGTCGAGCGCTCTTCGCGCGGGACGGGGGCCGGTGCATGTACTGCGGTGGCGTCGCAACCAGCGTCGACCACGTCATCCCACGCAGTCGCGGGGGCCGACACGTGTGGGACAACGTGGTGGCGTCGTGCCGTCGCTGCAACCATGTCAAAGCAGACCGCCATCTCGTCGAGATCGGCTGGCGGCTGCGTCACAAACCCGCCCCGCCCACTGGCCTTGCCTGGCGCATCATCGGCACAGGCCATAGGGACCCGCGCTGGCTGCCGTACTTGCAGCCATACGGCGCGGACGACGCCTTGGCCCGGATCGACGGCATCTCCGCCTGACGACCCGGGCTTCTTCATGCCCCGTGGCACCCGCTGTGCAGGCCGGTTCGCCACGGGGCCTCTGACGAGTGCCCGGACCGGGCCCCGGACCCGGGAGTCCCCTGCGCCCCCGGCCCCGGAACCGCCCCCCGGCCCCGGCCCCACTCACGCGTACCGCAGCTCCGCCGGACGGACCGAGCGGCGCAGCAGCGGCAGCGAGGTGGCCGCGGCCAGCACACACGCCGTGTACACGGCGACCGGCACCAGCAGCGCCGGCCACGGCGTGCCGGCGTCGGCGGAGCGGTGGCTCGCCAGCGAGGCGTACCAGAGGCCGACGGCCATCCCTCCGGCGCCCGCGAGCAGCACCGCCGGCGCGAGCGGCAGCGCCGTCTCCAGGAGCAGCGTCCGCCCGAGCACCCGCCGTGGCACCCCGGCCGCCGTCTGCGCGGCCAGCCCCCGGCGGCGGCCGGCCAGTGATTCGGCGGTGCCGACGGCGAGCCCGCCGAGGGTGATCAGCAGGGCCACCAGGATCGCGGCGGCCGTGAGGTCCAGTCCGGTGGTGTAGAAGGACAGGTTCGCGCCGAGGGTGCCGTCGCGCTCCATCTCACGCAGGGTGGCCTGTGTCGACCTCCGCGGTCAGGGTGGTGAGCCGGGCCGCCGTGGTGGTCATCCAACGGAGGTCGGCGTCGAGGTGGTTGAGGGCGTAGTCGGCCGAGAGCACGGTCGACAGGTCGGCGCCCTGGGCGGTCTTGACCGCCGTGAGTTCGCGCATCCGCTCCATGTGCGCGGTGCGCTGGGCCCGCAGGTACGTCGCCGCGTCACCGCCGGCCAGGATCGAGACGACGACCTTGGCGAAGATCTCGTTCGTCACGAAGGGCGCGGGCGGGGCGATCTGCCCGGCCCACTCGGCCAGCTCCAGCGCCCCCTCTCCGGTCGACCGGTACCGCGTCCGCTCCGGGCCGCCGTCGGCGTCGGTGCCGTCGACCTCCGCGAGCCCGTCCCGGACCAGGCGCTGCAGGGTCGTGTAGACCTGCCCATAGGCCAGCGGACGCGCCTGCGGGAAACGTTCGTCGTGCCGCCGCTTGAGGTCGTACCCATGGCTCGGCCCGGAGGCGAGCAGGCCCAGCAGGATGTGGCGGGTGCTCATGGCGATCATTATGCACTGGATACATGTACTGAGTGAATAGTGATCCTCATTGACACTCGCTCGACACTCGGTTGACCTGAAGCGCGGTCGAGGTTCTAGCGTCAGCCGGGTCGATCATCGATCGATCATCAGCTGACGGCGGGAGACAGCCCTCATGATCCTCGTGACCGGTGCCACCGGAAACATAGGCAGGACCCTGGTGAAGGGGTTACTGGCGGTCGGTGCCGGGCCGCTCCGGGGACTCACCCGTGATGCCGCGCGGGCTGCGTTTCCCCAGGGTGTCGAAGCCGTGGAGGGCGACATGACGAGGCCGTCCTCGCTCGGGGCCGCACTCCAGGGGGCGCGTTCACTCTTCCTGCTGTCACGCATGGGCCCGGATGCCGAGATCCTTCGGTCCGCCCGGCGGATGGGCGTGGAGCACGTGGTGCTGGTGTCGTCCATTACCGTCCAGAGCCACCCCCATCTGGGCCCGGCCCGCGAGAACCTGGCCGTCGAACGGCTGGTCGAGGACAGCGGCATGGCGTGGACGATCCTGCGGCCCACACAGTTCGCCTCCAACGCCCTGTGGTGGGCGGACGCGGTCCGTGAGCGCCGTCCGGTCCGGATCCCGTACCCGGACGTCGGCCTGCCGGCCATCCACCCGGCGGACATCGCATCGGTGGCGCGCGCGGCACTGACCGAACCCGGCCACGAAGGACTGACGTACGCGCTCACCGGCCCGGAGCGGATCACTCCCCGCCGGCAGCTCGCGGCCATCGCGAGAGCGGTGGGGCGGGACATCCCGCTCACCGAGATCAGCCGGACGGAGGCCCACCGAGACCTGGCAGCACTCCTCGGCGACGAGGCCGCGTCCGCCGTCCTCGACATCACCGGCGGCGACATCAACGAGGAACTGCTCACGATCCACGACACCGTCCCCCGGCTCACCCGCGTCGCTGCACGGACCTTCGGGCAGTGGGGCGCGGAGAACGCGGACGCGTTCCGCTGAACTCCCGGCGTTTCAGCTCGATCTTCACGACCACGCCCCGCCGCCGGTAGAACATCCGGATCGGTACGACCGTCGTGGCCACGCGTGCGGAACAGTCGGCGCCCACTGTGCCCACTCCGTTTCGCGCCCCGGTCAGAGCCGGTTCCTGATGCGGCAGTGCCATGACGGTGGTGGTGGTCCTGGGTTCGTTGCACGCGCCCGTCGGCCGTGGTTGGCTCGTCCGATGGAGCTTCTGTTGACGGCGAGTGGCCTGCGCAACGAGACATTGCGGGATGCGCTGCGGGACATGCTGGGAAAGCCGTTCGGGTCGGCGAACGTCGTGTACGTTCCCACGGCGTCGGTTGCCGAGCCCGGGGATCACGGGTGGTTCGTCGCGGACATGAACCGACTGCACGGCCTCGGCTGGCGGGAGTTCGACGTCCTGGAGCTGAACGGTCTTCCCCGGCGGATGGTGCTCGACCGGCTGCTCCACGCCGACGTCATCTATGTCGCGGGCGGCAGTCACTACCACCTTGCGCGCAGCGTCACCGGCAACGACCTGGCCGACGGTTTCCTGGAGGCGCTGGCGAGCCGGGTCTATGTGGGGGTGAGCGCCGGATCAATGATCTTCAGCCGGAACCTCACCGAGCACTCCGCCGACGTCATCGGGGACACCAGGGACCTCCACGTGCTCGGCGCGACGACCGTGGAGCCGCCGTTCGGCCTCTTCGACTGGTATCTCAAGCCCCACCTGTACTCGCCGAATTTTCCCGAGCGGGACGACTCCTGGGCTGATCGCATTGCCTCGCGGGCGGACTTCCCGATCTACTTCATCGACGACGAGACGGCCATTCGCGTCAGGGACGACAAGATGGATGTCATTTCTGAAGGCCGGTGGCGGTTCCACCCGTGACTCAACGCGTGGTGGGGAGCCCCGGGCGGGGCAGTGCCGCGCTCAGCGGCGCGCTGACGCGGAGCCGTCAGGAGCCGAATCAGGTGACCTGAACCAGGACGATCCGTTCGCCGCGTGCATCTGTCAGATAGGTGAGCATGAGCAGCCCGCGACTCTCCGTGCGCACACCCGGCCCTGGTCCGGCATAGGAGGAGCCTTCCAGGAAGACCATGGACTCGCGGACGGCGAACTCGGTGGCCAGCCGCTCCGTCTCGGCGCGTGCCGGATCCGGGAGTCCGTCCAGCAGGTCGTCCTGGAAGAGCTCCCAGTGCCAGTCAGCCACCGGCGACCTCGTGGTGTGCGGCGCGGACGATCTCCCCGGCTTCCCGGATGGCACGGTCGCGTACGGCCGGATCCGGATCGCTGATGGCTCGCTCGGCGGTGATCGCGCAGCGCCATGACGGATCGCGCCAGCTGCTTCACACGTTCCACTTCACCGTTCAGCCCCGGGCGCTCGGCCATGCCGAGTCGACGGCGGGCCTCGCCGACCGCCGCCAACGCGACCAAAGCCCGCAGGTCGTCCTGGGCTCGCCCGGCCGCCAGCCGCTCGACGTGCGGGATCACCTGCTCCAGGTGGTCCCTGAACTCCTCACCAAGGCGTTTCACGGTCTGATGGCGCGGCAGCGTCTCCTGGGCAAGAAGCCAGGACGCCGCAGCACCCACCATGGGCTTGGCCGGCGACAGGGCTTCCTGCTCCGTCCGAAGCGGCTGCGGCTCCTCCGGCTCCGTTGAAGTCGAAGCGGTCTTGAACACCGCCCACACGGTCTTGCCCAGGTCGTGCACCGTCACGCCGAAGTCGTCGGCGAGAGCCATCACGAGGCGAAGTCCTCTGCCGCGACACTCCTCGGCGTTCCCCTGCGCCGGCTCCGGACACCCGCCCCCGCTGTCCCGCACTCCGACACGGATCAGCGGACCGCCGAAGTCGAGCTCCACACAAAACTGGCGCCCTGGCGGGACCCCGTGCAACAGGGCGTTCGTAGCGAGTTCCGAGACGCACAGCCGCACGTCGTCGTGCCGGTCGCCGCAACCCCATTCCGTGAGCGCTTCGAGGACAAAGGCGCGTGCGGCGCCCACGGAGCTGCGAGCCCGAGGGAACCGGCGTTGCAACGGCGGCAGGGCTTGGGAGCGAGTCGCTTAACGTGTAAAGCGGCAAGGTCGGAACCCCACGCAGGAGGACACCGTGAGCGACAGCACGTGGGTCAGTACCTCGATGCCGTACCTGACGCCGCAGAAGCAGGGTCAGCCAGACGCCTGGGGAGCGGAGGCCGCCGCCCGCGGTGGGAAGGGCGGTCAGCGCATCGCTTACGCCGGCGAGGTGCCCGCTCCGGACGAGGTTGCCACCCTGCTCGGCCTGCCCCCGGGAGACCCGGTCGTCGTACGCCGCAGGATCATCGAACTCGACGGTGAGCCCTGCGAGTTGACGGACACCTACTACCCGGTGCCCATCGCACGCGGCACCCGACTCGCCGAGAAGGGAAAGATCCCCGGCGGCGCCGTGACCTACCTCGCCGAGCGAGGCCACGTCGGCGCACAGGTGCAGGAGGACGTGACCGCGCGCATGCCCGACGCGGAGGAGCGCGAAGCCCTGCGGATGGGCCAGGACGAGCCGGTCCTCCGACTGAGCAGGGTCACGCTCGACGGCAGGGACAGGCCCATCCAGGTCGACATGATGGTCATGCCGGCTCATCGACAGCGGCTGCGCTACGAGATCCGGATCGGATGACCATGCCCACTATCGACACGCACCACCTGGACCGGCGCTCGCTCCACGAGCGGATCGCCGCCGACCTCCGGGACGAGATCATGAGCGGCGACCTGACACCAGGCACCCCTCTGCCCTCCACCGCCCAGCTCAAGGTCCGCTTCGACGCCGCCAACGCCACCATCCAGAAGGCGCTCCAGATCCTCAAGGACGAGCGGCTCGTCGTAGGCCGTGCCGGGGCAGCGGTCACCGTGCGCGAACATCGTCAGCAGACCATGCGCCCCGCCGCCTACATGGCGCCGGCCGCCCCGGGAGAGCCCTACCGGTGGCTGACCGAGGCCGAGAAGCTCGGAACACGGGCGAGCAGCACGCTGCTGGACGTGGCGGAGGTCCGGCCGCCCGCAGACGTCTCGGCGGCCCTGCGCCTCTCCGACGGCGACACGGCAGTCCTGCGCCACCAAGTCCTCTCCGTCGACGACGAGCCGGTCGAGTTGGTGAAGTCCTATTACCCGCCGGCCATCGCCCGGGGCACCGCGATCGTGGAGAAACGGAAGATCAGAGGCGGTACCCCGGCGCTCCTCACCGAACTCGGATTCCCGCCGCGCCTGAGTACCGACCGGGTCTCCGCCAGGGTGCCCACACAGGAGCAGTACCAGTCGCTGGAACTCCCCAGCGACCTTCCGGTGCTCCGCACCCTGCGCGTCGTGTACAGCGACCACGACCTCCCGATCGAAGTCACCGTCATGGTCAAGGCGGGTCACCTGCATGAGGTGCAGTACGACGTCACAGCCGATTGACCGGCCGAAGCCCGGAGGGCGAAGGCGTCAGGCCTTGGGCTTGGTGGGCTTGAGTACGCGGTGTTCCGTCTTGGACTTGTCGAGGACCATCACCAGGCCGGTGATCACCGCGAAGATCACGATCGGGGCCGCGACGTAGAGGCCGAGCGTGTCGGCGATGCTCAGGCCCGGGCCGGGGTCGTCGCCGTCGTCGCGGGTCAGCGCGAGCGCCGGGGACGACATGAGCAGCATCATCAGCGTCGTACCGGCCGCCAGGGCACCGGCGCGCAGAGCGTTCTTCTTGTCCACCGTGCAAAAGTAGCGAACGCGTGGAAGCGCCGCGCGCCCGGGGTGCCGTATGGGGGCGTGCCCTACCCCTCGTCCTCCTCTCTCAGGACCTCGAACAGCGCGTGCAGGCGCGGTGAGGCCGTCAGTTCCTCCAGGGGCATCGGCCGTCCGTCCCCGTCGGCGATCGGCAGGCGCCAGTTCGGGTACTGGTCCCAGGTGCCGGGGAGGTTCTGCGGGCGGCGGTCGCCGACGCCGTCCGGGAGCCAGACGCCGATCATGCGGGCGGGGGTGCGCAGCAGGAACCGGTGGACGGCCTGGACCTGCGCCTCCTCCGAGGACGGGTCGCCGCCCCCGCCGCTGCCGGCCAGCAGCCCCAGCCGGGTGAGCAGGGCCAGCCACTCCGCCGTGTCGGCGGCGGCCTCGGCCCGCTCCTCCTCCAGCGGGCGGGTCAGCAGGCCGAGCCGCTCACGCAGTTCGACGTGTTCGCCGGTGAGCCGGGCCGCGGTGGACGGCAGGTCGTGGGTGGTGGCGGTGGCCAGGCAGTCGGCGCGCCAGCGGTCGGGAGGCAGGGGGCGTCCGTCACCGTCCCAGTCCCGTTCGAACCACAGGACGGACGTGCCGAGCACCCCGCGCTCGCGCAGTGCCTCGCGCACACCCGGCTCCACGGTGCCGAGGTCCTCGCCGATCACGATCGAACCCGCCCGCGACGCCTCGAGGACGAGTACGGCGAGCATGGCCTCCGCGTCGTAACGGACGTACGTCCCCTCCGTGGGCGGCTGCCCCTGCGGCACCCACCAGAGCCGGAAGAGGCCCATGACATGGTCGATGCGCAGGGCGCCTGCGTACCGGAAGAGACCGCGCAGCAGCCGGCGGTACGGCGCGTAGCCGGAGTCGGCGAGCCGGTCGGGGCGCCAGGGCGGCAGGCCCCAGTCCTGGCCGCGCGCGTTGAAGGCGTCCGGCGGGGCGCCGACCGACATCCCGGCGGCGAAGAAGTCCTGCTGCGCCCACGCGTCCGCGCCCCCGGGGTGCACCCCGACGGCCAGGTCGTGCACGATCCCGATCCCCATCCCCGCCTCGCGCGCGACGCGCTGGGCGGCGGTGAGCTGGGTGTCGGTGAGCCAGGCGAGCCGGGAGTGGAAGTCGACCCGGTCCATCAACTCCCGTCGCGCACGGGCGGTTTCCGCCGACCGGGGATCCGTCAACCCCGCCGGCCACCGCTGCCACTCCGGCCCGTGCGCCTCGGCGAGCGCGCACCAGGTGGCATGGTCCTCGAGCGCCTGCCCCTGCTCGGCGAGGAAGTCGCAGTAGGCGGCACGGCGACCGGGCCCGAGGGGCACGCCCCCGATGGCCTCCAGCGCCTCCCGCTTCAGCTCCCACA
Organism: Streptomyces vulcanius; assembly: GCF_042653945.1. Lineage (NCBI taxonomy): Bacteria > Bacillati > Actinomycetota > Actinomycetes > Kitasatosporales > Streptomycetaceae > Streptomyces > Streptomyces vulcanius. The sequence goes on along the minus strand of NZ_JBHSFK010000051.1, from coordinate 6,610 downwards.
CCGCGTCCCGGTCGATCAGCTCCCCCTTCTCCAGTACGGCGTCCCGCAGCCGCGCCGCCCGCTCCGGCAGGGAGCCGGGGTCGACGTACGCGTACTCGGGGACGTCCTCCACCCGCAGGTGCACGGGGTCGGGGAAGCGGCGCGAGGACGGCCGGTAGGGGGAGGGGTCGGTCGGCGCCCCGGGAACACCCGCATGCAACGGGTTGACCTGCACGAACCCGACCCCGAGCGTCCGCCCCGCCCACCCCGAGAGCTCCGCCAGATCCCCGAGATCACCCATCCCCCAGGAACGCCGGGAGAGGAGTGAGTACAGCTGGACGAGAATCCCGTACGACCGTCCCGTCGGCGGCGCGGGCAGCCGGGGCGGCGCTACGACGAGGTGTGCGTGGTCGGTACGGCCGTCGGGGGCGGTGACGGTCAACTGGTGAACGCCGCAGGGAAGCTCATCGAGGTCGTCGCCCACCTCCCCCTCCTCCGTCTCCACCCGCACCCGGGTCCCCTCGGGGAGCGCGGCGAGCGCCTCGCACGGGCTGCCGCTCCACTGGACCACGGTCGGCGGCAGCAGCCGTTCCCGCAGTTCACCCTCCCTCGCGTCGAGCGCGGCCCGGACGGCTTCCGGCGTACCGGCGTCGACACCGAGGGCGGCCAGAACGCCGGTCACCGCGGCGGCGGAGGCGGTGACCGTGCGGTCCGGGGAGGGCTGGTAGGAAACGGCGACACCGTGCAGCGCGGCGAGCCGGGCGAGCTCCTCGCCGAGGGGTTCGGTCATCTACGGCCTCGTGGAGTCGGGGTCCGCGGCGGCGAGCGGCGGTTCACTGGTCAGGGGCTCGGCATCAGGGAGTGGGGGTTCGCTGGTCAGCGGGGGTTCGGCGGAAGCGCCTTCCGAGCTCAGCGGGGCTTCCGCGAGCTGGTCGAAGGGCTCCGCCGGGCGTTTGGAACGGACCGGTGCGATCACGATGGCCTCCTTGTGCGGGTACGGCATCGGCTACCGCAGCCCTACCCAGCGGACGCGAGGCCAGACGTCTCTCACCGCCGAAGAGCCCTTACATCCCGTACGAGCGCGCAGACAGCGCTGAGGACGACGAGCCCGGCCACCCCCGGCCGGAACTCACGCACCCCGACCAAAAGGAACAGCAGGCTGGCGAGAACACCGAAGACAGAAACCGACACGCTGACGCCATTGCTCACACCCGCCACACTAGCGCCGCGGACGCGCTGCACTCCGTCCAGGCGGCGGGGCGTGCGGAGGCGGCGCCTTTTGGTGTGTGTGCGGGCCTCTCAGGTGGTGGAGCGGGCTGTCGCTACCGCCTTGCGGAGGTCGGGGAGGTTGCCGTAGAGGGTTGTGCCGGGGCAGTCGGTGGCGAGCCAGTCGCGGTGGCCGCTGATCATCTGGACGTCCTTGGTGACGCCGTTGACGGGGTTGACGAAGGTGACGGCGGCCTTGGGGTCGAGGTCGTGGTAGTCGGACAGGGCCGCGAGAAGCCTGGTCAGCGACGCGCCGGCCGCGGCGGTCGGGGCCTGGCTCTCGAAGGTGCCGAGCACCGCGATGCCGAGGTTGCCCGAGTTGAAGCCGGACGTGTGGAAGGCGGTGACCATCTTGCCGTCGGCGTTGTGGGCCGGGATGCCGTCGGTGCCCGTGTAGCGGCCCTCGTAGACGAGACCCGCCTCGTCGATGAGGAAGTGGTAGCCGATGTCGCCCCAGTCGTTCGTGATCGCGTGCAGGTAGTAGTACGCGCGGATGGTGGCGGCCGGGTCGGTGTCGCCGTTGGCGCCCGCCGTGTGGTGCACGGTGAGGGTCTGGGCCGGGTAGTAGGTCTGCGGCGAGTTCTCGGTGCCGTCGGCCTTGAAGCGGAGGGACTCGTCGGCGCCCCAACCCGCCCGGGTGATGTACTCGACGCCCCGGAACGACGCGGTGTCGGTCTTCACGGTGACGTCGAAGGTCGGGCCGTTGACCGTGTCGATGGCGGTGGAACGTACGTCGGTCGCGCCGTCCGGCATCCGGAGTTCGTAACCGGAGGCCCCGCCGACGGGCACCAGCACGCTCGCGCTCTTCGCAGGGTCCCCGGCGTCCCCGTCGGCCCCGGCCGCGCAGACCGGCTTCAGGGTCTGCCACGCGCCGGCCTTGCCGTCCTGGTCGAGCAGTCTGATGGCGGCACCCCGCTGCGCCCCGGTCCAGGTGACCCCGACGAACTCGACGGGGAAGGCCGACTCCACGGACCGCGCCGCGGCACCCGAGAACGTCTTCGCCCGGGTACGGGGAACCCGCCGTGTCCGTGTCGAGGGCTCCGCCTGGGCGGCCGAGGCGAGGACGGGGACGCTGACAGCGGCGCCGGCCGCGAGACCGGCCGCTTCGAGGACGGTACGGCGGGTCAAGGCGCGCTTGTTCTGACGCAAGGCTGATCCCTTCGGGGCGTACGAGGTGTCGTGCGGACATCCTCGGCCAGAAGAGATCTTCCGGTCCGGATCACCTCCGTCGCCGTCCGGCCACGCTCCAGCACATGCCCAGGTGAAACGCCGTTCCAGGGACGGGAGTTGCCCTCGAAGGCGCGCACAGAGTGCACCAGATCTGCCCGTGAAAGGGCGCCCGGTGTGTCACCGGGCGCCCATGTCACCGTACGGACGACTACGAGGCGTCGGCCGCCTGGGCCCGCAGTGCGCGCTCCACGCCCGCGCGGGACTCGGAGACGAGGCGGCGCAGGGAGGCGTTCGGCTCGGCGGCGGACAGCCAGGCGTCCGTCCTGTCCAGGGTCTCGCGGGAGACGTGGATCGTCGGGTAGAGGCCGACGGCGATCTGCTGGGCGATCTCGTGCGAACGGGAGTCCCAGATGTCCTTGACGACGGCGAAGTACCGGTCCGCGTAAGGGGCCAGCAGCTCACGCTGGTCGGTCTGGACGAAGCCGCCGATGACGGCCTCCTGGACGGCGTTGGGCAGCTTGTCGTCCTCGACGACCGACGCCCACGCCTCCGCCTTGGCCTCCGGCGACGGGCGGGAGGCACGGGCGGTCGCCGCGTGGCGCTCGCCGGCGGCGGTCCTGTCGCGCTCGTACTCGGCGGCGATCTCCGCCTCGTCGAACCGGCCGACCGCTGTGAGCCGCTGGACGAAGGCCCAGCGCAGCTCGGTGTCGACGGCGAGCCCCTCGACGGTCTGCGTGTTGTCGAGCAGGGCCTCCAGGAGGTCCAGCTGCTCCGGCGTACGGGCGGTCGCGGCGAACGCGCGGGCCCAGGCCAGCTGGTGGTCGCTGCCGGGGGCCGCGGACCGCAGATGGGCCAGGGTGGCGTCGGTCCAGCGGGTGAGGAGGGCCTCACGGGTGGCCGGGGCGCCGTACAGGTCGATGGCGAGCTTGACCTGACGGTGCAGCGACTGGACCACCCCGATGTCGGACTCCTTGCCGATGCCGGACAGCACCAGGGACAGGTAGTCGCGGGTGGGCAGTTCGGCGTCCCGGGTCATGTCCCAGGCCGACGCCCAGCACAGGGCGCGGGGGAGCGAGGACTCGAAGTCGCCGAGGTGGTCGGTGACGAACGCGAGGGACTGCTCGTCGAGGCGGACCTTCGCGTACGAGAGGTCGTCGTCGTTGAGCAGGACGACGTCCGGACGGCGCTTGCCGACCAGTTGCGGTACGGCGGTCAGCGCGCCGTCGACGTCCAGCTCCACACGCTCGCCGCGCAGCAGCTTGCCGCTGTCCTCGTCGAGGTCGTACAGGCCGACGGCGATGCGGTGCGGGCGGAGGGTCGGCTCGCCCTTGGCGCCGGCGGGGAGGGCGGGGGCCTCCTGGCGGATCGCGAAGGACGTGATGACACCGTCGGCGTCCGTCTCGATCTCGGGGCGGAGGATGTTGATGCCCGCCGTCTCCAGCCACGCCTTCGACCAGGCCTTCAGATCGCGGCCGGAGGTCTCCTCCAGCGCGCCCAGGAGGTCCGACAGACGCGTGTTGCCGTAGGCATGGCGCTTGAAGTACGCCTGCACGCCCGTGAAGAACTCGTCCATTCCGACGTACGCGACGAGCTGCTTGAGGACGGACGCGCCCTTGGCGTAGGTGATGCCGTCGAAGTTGACGAGCACGTCGTCGAGGTCGCGGATCTCCGCCATGATCGGGTGGGTGGAGGGCAGCTGGTCCTGCCGGTACGCCCACGTCTTCATGGAGTTGGCGAACGTCGTCCACGAGTGCGGCCAGCGCGACTGCGGGGCGTACGCCTGGCACGCGATGGAGGTGTACGTGGCGAACGACTCGTTCAGCCACAGGTCGTTCCACCACTCCATGGTGACCAGGTCGCCGAACCACATGTGGGCCAGCTCGTGCAGGATCGTCTCGGCACGCACCTCGTACGCGGCGTCGGTCACCTTGGACCGGAACACGTACTGGTCGCGGATCGTCACCGCGCCCGCGTTCTCCATCGCGCCCGCGTTGAACTCCGGCACGAACAGCTGGTCGTACTTCTTGAACGGGTACGCGTAGTCGAACTTCTCCTGGAACCAGTCGAAGCCCTGCCGGGTGACCTCGAAGATCGCGTCCGAGTCGAGGAACTCCGCGAGGGAGGGCCGGCAGTAGATGCCGAGGGGGACGCTCTGCCCGTCCTTCTCGTACACGCTGTGGACGCTGTGGTACGGGCCCACGACGAGAGCCGTGATGTACGAGGAGATCCTCGGCGTCGGCTCGAAGGCCCAGACGTCGTCCTTGGGCTCCGGCGTCGGGGAGTTGGAGACGACCGTCCAGCCGCTCGGTGCCTTCACCGTGAACTGGAAGGCGGCCTTCAGGTCCGGCTGCTCGAAGCTCGCGAACACCCGGCGCGCGTCCGGCACCTCGAACTGGGTGTACAGGTACGCCTGTTCGTCCACCGGGTCGACGAACCGGTGCAGGCCCTCACCCGTGTTGGTGTACGCGCAGTCCGCCACGACCCGCAGGACGTTACGGCCCTGAAGCAGGCCCGGCAGCGCGATCCGGGAGTCCTTGAAGACCTCGGCCGGGTCGAGCGGGTCGCCGTTGAGGGTGACCTCGTGGACGGCCGGCGCCACCAGGTCGATGAACGACTCGGCTCCGCCCTCCGCGACATCGAAGCGCACCGTCGTCACGGACCTGTAGGTGCCGCCCTCCTGCGCTCCGGAGAGGTCGAGATCGATCTCGTACGAGTCAACGGTGAGCAGCTTCGCCCGCTGCTGCGCCTCTTCGCGAGTCAGGTTTGTGCCAGGCACGCGGTCATCTCCTCGTTATGTGTGGGTTGCGCCATCCTTCCACGGGAGGGGTGCGTGGGGCGACGACGTTCCTGGCGGCCGGAGGCGCGGATACCCGGCGGTCGCGCGGTCCGGTCTGCGGGACGGGGGTGGGACGGCGGGTCTTCGGGGCTGAATGGTGGAACCATGCCTTCCACCTCGCCCCCCGCCGCTGTCTCCCCGGACCTCTTCTCCGTACCGTCCCGGCCCTGGGCCGGCGTGCTCGCTCTCGGCGGTGCCACCTTCTCCGTCGTCTCCACCGAGATGCTGCCCGTCGGACTGCTCACCCCCCTCGACGACGGGCTGGACGTCTCCGCGGGCACCGCCGGGCTCACGCTCACCCTGCCCGGACTGGTCGCCGCCGTCGCCGCGCCGCTGCTGCCGGTCGCCGTACGGCGGGCCGACCGGCGCCGGGTGCTGTGCGCGTTACTGCTCCTGCTCGGCGCCGCCGATCTCCTCTCCGCCCTCGCCACCGACATCGCGGTCCTGCTCGCCGCCCGCGCGCTGGTCGGGATCTGCATCGGCGGGGTGTGGGCGCTCGCCGCCGGGCTCGCCGTACGGCTCGTTCCGGCGGCCTCGGTCGGACGGGCCACCTCCGTCGTCTTCAGCGGGATCGCCGTCGCCTCGGTCCTCGGGATCCCGGCCGGCACGCTCCTGGGCGCGCTCGCCGGCTGGCGGTGGGCGTTCGCCGCGCTCGCCGTCCTGGCGGCCGTGACCGCCCTGGCACTGGCCCTCGCCCTTCCGCCGCTCCCTGCCGAACAGCCCGTCCGGCTGGGGGAGTTGCGGCGGCTCGCGGGCGACTCCCGGGTACGGCGCGGGGTGGGCGCGGTGGCGGTGCTGGTCGTCGGCCACTTCGCGGCGTACACCTACGTGCGGCCGGTCCTGGAACGCGTGCCCGGACTCGGCTCCGGGCAGATCGGCATGCTGCTTCTCGGCTACGGTCTCGCGGGCGTCGTCGGTACGTTCGCCGGGGGCGTCCTCGCCGCGCGGTCTCCGCGGCGCACGCTGGTCGTCATAGCGGCCGGGCTCGGCACCGTCGTTCTCCTCCTCGTGCCCGCCAGGGCTTCCGCCGGTGCCTCCGCCGCCCTGCTCATCCTCTGGGGCCTGGTCTACGGCGGTGTCTCCGTGTCCGCCCAGACCTGGCTGTCGGCCGCGGTGCCGCAGGCGCGTGAGCCGTTGTCCGCGTTGCTCGCCGGTGTCTTCAACACCGCGATCGCCCTCGGGGCGTTCACCGGTGGGCGTACCGTCGACGCGCTGGGCCTCACGGCGGTCCTGTGTGTCGGCGCGACGTCGGCCCTGCTGGCGCTGCCCCTGCTCTTCCCACCCTCCCACCCGTCTCGGTTGTCCAGAAGGCGCCCCCCCGGGGGCTCCGCCCCCAGACCCCCCTTTGCCCACCCACCC